>CAZZYQ010000010.1:68763-81545 GCA_964658395.1 uncultured Granulicella sp. | reverse complement strand
GAGAACGCGATCTGCAGGCGCGTGTCCGTCAGAATGAACGTCTTGCTGCGATCGGACGCATCTCGGCAGGCGTGGCACACGAACTCCGCAATCCACTCGCTACAATTAGGCTGCGCGCGCAGATGGCCCAACGCAAGACGCTTGAAGACACAACAGCGCAGGCTTCTTCCGTCATTCTCGCAGAGGTCGATCGTCTCGACTTCATTTTGGAAAGATTGTTGGATTTCTCCCGTCCTATGCGCTTGAACGAAGCGAGGGCTGATGTAAGCGCAATGGCAGAGACTGCGGTTCAGCGCTGGACGGCACGCAACCCTGATATTGCCATCCGTTACACCGGAGGAAGAGACATCTGGGCAGTAGTCGATTCGATGCGATTGGAACAGGTGTTCGACAACCTGTTGGATAACGCCGTGCAACAGCTGAAGGAAGTGAAAGCTGCGTCCCCTTGCATCAGCGTCGAGTGCCGCAAAGAGTCAGGCTGCATCTTTATGGAGGTATCGGATAATGGCGGGGGCTTCACGCCAGAAGCTCTTGAGAAGGCAAGTGAGCCGTTTTTTAGCACCCGTGCGAAAGGTACCGGTCTCGGCCTGGCGATTACGCAGGAGATCGTGCACGCCTTTGGGGGTTCGCTTCTCCTGTCGAATCATGGTGACGGTGCCCGGGTTTGCATCCAAATGCCGGGGAGTGGGTCCTGCTAGGTATGGCGACTGTGCTGGTTATCGACGACGATCAAAGCCTGCGCGAGACGCTCTCCGAGCTCTTCACCGGGGAGGGCCACGAGGTGCTACAGGCAGCGAGTGGCGAAGCGGGAATTGCCACCCTGCGCAGGTGCCCTCCCGATGTAGCCCTCTGCGATTGGCGCATGGCTCCCTTGGGCGGTTTGGAGGTGCTGAAATCGCTGCAGCACGAAGGGCCTGAATCCTCTGTCCCCATTATTGTTCTAACGGCGTACGGCGACGCTGAAAGCACGGTTCAGGCGATGCAGGCTGGCGCGTATGATTTCCTGGTAAAACCAGTGGATGTCGACGCAATTCTGTCTACAGTAACGCGAGCTTTGGAACATGTCGCCCTTCAAAAGAGCCTGGAGCGACTTCAGCGGGAGCGTTTCCGCGATGGAAAATTGCCGGTTCCACTGCAATCCATCTCCCATGAGAAAGAGCAGCTTATCGGAAGATCGCCAGCCTGGATTGAAGCGTTCAAACGTGTCGGCCAGGTCGCTCAGACTGACCTCACCGTCCTTCTGGAAGGTGAGACAGGAACTGGCAAAGAGGTTGCTGCGAAGGCCATTCACCGCAACAGCCGGCGCGCAGAAGGGCCGTTCGTTGCGGTCAACTGCGCGGCCATTCCTGAGGACTTAGTCGAATCCGATCTGTTTGGCCATGAGCGCGGGGCGTTCACAGGCGCGGCCAGCCAGCGTGTCGGTGCCTTCGAGCAGGCAGAAGGCGGCACGTTGTTTCTGGATGAGGTTGGCGAAATGCCATTATCGGTGCAGCCGAAGCTGCTCCGCGTGTTGCAGGAAAAAACGTACCAGCGTGTTGGCGGGTCGCGAACGTTGCACTCCAACGTACGTGTTATCGCCGCCACCAACCGCAGCCTGGTTCATGAGGTCGAGCAAGGACGCTTTCGCTCGGACCTTTTCTACCGGCTCAACGCGTATCACCTTGAGCTTCCTTCCCTGAGGGAACGGCGCATCGATATCGTCCCGCTGAGCGAATATTTTCTTGGCCGCTTCGCTTCAAAGAACGGAATGGCGCTGTCCATTCTCGACGCTGGCGCAAAGGCAGCGCTTGAGGCTTACCACTACCCGGGAAACGTTCGTGAGTTGGAGCAACTCATGAATAAACTCGCAGTCGAGGCGGCGGGGAGGCCTATCACTGAATCGAGTCTTCGCGCTCATCTCCAGGCCGTTGCCCGGGGTGCCGATGGCGACCTTCGTGAATGGCAAGACCTCCCTTTTCACGAAGCAATTGCCTACTGCGAGCGGTACCTGATCCAGCGCGCTCTTCGCCAATCCGGTGGCAACAAGTCTGATGCCGCCAGGCGGCTTGGGATCCAGAGGCGACTGCTTTACGAGAAGATGATGCAACTTTCTCCCATCCCGTAGCGCCCATCGAATGGCGTCGGGCCGACGTCAACCCCGCCCATCATTGATCGGCGGAAAGGTTCTGCTGCAGGTGTTCCGTGATCATGTCCACGGAAGTGATGTGCGCCATCTCCTTCAGCTCGGGATCGGAAGCATCCACGGGAACTCCCAGGCGCTCGCAGATCGCGACCAGCAGCTGCAGAGATTTTGTTACCTCTTTCTCGGCGAGCAGGTCGATCTGCAGGTTGAGGTGGTCTCGAACGTCAATCCGCTTTTGCATCCGGTTCTGTTTCATGAGGACGAAGGTGCTGAGCAGTACGCCCTCTACCGACACAATCATCGCAAGGAGAATGAATGGATAGGGATCGAACACCGGTATCCGGCTGAGCGCACGAACAGGAACGAACTGAAGCGATCGTGTGTTGATCAGGAACCAGATCACAAACCACGCCATGTGGAGGAAGACGAACTGCATGCTGCCGGAGAAGCCGCCGATAAGGTCGGCGATGCGGTCCACCGCCGTGCGCCGCTCCTCAAGTGATTTCTGCATCTCGGCGACCGACTCAATGTTCGCTTGCACCATTCCGCCAGCACCCTGGTCCGTTTTCATTGCACCTTGGATGCGGGTGTCGGTTCCCAGGCTGTGTGGTCACGGGCCAGAAGCTCAGAGCCTCGCTGCCAGTCGGGTCGTGGGTGTCAAAGAGCAGCCTCAAAGCGGTATCCTCACTAAGCGATGCCTCAACAGACCCCTGAACCGAACTCCGCGAAGCCCCCGATCTACCTGCTTGACAGCATGGCGTTCATCTTCCGTGCGTATCACGCGATGCAGCGTCAGCGGCCCATGTCCACGCGCAATGGCATTCCGACCGCGGCGACGTACGTCTTCGTCAACATGATCAACAAGCTGCGGAAGGACTTCGCACCGCAATATCTCGCGGCCATCTACGACGTGGGCGCGCCCGTGCATCGCAACGAGCTCGCGACGCAGCTGAAAGACGTGCAGAAGTTCAACATCAAGACTCAGGCGTTCGAAACGATCGAGTATGGCGGGTACAAGGCCAACCGCGTGGAGACGCCGCCAGACCTGATCCAGCAGCAACCCTACATCAGACGCGCCTTAGAGGCATTCCGCATACCGATCCTGTACTACGAGGGTTTCGAGGCGGACGACGTGATTGGCACGCTGTCGTGCAAGCTGGCAGAATTGGGCCACCATGTGTACGTCGTGTCGTCGGACAAGGACATGATGCAGCTGGTGAACGACCAGGTAAGCATCTTGAATCCCACAAAAGACAACCTGATCCTTGATCCAGCGGGAGTGGAAAAGGCGCTTGGTGTCCCGCCACGGCAGGTAATTGACGTGATGGCGCTGCGCGGCGACTCAATCGACAACATACCGGGAGCTCCTGGAATCGGCGATAAAGGATCGGTTGACATCATCAAGGAGTTTGGCAGTGTGGAGGCCGCGCTCGACCGCGCCGCAGAGGTGAAGAAGAAGACGTACCGGGAGTCGCTCGAAAACAATCGCGACAACATCCTGCTGTCGAAAGAGCTGGTGACGATCCATACCGGTGTGCCGATTGACTTCTCCGTTGAGGCGATGCGAACGCAGCCCGTGGACAATGCTGCGTGCCGTGCCTTGTTTTCGGAGCTTGAATTTACCACGCTGCTGAAGGAGCTTGCGCCTTCCATCGATAACACCGTCCTGACGTACGAATTGAAACCGACACAATTACAGGTCGATCAACTGCTGGACGCGGCCCGCGAGAACGATTCGCAAACCGGCCTTGCACGCGGATTGGCACTGGCCATCGTTGAAGATGCTGTTGCGATCTCAGAGGAGATTGCCGCGGAAGGTGCTGAGGGCGAGACTGAGGGTGCGGTGGAAGCGGAAGGCGCTCCAGCTGAGACCATGTCTCTCTTCGGTACGTCACTTGTTGGCACAGGATCGTCTCCCGCGTCAGCCGAGGGGGCGGAACCTGATTCAGGTCCAGCAAGGACCCTCTCTGATCTCGCCTGCCGGATCGGCCTGGCAGTAAGCGCCGATTCAGCAATCGAAGTTTCGCTTGATCTGCCGGGCGTGAAGCAGGCCCTCGCAGATCCTTCGCTGCCGAAGGATGTTCATGACCTGAAAGCTGTCCTGCGTGCGCTCGCTCCACATTCAGTTGAGTTGAAGGGCGTGCGCAACGATGTGATGCTGCTGAGCTATCTCGTCAATCCGACACACGGTTCACATACGCTGCCCGATATTGCTGCACGCACAACCAGCCGCGCCCTGGTACATCAGCCAACCAAGCTGAACCCTGCTGATCCAAAGAGTTTGCCGGAGGCTGCCGCGGCAATCGTAAGACTGGCCGCGGCGCTTTCGGTTCAGGTGGCTGAGGCGGGGACCTTCGAGCACCATGTTCCGAAGGACGACCCTTCGCTGGGCGGGGCGGTCACGCCAGAGATGCTGTTTGCCGCGGCCCCGGTCCGACGAGAAGCTGTCTCCCCGCTTCATCATGTCTATAACACGATTGACCTGCCGCTCGTTCCGGTGTTGTTGCGGATGGAGCAGGCTGGCGTACGCGTCGACTCCAAGGTGCTCCGAGACCTTTCCAGCAGGCTCGCCATCGACATCGATAACCTTGCAGAGCGCATTTACGCTCTGGCGGGTGAGACCATGGGCATCGGCGGCCCACACCGCTTCAACATTGGCTCGCCAAAGCAGCTCGGCGACGTGCTCTTCAATAAGATGATGCTGCCCAAACCCATGAAGTATGGCAAGGGCAAGGTGGTCTCGACCGCGCAGGACATTCTGGAGGAACTGGCAGAGCACCACGCCGCTCCAGCGCTTGTGTTGGAGTATCGGCAGATGTCGAAGCTGCGCAGCAACTATACCGACCAGCTTCCCGCACTCGCCGACAGCGAAGGGCGCGTGCATACGACCTTCAACCAGGTAGGCACAGCGACCGGGAGGCTATCCTCGACCAACCCGAACCTGCAGAACATACCGATTCGCACGGCGCTTGGACGGGAGATCCGAACGGCCTTTATCGCCGCGCCGGGCAATGTTCTGATGTCGGCGGACTACTCGCAGATCGAACTACGGCTCATGGCGCACTTCTCGCAGGACCCCCTGCTCCTCAACGCTTACCGGACCGGCCAGGACATTCATACGCTTACTGCAGCGGAGGTCTTCGGGGTCGATCCGGCAACCATGTCGAAGGAGACACGCTCGCGGGCGAAGGCGGTGAACTTCGGCATCGTGTACGGCATTAGTCCCTTCGGCCTGGCGGCACAGCTGGGCATCGACCAGAAAGAGGCAAAGCTGTACATCGAGACCTACTTCGACCGCTACAAAGGGGTGCGCACCTTTATCGACCGGACGCTCGATACCGTGCGTCGGGATGGCGCCGTAAAGACGCACTTCGGTCGCATCCGGCCCATACCGGACATTCAGTCGCGTAATCCCAACATGCGCGGCTTCGCCGAACGGACGGCCGTGAACACCCCGCTGCAAGGGGCCGCGGCCGACCTGATCAAACTGGCAATGATTGCATTGGACCGCGCGATGATCGAGCGGAAGTTTCGCTCGAAGATGACCCTGCAGGTACACGATGAACTGCTTTTCGATGTGGTGCCTGAAGAAGTAGATGATCTCAAGCGCCTGGTCAAGCAGGAGATGGAGCACGTGGCCGAGTTCTCCATTCCGATCGTGGCCGATGTGGGCGTGGGCGACAACTGGCGCGACATCAAGTAACCCATTGCACGAAAGTGGCAGTACCATTACCCGGCTTTGGTAATGCGCCGATAGCCGTGTGCCTTTACGCTGTGACAGTCGCTTCGCTAAAGGCGGAGCAAAGAGACCAACAAGATTTGCGCATCTGTCTTTCTTCGCTTGAGTTGTCACGAAGAAAGTTCGTCCTCAGTCTTTCTGGACGTGCAACCCGGCATCTCTGAACTACTCGATTGGCACCCTGAGAGAGCTTTGTCTGACACCGGCGACCGGCACCGGTCGTGTGCGGGATGGTGTGCAGGACAGTGTGCGGCAAATCGAACCATTCGGATAGGAGAAGAAGAAACATGCATCCGCCAAGGGCTTTGCTCCATGGGTTTGTTCTTATAATGCTGCTCTGTTCAGCGGGCGCTTCCGCTCGCGCCGCCTGCCAGGTCGAAGGTCCCTCGCTCGAGGAGACGGTGAAGTATCTGACGGACGCGGGCAAGACCGTGGTCCCCAACTTCTCGATCTCCTACAATCTATCCACTGGCCTCATCCAGCTTGAGTCAGGTATCAAGCAGACGGTCCCCGTGTATCTTCTGGACTGCTCAGCGTTTGTAGTGAGCGGGCATCCGGCTACGAACGTGAAGGTGTGGTGCAAGGAGAACTCGCAGTGCGTTAACAGCATTCAAAAGACCGGCGAACCTTTTGCAGAGCCCGCTCTGCGCATCTACTATGAAGCCGACGATGAGCACGCGCTGCGGCTGTCTCGCGCCCTGTCGCACTTCGTCTACCTGGTCCAGGTCCAGCACGACGACATCAAAGACCCGTTCGCGAGCAAGCGCTGAGCGGATCGCCAGAAAGGGATTAGATCGTAGCGCAAAACCGCTGCCGTTACCTAAACTGCACGGGCAGCGGTTTGTGTGTCTGCCGGCTACTTCTCGACTACTTCTCGACGCTGAACGTAAACACCGTGGTGCTGTGCAAGGGGTGCCCGGGCTTCAACTCCGTGCTCGGAAAGCTTTTCTCGTTTGGAGAGTTGGGGAAGTGCTGGGTCTCAAGGCAGAATCCCGCGTTCTTCACGTACACGACACCCGCCTTGCCCGTAAAGGTTCCCGGGATTGAAGTGCCCGCATAGAACTGAACTCCCGGCTCGGTCGTCGTCACGGTCATCACCCGACCTGTCTTTGGGTCGAACACGCGGGCCGCGGGGTGAAGTTCGCCGATCTTGCCGTTCAACACCCAATTATGGTCATAGCCGCCGCCGAGCTTCATCTGCGGGTCTGCGTTGGGGTCGGCTTTACCGATCGGGGTCGATTTACGCAGATCAAAAGGCGTGCCTGCTACGGGTGCCAGCTCCCCAGTCGGGATCAAACCCGAATCGACCGGGGTGTAGCGGTCGGCATAGATCGTGATCTCCTCGCCCAGAATAAGGCCGCTGCCTTCGCCGCCCAGGTTGAAGTACGCGTGATTGGTAAGATTCACAACCGTGTCTTTGTCCGTGGACGCCGTATAGTCGATGCGCAGCGCATCATTTGACAGCGTGTACTTCACGTGCGCGGTGAGGGTGCCGGGGTAACCCATGTCGCCATCGGGCGAGACCAGCGTGAACTCGACTCCGCCAGGAACCTCGTGCGCCTTCCAGACCTTGCGGTCGAAGCCGGTGGTGCCACCGTGCAGGGTGTTGGGCCCGTTATTCAACGGGATGTTGTACTCCTTGCCGTCGAGCGAAAACTTGCCGTGGGCGATGCGGTTGCCGTAGCGGCCCACGATCGACCCGACATAGGTCTTGTTGTCCGTCACATAGCCATCGAGCGAGCTGTAGCCAAGGGCCACATCGGCCACTTTCCCGGTCCGGTCCGGCGTCTTGATGGAGACGATACGCGCGCCGAAGGTGGTCAACTGGACCTCAAGTTTTCCGCTCGTCAAGGTGTACAGATCGACGGCGGTACCGTCCGGCAACTTGCCCCAGGAGGTCTTGCTGATCGCACCATGTGCTGCAAGTGAAGTGGTCATGAGAAACAGAATAGCGCGTACCAATTTCATTGAATGATTTCCCCTGTACGGTTCGCAGACATAGCGACCTAAGCACTGCAACTATACGTGATGCAGCAAACCGCGGTGAAGCGGAGATAGAATGATGCGGATACAGGAAGCAGATTTGCCCCGAGGAAACTTCGAATGATCTCAGGCTCCATCCCGCATCGCCTCTTTTGTTTGATCCTGCTCTGCTTCGTGCCGGCAACGTCCCGCGCCGCTGCCCCTGCAGAGAACTGGGTGGGCACCTGGGCCACGGCGCCGTACAGTGCCTCCAACACCGAGATGAAGCTTGGTGAAACGGACATGACGCTGCGGCAGATCGTCCACGTTTCACTCGGAGGCAGCCGTCTTCGCATCGTGCTTACGAATGAGTTCGGCTCCGACCCTTTGAGAGTGCAGTCCGCACATGTAGCGCTCAGCACCGGCGGATCGGAGATTGGACTGGCTTCTGCGAATGCCCTGACCTTCAGTGGACGTGAAGCCATCACAATTCCGCCCGGAGCCAGCGCGATCAGCGATCCGGCAGACTTGAAGTTTCCGCCGCTCAGCGACCTCGCCATCAGCCTCTTCATTCCGGCGCAGCCAATCCATAGCCGCAGTTTTCACGGATTTGCCGACCAGACCAACTACATGACGCCTGAAAACGTCGTGGGACAGAAGAAGTTTTCTGATGCGAGGACCTTCGAGTCCTGGGAGTTTCTCAAGGGCGTTGATGTAGTCGCTCCTGAGAGTGCTGGCGCGATCGTATGCTTCGGCGACAGTATCACCGACGGCGCGCTCAGCACCAAAAACGCCAATGCTCGCTGGCCCGACGTACTGGCGCGCAGAGTTCAAGCCGACAAGAAGCTTCGCGCGCTCAGCGTTCTGAACGAGGGCATCGGCGGCAATCGCGTGCTGCACGATGGCACTGGGCCGAACGCTCTGGCACGCTTCGATCGCGATGTGCTCACCCATCCAGGTGTGAAGTACTTCATCTTCATGGAAGGCATAAACGACATAGGAAACGCGACAAACCCAAAGGGCGGCAAAGACCCAATCACCGCGGAAGAGTTGATCGCCGGTCTACAGCAGATGGTTGAGCGCGCGCACACCCATGGCATAAAGGCGATCGGCGCGACTCTTACTCCATTTGTAGGTGCGGGGTACCAATCTGCCGAAGGTGAGAAGATACGGGTCGCAGTTAACGGTTGGATCCGGACCAACAAGGCCCTGGACGGCGTCGTAGACTTCGACCTGGCCACGCGGGACCCGTCCAATCCAGCCGTCTTCTCTAAGACTGCAGATAGTGGAGATCATCTACATCCGGGAGACGCAGGGTACAAGGCGATGGGAGACTCAATCGACCTGCCTCGGCTGTTTGCAAAGTAAAAGTCGAGGCAGGTCGGAGAACCCTCGCAGCCCCTCGTCACGGGAAACTCGACGCTGCATCTGTCCCTCCCGGGTGCGAGGCGGTGCAGTCGTTGAACCTAAGCTGAGTCATACATCCGGGTGGGGAGGCATAGAGCGCGGGCAGTTCTCTTTGGTTCTTCGCGAGAACTGCGCCGCGGCCCCGCTGGGCGTGCTTCTAGGCCAGCTCAAATCCAGCGAAGAAGTACCCAATTTCGAAGGCCGCGGTCTCCTCCGCGTCGGAGCCGTGGATCGCGTTCTCCTCGATCGACCCAGCAAACATCTTGCGGATTGTTCCCTCTTCCGCATTCGCGGGGTTGGTCGCGCCCATCAGCTTACGTAAGTCGGCAATCGCGTTCTCTTTTTCAAGCACCATCGGAAAGATCGGTCCGCTCGACATAAACTGCGTCAGCGATGCAAAGAAGGGTCGCGCGGAGTGGACGTGATAGAAGCCCTCCGCCTGGGCGTTGGAGATGCTGATTCGCTTGATGGCCACAATCTTGAAGCCCGCCTTTTCGATCTCGGCGAGGATAGCGGCGGTGTGACCTTTGCGGACTGCGTCCGGCTTGATGATGCTGAAAGTGCGCTGCGACACGTAGATCTCCCTTGCTGTTGTCTTGATAGCAAGTGTATCAAGCGGTCTTTACGGGCGGCTTAAGAAGTGGCGCAGCTTCCCGCGCGGACAATGGCAAACCCGGAATGTAGACACAACATCACAGGTGGGGATTGATCTTCAGGTCCGATGTACGCCGGCATCCTGATCATGCGATGGGGGGGAGGTCGTGCGGCGCAAACACTTTATTCTCGCGACCTTCTACCTGTCTGCAACGATCCAGTTTGTATGGTGCTACCTATGGCTCACGCGCCCCTATGTGAACACCGCACTCTACAGCCGGGGCGCGGAACGGATGCCCTTTCAAGGCCGTTGCCTGATGATGCCGGTCATGCGATGGGCGCACGGCAGCCGGGCATTGCAGTGGCTCGCTGAACCGTTTGGCCTCTACCGGTTCTGGTTCCCCAAGCCGGTAGCGCCTGAGGTAATTGCCCAAGCCGTTATCGACGTTCTGTGCCTCATCGCCGCCGGCTGGTTCACCATAAGGATCTACGAGGCAAGCTCACGCCGTAAGCTGCTTACCCCATTCGTCTACCCAGTCTTCCTGGTCGTGTGTGGCGCCACGTACGTAATGCACACGGTGCAGAACTTCCGCTTTATTTACGACCTGCCTAGCCTGGCCTTCTTTTCGGCCGCGATGTACCTGCTCTACTTCCATAAGCATTGGATCCTGTTTGTGGGGTTGTTCCTGGTCGCCACGGTTAACCGGGAAACAACTCTCCTGCTTCTACCCCTGTACGTGATTAACGAGACTTTCGACGGCACCGGGATCCAATGGACCAGGCTGCTGCGGCTTCGACCGCTTCTCCTGGTGAGCAGTCTAACGATCATCTGGATCGCTTGGGAGATTCTGATGCGCTCCCTGTTTCAAGGAAACGGATCAGAGTTCTACCCGCGATTCAGCTGGAACGTTAAATCTCTGCTTGCACCGCTGGCATGGCCGCAGCTATTTAGCGCGTGCGGCTACCTTCTGCTTGGCGTCGTGCTTCTTCGCGACCGTATCCCGGACGGAAGGTTGCGCGCCTGGCTTTGGCTAGTGCCAATCTGGCTGGTCTTCATGTTCAGCTTCGGCATCCTGATCGAGACGAGAGTGTTTGGGGAGTTGACCGCATTCGTCGTCTGTTCGGCCTGTCTGATCGCGGAAGAGACGATCGCGCTTCGACTCCAGCAGCCCAGCCCAACAGCCGCCCTCTCCTTGGCACAGCGCTCCAGTAGAACGGTGCCTGCGGTCGGCCTTCGGGCCACTCCAGTGACGATGTTTTCCGCGCAAGATCGTTCAGCGGCTGGGCTCTTCCGCGTGGCCGGTCCAAACTCCGGCGACGCGAAGAACATCACCTGATGCAGGCCGGAGCGTCTGCCAGCAGCAGAGGCCACAGACGATCGACCTGCCACTCTAGTTCTACAAGCGAGCCGCTGTTCGTGAGTACGTAGTCGCAAAGGGCCGCCTTCTGTTCGTCGGGCATCTGTTGCGCCATGCGACGGTAGGCCTCAGCCTCAAGCGAAGTGCGCTCTTCCTCGGTCAAGCTCCGGCCCATACTTGAACGTTGGATGAATCGACTGACTCTTGCCGTCTCGGGCGCGGTCACGAGGACCAGCTTATCGAAGCGGGTGCGCCAGCCGCCGGTGTCCGTGGCGCCATACTTCGTTTCGAAGATCAGTGCGGATTCAATCATCACGACTGCTCCGGGAGCGCTTACTGCAATCTGG
This sequence comes from uncultured Granulicella sp., assembly GCA_964658395.1. Taxonomy (GTDB): domain Bacteria; phylum Acidobacteriota; class Terriglobia; order Terriglobales; family Acidobacteriaceae; genus Edaphobacter. The sequence continues at coordinate 70,016 of CAZZYQ010000010.1, read as the reverse complement.
TCCATCAACTTCTGCTGCTGCCTGATCACTGCCGGATGGACGATGGCGTTCAACTCATCGATGCGGCCCTCTCCAAAAGCGATTTGTGCGAGGGCGGCGCGATCGAGCGTGGCGTCTGACGTATGAACCACTTCTGCACCAAACTGCCTAACGATGGCCTCATACACCGGATGCCCGGGCTGCATTAATTCTCGTCCGATCTCGTCGGACGAGAGGACCTTGGCACCCAACGCAGCGAACATTCGAGCGGCGGTCGACTTACCGCTCCCCAGGCCGCCAGTCAGCCCGACGCGCAGCACGCTAAACCTGCGGGGCGGCGGCAGAAGCGAGAGGCAGACCGCGCCGTAGCCTGGCAGCAGTCACAGTGTTCTGCATCAGCATGGCAATGGTGAGTGCCCCGATGCCTCCAGGCACCGGCGTGTAGGCCCCGGAGACTGCGAACGCCGCGGGATGGATGTCCCCAACAACCACGGAGCCCCGTTTGGCGAAGGTAGCTGCCCGAGCCGGATCGTCGCCGAAAAACCCCCTCAACTCGGCCTCGTCGGTAACGCGATTGATGCCTACGTCGATCAGCACCGCGCCCGGTTTGACCATCTCGGCAGTGACAAATCCCGGCCTGCCGATTGCAGCGACCAGAATGTCTGCGCCGCGGGTCACCTTGCCGAGATCTTTGGTCTTGCTGTGGCAGATCGTTACCGTCGCGGAGGCATTCAGCAACATCATCGCTGCAGGTTTACCCACGATGTCTGATCGGCCCACCACCACAGCGTTCTGCCCCGACAAGGTAATCCCGCTGCGCTTCAGGACCTCGAGGATGCCAGCCGGGGTGCAAGGCGCTAACCCGGGCTGGCCGCTCTGGAGTCTGCCTGCATTGATGGGATGAAAGCCGTCCACATCTTTTTCAGGTGAGACCGCTTCAAGCAGACGACGCGTATCAACGTGCTTTGGCAAAGGCAGCTGTATCAGGATGCCGTCGATGTCGCTGCGAGCATTCAACCGGTCGACCAGGGCAAGCATCTCGTCCGTGGTAATCGATTCGGGCGGCGCCAACATCTCGCTGAAGATGCCGAGTTCTCCGCAGGTCTTCACCTTGCTGCGAACGTAGATCTCCGATGCGGGGTTGTGGCCGACGAGAATTACGGCGAGACCAGGCCGTACACCAGCTTCGGCCAGCTCCTTGACTTGCTGCGCGACTTCCGCCTTGATCTCTGCCGCAATGGCGACGCCGTCAAGAACAAGCGGGCGGTGAGAGG
>CAZZYQ010000010.1:42017-68663 GCA_964658395.1 uncultured Granulicella sp. | reverse complement strand
TCTGCCCGCCTGGGCTGGCTTGCCTGCCCCGTATGTCGGAATTCTCTCCACCTTGACCTGACTCCCGCGGCAAACCTGCATCCAATCGTTTGTACTGGCTGTGGCTGTAGATTTCCTGAAGTGGACGGAATCCCCGTGCTTATCTCCGTCCGATCTCAGCAGTCGCATCCGCCGGGCTGCGACGGGTCCAACTTTTGAGTGATTGCGTAAGGTCGTCGGCCTGTTTGAAATAGCACGTAAACATCAGCGTTCTGGTACCCAGTACGTTCCTGAACCTTGGGTGCCGATCTGCCGATAAACGTTCCAGGCGAGTAAAGGGACATGAGAGACGGCACGAAGCTCTTAGTTGAATGCCGCTTCCACCGCTTTGACAAAGAGGAGGTCTGCCATTTTTGCTCATCCGGACAGTGTTCCAATTGAGAAGTTCTCTGCAAGTGATCTCGCTGATCTGCGCGAAGACCTTTTGCAGTCGGGGCTGGACTCGCGCCAGGTCGCTGAGTTGATTCGTAGCTTTCTCGCCGAGCGCGGCTATGGCGTCTCGCACGAGGACGCGCGTACCGCCGCTACGAGTGTGGCTGTGCTGTATGGGCCCTTGCAGCAGATGCAGGAGACGCTCGAGCGGGTCGCGGTTTCGATGTAAAGCGAGTTCTCTCACTTCGACCGGATAGATCGCCCAATGGATCGCGGCACAAGATGGCCTCGAAAGCAGATAACATGATGGACTGAGGCTGTCTATTCTGAACTCCGCAACCCAAACTGCGTCCGGTCCGGTCGAAACCCCAGCTCCGCCTCTCTCCATCCATAACTGTCCGGAGTGCAGCCATTGGCTGCCCGAAGGCAGGCTCGCTTGTCCCGAGTGCCAGACCATCGTCTACTCGGGCCATCTGCGCTTGCTCGCTACGCTCGCTACCCAGCAGGAACAGGAGCAGAAGTGGGCTCAAGCCCGCGCTACATGGGCTTCCATGCTGGAATGGATTCCCGCTGGAACTACTCAGGTCGAGGGCATCCAGGCCCGTATTCAGGCCATCGACGATCGCGGCAAGGCAGCCGAAGAGAGCAAAGCCAAGTGGACGCGCCGTCTCGGCCCGCTCGCCCCTGTCGTCTTCTTCCTTGCCAAAGCGAAGTCGCTGGTCTTCATCCTCTTCAAGTTCAAGTTCCTGCTCAGCTTCTTCGCCTTCTTCGGCCTTTACTGGGCAGTGTTCGGGTGGAAGTTCGGCCTTGGATTCACACTCTCCATCATGATTCATGAGTTCGGTCACTACGTCGCGGCGCGCCGCCGCGGCCTGAAAGTCGACCTGCCCGTCTTTCTTCCGGGCCTTGGAGCTTACGTCAGGTGGTACAGCATGGGCGTCGATCTCGACACGCTTTCGGCGATCGCGCTGGCCGGCCCGTTCTTCGGTCTGCTTGCCGCCGCCGCCTGCGCCGGCATCTACTTCGCTGCCGGCGGTTCCATCGGCCCGCAGGAGGCCGAGACCACCAACTCCCTCTGGGCCGCTTTGGCATACACCGGCGCCTGGCTCAACCTGATCAACCTCATCCCCGTTCTAGGTCTCGACGGTGCCCAGGCCACTCACGCGCTCAGCCGAATGCAGCGTGGCCTCGTCCTCATCGCCACCCTGGTCTTCTACGCTGTCCTGCACGAAGGCGTCTTCCTCTTCATCGCCGCGGGCATGGGCTGGCGCACCTTTACTGGCTATGCTCCCGAAAAGCCTAGCACGCCAACCATGGTGCGCTTCATGCTGCTGCTCTTCCTTTTAGGAGCATTGATGTTTGCTGTGCCGGAGACCCATGGCCGCCAGTTCTAAGAACTCTGAACTCAACCACTTCGGCGAATACCGATGGAAGTCGAAGTAAATCTCCGTCTCTTGGGACGTGCAGCCTGGACGCAGCAGTCCAGATATCTTCACGCACGGGCGAGCGCTCCGGTCTTGGGTCAATAATCCAAACCGTCTCCACACACCCATGCTTCGATAGTCGGCTGCCCGCTCTTGGGAGTCGAACTACCATCATCAGCTCGTGCCCGCTCCTTCGCAGCCGGGTGCCCCATATCTGGTAGCTTCACCGCCAGATGTGGGAGCCGAACTACCATCATCAGCTCGTGCCCGCTCCTTCGCAGCCTCGTAGCGAATAAGCGGGACCGGCCACCGCTAACCCTTCAAATATCGTCGTCCGAGGATGCGGTACTCCCCACCCACTACTCGGGCAATCGCCTCAGGATAAGCCAGGTGCTCCTGCTCCAGAATCCGTGCCGACAGCGTCTCCGCCGTATCGTCCTCCTCGACCGGCACAGCCCGCTGCAGCACGATCACACCGTGGTCCACCTTCTCATCCACAAAGTGCACTGTGCAGCCAGCAATCTTCGCTCCGAATTCCAGCGCCTGCGCCTGCGCGTCCAGGCCGGGAAATGCGGGCAGCAGCGATGGGTGCACGTTCAGAATCCGGTCCGGAAACGCTGCCACAAACTCGGGCGAGATGATGCGCATATAGCCCGCGAGGCAAACCAGATCGACGTTGTTGGCCCGCAGCTCGGAGATCATCGCCGCATCATGCTCCGCACGGTCTATACCCGCCGAAGGAATGGCAATCGCAAGCAGCCCCATCTCCCGCGCGACGGCCAGTCCAGGAGCGTCTTCCTTGTTCGACAGCACGACTGCGATCTGAGCGTCTTTGATGATCTCGAGCCGGATTGCATTCGCAATCGCGAGAAAGTTCGAGCCACGTCCGGACAGGAGAATACCAAGATGAGTCACCGGGCCTTATCCCCTTTGCCTAATTCGGCTAGCGCATTTTGCGCGGCAGCTTTCCATAACGGTTTTCAGCTAGAAAATACATCGACGCCGACGCTTGAGTGCGAAAGCGGTGAAACCGATGAGACATCCAGCACAAAGCTCAACAACAAGGCTAACCAGTGTCATTCCCGTGTTGTCCGCACTGTTTCCCCTAGTTGTACGTCACCTTCCGCTCGCCCCGTACGATCTTCCCAATGATGCAATGCCGTTCATTGGCTCGATTTAGGATTGCTTTGGTCTTCTTGATCAACTCTGCCGGTACTACGCAGATCAACCCAATGCCCATGTTGAAGGTCCGCATCATCTCGTCCCGGTCCACATTGCCAAGTTCGCGAAGATGTTGAAAGAGGGGCGGCGGGGTCCACGACATCAGATCGACGGCTGCGCCCATGCCCTTCGGAATGATCCTTGGCAGGTTGTCCGTGATGCCGCCGCCGGTGATGTGCGCAAGACCCGAAACCACCTCCGCCATTGCGAGCTTCTTGATAATTCCTAAGTAGCTCCGGTGTGTACGCATCAGTGCCGCTCCGGTCTTGTCCTTCAGTTCGTTCACGTACTGCTCGGGGCCGTACTTGGCCTCTTCAAACAGAAGTTTGCGCGCCAGCGAGTAGCCGTTGGTATGCAGGCCATTCGAGGGCAGGCCGACGAGAATATCGCCCACCTGAATGTTTGCGCCGGTGATGATCTTGTCGCGACTTACCGCGCCGATAATGGTTCCGGCCAGGTCGTACTCGCCGTCTCGATAGAAGCCCGGCATCTGCGCTGTCTCGCCGCCGATGAGAGCACAGCCATTCGCGCGGCAAGCCTCGCTGATCCCCTGCACGACGGTCTCCACGATATCGTCTTCAAGCGTGCCGGTTGCAAGGTAGTCGAGAAAAAACAGCGGCGTGGCACCCTGCACAGCGATGTCGTTGACACAGTGATTCACCAGGTCCTGCCCAACCGTATGGTGAATTCCAAGCTCAAAAGCCACCTTCAGCTTGGTGCCTACACCATCCGTGCTGGAGACGAGCACCGGGTGCGGAAACCTCTCGACATCAAGCTCGAATAGACCGCCGAACCCGCCAATCTCCGACAACACATGCTTGTTGAATGTTTTTCGCGCGAGCATTTTGATGCGCTGCTTGCTCTTCTCGCCGCTGGTTATGTTGACGCCCGCGTCAGAATAGGTGACCGGCTTCTTGCGCGGCTTCGCAGCAGCGTGGAGGGAGGGTATGGCTGTGTTGTCCGCGGCCGATAGTGCTGGGAAGGGATCGTTCTCGTCCGGCAAGGGAGTTCCTCTCTAGAGTTGTGCATGGGGCCCGTGCAAAGGAAGTTCAAGTCTAGCAGGGCGAACTCTGGAAACTCTCCCGCATAAGACGACACCTAAGGTTGGGTCTCGGGAGAGACCTTTTGAAGGCTCTGAAGAAGATCCATGGCGGAAAGAACTTGCTTCGATGGAGGCGGCAAGCGGTGCCAGCCGGCCCAAGGCTGAATTTGTTGATGGTCCCACCCGGCCTCCTGTTCGTGCCGCCCACCCTTCTATACCCTTAGAGGATGCGCTCACTAGCCAACTCCCGCGCTCTCCAGCTTCGCGCTGAATCTTTTCTTCCCGGCGGCGTCGACTCGCCGGTTCGCGCCTTTCGCGCCGTCGGCGGTGACCCACCCTTCGTTACCCACGCCGAAGGTGCCTACCTCTACGACGCCGACGGCAACAAATATCTCGACATGTTCGGCTCCTGGGGGCCGATGATCCTTGGCCACGCCTTCCCGCCCGCCGTCGAAGCGATCCAGGCGGCCGCGGCACGCTCAGCCAGCTTCGGAGCCTCACACGCCGGCGAAGCCAATCTCGCCGAACTCGTGATGCAGTGCTTCCCCAGCGTCGAACGCCTGCGTTTCGTCTCCTCAGGAACTGAGGCCTGCATGTCCGCCATCCGCCTGGCCCGCGGATACACTGGCCGCAAGTTCGTCATCAAGTTCGAAGGCTGCTATCACGGCCACGCGGACGCGCTGCTCGTGAAGGCAGGCTCCGGCGTAGCGACCTTTGGCATACCCGGCTCCGCCGGCGTCCCGGAAGAGACCGCGATGCACACCCTGGCGCTCCCGTACAACGACCTCGATCAGGTCCGCGCCGCCTTTCTCCTTCACCGAAACGCCATCGCTTGCGTTATAGCGGAGCCCGTTGTCGGCAACGCCGGCACCATCCCGCCCGCGCCCGGCTTCCTCGAAGGCCTCCGCACCCTCACCCACGAGCACGGCGCGCTGCTCATCTTCGACGAGGTGATGACCGGCTTCCGGCTCTCGCTCGGCGGCGCGCAGGTGCTCTACGGCATCAAGCCCGACCTCACCACGCTCGGCAAGATCATCGGCGGCGGCCTGCCCTGCGGTGCATTCGGCGGCCGCGCCGAGATTATGAACTTCCTCGCCCCGCTCGGCCCCGTCTACCAGGCCGGAACGCTCAGCGGCAACCCGCTCGCCATGGCGGCCGGCATCGCAACGCTGTCGCACCTCATCGCCCACGCCGGCACCATCTACTCCCAACTCGACCGCACCACCGCTGCCATCGCCGAAGGCGTCGCCGCTATCGCCGCGGACGCGGGCGTACACCTCACCACCAACCGAGTCGGCTCGATGTTCACCTGGTTCTTCACGTCCACCCCGGTCACCAACTTCGAGACCGCCGCCACCTCAGACTCCACCGCCTTCGCGAAGTTTCATCGTGCCATGCTTGACGCAGGGGTCTGGCTGCCGCCCTCGCAGTATGAGGCGGCGTTTGTGGGAACCGCCCACGGCTCAGAGGAAATCTCCTTCATCCTGGACGCCGCAGTCTCCGCTATTGCCTGACGATAGGGAATTATTGGAAGGCAGTCCAATCCACGTCAGGGCGAAGAACGCTAAGGCGCCGTAGCGTGTGACTTCTCAAGTCAACTACCGCTTGCCTAAGTTCAGCGCGCTGTCCCTGCGATATAGGCTCGGGCAATTGATATCGCCAGATGCCTGCATAGCCCGTTAGACTCTCGATGCGGCTTGCCTCAAATGGAAGTCGCTCTTTCAGTGCGTAGAGGTCGTTCAGCAATTCGGCTATGTCATGCGTGTACTTGTACTTCTGTTCATGAGCTCCAATGGCCGCCTTCAAAAGCTTTTCAACCGCTTGTTGGGCATGGAATCCAAAGGAGCGATCGTTCGTAGGCAGCGATAGATTCTCTTCATCATCGTGCGATGCGTTCAGCAGCTCGATGATCGATTGATCCAGTGGATGCATCATAAAGAGTGACCCCTTCGTTGGCAATGTCGTTGTATACGCTGATAATCGAGTCCCGCATATACTCGTAACGCTCGCGGCCTACTACAAGCAGGTCAATGGACATCCAGGCATCGATGTCGGTACGCCAAATAGGGCGCTTGTCGACTTTGGGATCGTATTTCTCGACGATGACGGCAAGGTCGAGGTCGCTATCAGGATGGTGATCGCCACGGGCCCGTGAGCCAAAAGCGACGATACGCAAGGGCTTTACATGTGCAACGATCTGCTCAACGGCCGAGACGACTTTCGACGGCGTAACCATTCCGGCGGCGTCTTCCGGCGGAGCCATTTGAGAGTTCGTGTCTGTCTGCGCCACAGCGTCGCTCTGCGTCATAGAGGTGTTTTCCTGTCCAGAGTGTAGCGCGGGGGTGCGGCCGGAACCACACTTTTTGACCTAGCCCAATCAAGACCTGGCCCATTCAACAGTTGGGAGGCCATTTGAATCCGATCACAAGCCGGTGTACTATCAGGTTTGCAGACGAATTTGTCCCGTCGTTGCAAGGCCGTGAGCGCACCGGAAGATGACGGGAACGATGAGTGGGCCAAAGCCCACTTTTTATTTGCTCCAAAAACGGCCCTGCTTTGCCGCATTGACAACACAAAGCACCAGGAATCGAGACTCAAAGACCCATGGCAGTACAGTTGGACGAAATCCGGAAGACGGCGGACCGCGTCGCCGCCTCGCATCACCTGGAAGTCGTCGAGATCGAATTCCAGGGCGGGGCCAAGCACCGCACTCTTCGGGTGTTTATCGAAAAGGACGCGGCAGCCCGCGCCAAACTCGCCGAACAGGCCGCCGCCGGGGAAGTTGAAGACCTCCCCAGCGGTGTTCCAGCCGAGATGCTCTCAGGGGTGACCCACGAAGACTGCGAGAACTTCGCCCGCGACTTCGGCACCGTACTCGACGTCGAAGATCAGATTCCAGGTGCCGCGTACACGCTCGAAGTCTCGTCGCCGGGCCTCGAACGCAAGCTGTCTAAGGCCGAAGAGTTCACCCGCTTCACCGGCAGCCTCATCAAGCTGCAGACATTTACGCCGATCAACAACAACCGCCACTGGCAAGGCCGTTTGGTCAATTTCAGCGACGGAGTGCTCACCCTTGACCTCACCGCAATCAAGCAGAAGGGTAAAGCCCGCAAGTCAGTTGCAGGCAGAGAAAATCCGGTCCAGTCGGTCGACATCAGCCTGGTCAATGTAGAAAAGGCCAACCTGGTCGCCGAGATCTGACGCTCCGCCGTCAACTGACAACGGAGAACGAACAACCAGGAACTTCGCATCACGCACAAGAAGGACAAAGAAAATGGCAAGTGTTCTCTATCAATCGATCGAAACGTTGAGCCGCGACAAAGGCATCGAGCCCGCGCTCGTCGTCGGCGCAGTGGAAGACGCAATCGCCCTCGCCACCCGCAAGTACTACAAGACGCAGGAGAACATGCGCGGCGAGATGGACAAGGAGACCGGCGAGATCCGTGCGTATGTCTTCAAGACCGTCGTCGAGTCGCCCGAGCAGGTCGAAGACGAGATCAACCAGATCCCCCTCGATCAGGCCCGCGAGCTCGCGCCCGAGGTCGAGGTTGGCGGCGAACTCCGCTTCTACAAGGACACCACGCCGCTCGGCCGCATCGCCGCCCAGATGGCAAAGCAGGTCATCTTCCAGAAGGTGCGCGAAGCGGAGCGCGACACCGTATTTCTCGAATACAACCACCGCGCCGGGGAGGTGCTGAACGCCACGGTCAAGCGCCTCGAACCCATGGACATCATCTTCGACCTCGGCAAGGCAGAGGCCCGGATGCCCAAGCGCGAGCAGTCGCGGCTGGAACAGTTCTCCGTTGGCGAGCGCGTCCGCGTCGTCCTGCTACGTGTCGACCGCGCGGCAAAAGGCCCGCAGGTGATTGTCTCTCGGGCCGCGCCCGCGCTGGTGCAGAACCTCTTCCAGAGCGAAGTGCCGGAGATCTACGACGGCACCGTCACCATTCGCGCGATTGCCCGCGAAGCCGGTGAGCGTACCAAGATCGCCGTCATGAGCCGCGACAAGGACGTGGACCCGGTCGGCGCGTGCGTCGGCATGAAGGGCATGCGCGTGCAGTCGATCATCCGCGAACTGCGCGGCGAAAAGATCGACATCATCGAGTACTCGGAAGAGATCACGACCTTCGCCGAGAAGGCGCTCCAGCCCGCCAAGGTGGCTCGCGTTTCCATCGTCGACCTCGCTGACAAGCAGATCGAAGTCATCGTCGACGACACTCAACTCTCGCTTGCGATCGGCAAGAAGGGCCAGAACGTCCGCCTCGCCGCCAAGCTGCTGCAGTGGAAGATCGACATCAAGAGCGAGGAAGAGAAGCGCCAGGAGGTCGAGCAGCAGATGCACGACATGGGCGGCGGTCCGACCACGCCGGTCGAGCAGATTACTGAACTCGGCGAGCAGATCCTCGAGAAGCTCATCGCCGCCGGTATTACCACCGTAGAAGAGCTTGCCGACATGACGCCGGAACAGCTTGAAGAAGTACCCGGCATCGGCGAAAAGACGGTCGACAAGATCTCCATCGCCGTGCGTCACTACTTTGGCCAGTACGAAGAGGGCGAAGTGCGGCCTGCCGCCGCAGTTGCGGACGCAGGCGCATCTGAGTCAGAAGACGCGTCGGACGACGCGCAGGAGGAACCAATGGCTTCTGATACCGCAACAAAGACTCCCGAGGCTTTGCTGGCAGAGCAGGCCGGGCTCGTAGACGAACCGCAGGAGATTGACACGTTGTCCACGGAGGACCTGGCTGCCCTTGAGGATGCTGACTCCGCCAACGACGCCTTCTCCGATGCGGACGCGCGTACCGCCAATATCGAATTGCGGAATGACGCTACCGATGAACTTGCTGCGCTGTCGCAGGAAGTCTCAGACGAAGGCATTGACAACGATGGGCACGACCGTGGTTAGCAGTTTCTACCACGCCTACAGACTTTCCCTGCTTCGCAAAGCCGCGAATTCAGGGATAATAGAGAATGCAACCTACAACTTCTTCGACGAGGCTCATATGAGCAGCTAACGGCGCAGGGGAGCGGAAAAGGGACGGATGACGAAGGTTAGGATTAACGATTTAGCGAGAGAACTGGAAGTAAAGAGCAAGCCTATTCTCGACGCGCTTGAAGCCATTGGCGTGTCCGGAAAGACGCACTCCAGTTCGATCGAGCCGGACCAGGCAGAGCGCGTTCGGGACTACTTCAAGAATGGCAGCACCGGTGGTGGAAGCAAGTCTGCCGCCGCGCCGAAGCCGAAGTTCAACCTGTCCAACGTCTCGAAGCCCGGGGACGCAGCCAGGGCGATCCTTGAGCGGAAGAACGCCGAGGCCGCCGCTCGAAACGCACCTCCTCCGCGCCCCGCGGTGGTGGTTGCTCCTCAGGCACCTCCTGCGTCGTCCCCTGCGCCGGTCGCATCGAAGCCCGCGCCTGCAACGACGCCGCCGCCGCCTGCGGCTGCTCAGCCCTCTGGCCTCAGGGCTCCGGGCCAGGCTCCAACGCTTCCGGCGACGCCTCCACGCAAGATCGTGATGCCCCTGCCGCGCCAGGGCGCAAACATCATCGCTCCCCAGCCCGTCGCTTCCCAACCCGCGATCGTCAGCCGGCCACCCGTTGGACCAGTCATCGCTCCCCGTCCGCAGGGCCCTCCGCCACCTGCTGCGAATGCGCCGCGCGTGCAGGTTGCGCCGCCGCCGTCGGTCGTGGTCGTTCCTCCGTCACAGGTTCCAAAGGCGCAAACCGTGGTGGAGCCTGCCGTCGCGCCTGCGAATGTTCCGCCACAGGCAGCGTCGCCCGCTGCCGCTGCACCAGCCGTGCCGCAGCCTGAAGTGCAAGCGGAGCCGTTGCCTGCGTCGGTAGAGACTGCACCCGCTGCTCCTGTACCTGTAGCACCGCGCCGCATCATGCCGCAGACCGGCCCGCGCCCCAGCTACAACGCGCCTCCACCCGTTCCTGGTGCGGCTACGCCTCAACGGGGCAGGCCCATCTTTGAGCGTCCTCGCCCAGGCGGCCCGGGATCAGGCCCCGGCGGATATCAGGGCAACCGCCCGAACCCGGGCATGTCCGGCGGTCCGGGCATGGCGCCCGGCGCGCGCCGCCCCATGCATCCCACACGGCCGGGCTTTGCAGGCGGCCCCGGCGGAGCTCCTCGCCCCGGCTTTACTCCCGGTGCACCCGGTTCGCGTCCTGGCTACCCGCCGCGCCCCGGCTTCGGTGCGCGGCCTGGTGGTGCGCCCGGCGCGCCTGGTGCGATGCCCGGCCCCGGCGAGGGCATGCGCCCTGCCGCGCGTCCCGGCCAGCGTCGCGGAGGACAGCGCTACGAGAAGGTGAAGGAAGGCCCGATGAAGGGCTTCCAGCCGCCACCGCGTTACGGCGGCCAGCAGATGTCGCGCGAGCCTCTGCCCATCACCAAGACCATCACCGTCACGGAAGGCATCTCGGTCAAAGATCTCGCCGAAAAGCTGGACGTACGCGGCAAGGACCTCATCGCGGTCCTGCTGATGAAGGGCGTCTTCGTCACCGTTAACCAGTCGCTCGACGGCGAACTCGTCAAAGACGTCGCTCGCCAGTTTGGGGCTGACGCCACCGTCATCTCGGTCGAAGAGCAGTTGGAGAACGAGGCCATCGAAGGCTTCCTTGAAGACACCAGCGGCATGGTCGAAGTCGTCCGATCGCCCGTCGTCACCGTCATGGGTCACGTCGACCACGGCAAGACCTCGCTGCTCGACGCCATTCGCTCCACCGATGTCGCCAGCGGCGAAGCCGGAGGCATCACCCAGCACATCGGCGCGTACAAGGTAAAGATCACCAAGCCCGACTCGCCCGCCTTTGGCCGCGAAATCGTCTTCCTCGACACGCCGGGCCACGAGGCCTTTACTCGCATGCGCGCGCGCGGTGCCAAGGTCACGGATATCGTCGTCATCGTCGTCGCAGCCGACGACGGTGTTATGCCCCAGACCATCGAGGCCATCGACCACGCCAAGGCCGCCAACGTGCCCATCATCGTCGCCGTCAACAAGATCGACAAGCCGGAAGCCAACCCGAACAAGGTGATACAGCAGCTTGCGGCGCGCGGTGTGCAGTCAACCGAGACCGGTGGCACCACCGAGTTTGTCCAGGTCTCCGCCAAACAGCGACTGAACCTCGACGCGCTTGAGGAGATGATCTGCTACGTCGCCGACACCAACGAGCAGAAGGCCGTCCCCGAGCGTCCCGCCGTCGGCACCGTCATCGAAGCCAAGCTCGATCGTGGCCGCGGTGCGGTTGCCTCCATTCTGGTCCAGAACGGCACCCTTAGGCTTGGAGACAGCTACATCGTCGGCAACACCTTCGGCAAAATTCGCGCCATGTTCAACGATCGTGGCCAGCCAATCACCGAGGCCGGCCCCTCGACCCCGGTTGAGATTCTCGGCCTTGAAGGCATGCCCGACGCTGGCGACACCTTCCTCGTCATGGCCGACCGCGACAAGGCCAAGGGCATCGCACAGTATCGCAAGATGAAGGAACGCGAAGCCCAGCTGGCGAAGTCCTCGCGCGTCTCGCTCGAAGGCCTCGCCGAACAGATCAAGCAGGCCGGCATGAAGGACCTCAACCTCATCCTGAAGGGCGACGTTCAGGGTTCGGTCGAAGTTCTCGCCGACTCGCTTCAGCGCATGTCTACCGAGAAGGTCCGTGTACGCGTCCTCCACTCCGGTGTCGGTGCCATCACCGAGTCCGACGTGCTCCTTGCGTCTGCCTCGAACGCCGTCATCATCGGCTTCAATGTCCGGCCCGACCGCAAGTCCTCCGAAGTGGCCGAGCGCGAGAACGTCGAGATTCGTCTCCACTCCATCATCTACGAGCTGCAGGATGAGATCACCAAGGCGATGTACGGCCTCCTCGAACCTGTCTTCAAGGAGAACTACTCTGGCCGCGCCGAAGTGTTGAATGTGTTCAAGATCACCAAGGTTGGCCAGATCGCCGGCTGCCGCGTGACCGACGGCCTCATCAAGCGGGGCGCACAGGCCCGCCTGATGCGCGACGGCGCCGAGATATGGAAGGGCAAGATCTCCTCGCTCAAGCGCTTCAAGGACGACGTTGGCGAGGTCCGCGAAGGCGTGGAGTGCGGTATTGACCTCGCCGGCCATAAGGACATCCGCGTCGGCGACGTAATCGAAACCTTCACCACCGAGAAGATGGCCGACGAACTGGGCGAAAACACTGCCGCTCTCAAGAAAGCCCAGCTAGCCGAACTCGCCGCAGCAAAAGCAGCGGAGAAGACGCTGGAGGCCGCCGAAGCCACGCTCGCCAACTAACCTCCATTCGCTCAAACAAACCACGACGGCCAGAGGATAACCCTCTGGCCGTCGCGGTATGTACCCGAAGTTGTACCAGGCACGAGAACGCCTGATACATCCAGAACGCATTTTCCAACACTTCAGAGGTTCACAATGCGTCAGTCGTGGAGGTAGTGCGTGATCTAAGTGGGGACAACTGACCGTACGGCGCCGGGGATTGCCCGTCACGGACGTCGCTGCGCGTCCTGCAGGTCCTGTCTTGGGGCTCGCTCGGGTGCTTCGGAGTCGAAGCGACTGCTGGATGCAGTGCGCTTTTCTGTGGAGTTGGCCTGCGGATCAAGTATTCTGGGTATATGGCACAATCCACCGTAGTCCAGGAAACTCTGCACGAGTCAGGAACCTCAGCCCGGCCGCCCTATCAGGCTCCTCCGGAGCCGGGCTTCAAGCCGCCATTCGAGTCCTGGGGGCGGTATCCCACCTATGACGGCAAGATCGTTCCGCTGAACTGGCAGGGCGATTACCCCGCTGTAGCAAAGGGCATACACAACGGTGCGCTGCCAGTAGGCATGGGCCGCAGCTACGGCGACGTCTGTTTGTTGAAGGGCGGCAATTTGCTGCTCACCACAGGCATGAACCGCCTGCTCAGCTTCGATCCTGCGACGGGGCTGTTGACCGCCGAGGCTGGCATCACGCTGGCGCAGATTCTGGATTTCGCGGTCCCGCACGGATTTTTTCTGCCGGTCACTCCAGGAACCAAGTATGTGACGCTTGGCGGCGCCATCGCCAACGACATTCACGGCAAGAACCATCACGTTGCCGGAACCTTTGGCTCACATGTAACGCAGTTCGGATTGGTGCGCTCGGACGGGATGAGCATGGTCTGCTCGCCAACGGAGAACCCGGACTGGTATGCGGCAAGCATTGGCGGTCTCGGACTTACGGGCGTCATTCCGTGGGCGACGCTGCGGATGAAGCCGATCGTCTCCCGCAAGATCGACTATGAGGGCATCCAGTTCCACGGCGTCGACGAATTTCTCGATCTGACCCGGCAGAGCGAACACGTGGAATACACGGTCAGCTGGGTCGATTGCGTTTCCACCGGCAAGAACTTTGCCCGGGGCATCTTCATGCAGGGCGACCACTCGAAGGTCCCTGATGAGCTGAAGCCATCGCCGGAACCGAAGCTGGTCTTTCCATTTGACGCTCCCGGATTCGCATTGAACCAGCTCTCTGTAAGCGCGTTCAATACCGTCTTCTTCCACAAGCAGATGAAGGCGCGGGTGAAGGCCCTGCAGGATTATGAGCCCTTCTTTTATCCGCTGGACAAGGTGCTGCACTGGAACCGGATGTACGGCAAGAGCGGCCTTCTGCAATTCCAGTACGCCATTCCGTGGGAGCATGCGCGCGAAGGCACGATCGCCATTCTTCACGAAGTTGCGAAGTCGGGTCTCGCGTCGTTTCTCGCCGTGCTGAAGGCGTTCGGCGATGTGCCGTCGCCCGGCATGATGAGTTTCCCTCAGCCCGGAATCACACTGGCGCTGGATTTCCCCATCAAGCCGAATGTGAGCTTTCCTTTGTTCGAGCGGCTTGCCGACATGACCCGCGAGTTTGGGGGCAGGCTGTATCCAGCCAAAGATGCCGCCATGACAGCCGCGCAGTTTCAAGCGTTCTACCCGCAGTGGGAGAAGTTCGCCCGCTTCCGCGACCCTATGCTTACCTCCAGCTTTTGGGAGCGCGTTACCGGAGACCGACCGACTCTATGAGCACCCAGCCTGCGAATCCGCTCGCCGCCAAGACCATTTACGCTTCAAAGAAGATTCTCGTGTTGGGTGCCACCTCCGGCATCGCCGAAGCTACCTGCCGCGTCTGGGCGAGAGAAGGCGCGAGCCTCTTCCTGGTGGGCCGTAACGCGGAGAAGCTGGCCGCAGTCGCTGCTGACCTGCGCGTGCGCGGGGCGAAGTACGTCGATACGGCGGTCGCTGACCTGGACGACACATCGAAGCATGCGGAGCTGCTGGCGCACGCCATCAACTCGCTTACCGGCCTCGATGTGGCGCTGCTGGCCCATGGCATCCTCGGTGATCAAGCACAAGCAGAGCAGGACTTTGCGCATGCAGAGCAGATACTGCATACCAACTTCATTGCGCCGGTCTCGATGCTTACCTGGCTGGCTAACTTCTGCGTGCAGCGGCACTCTGGAGTGCTGGCAGTAATTTCGTCAGTCGCAGGCGATCGCGGACGCAAGTCGAACTACGTGTATGGATCGTCGAAGGCGGGATTATCAGCGTTTCTTGGTGGCCTGCGCAATCGGATCGACCGCGAAGGCGTGGCGGTATTAACCATCAAGCCGGGACCAGTAAAGACCGCCATGACCGCCTCCATGCCGGGCAACGAGAAGTTTGCGGACGTGAATGCCGTGGCAAAGTCGATCGCGAGCGCGGTAGCGGCAAAGAAAGACACGCTGTACGTGCCACTCAAATGGCAGCCGATCATGTTCGTACTACGGCACATCCCGGAGTCGATCTTCAAGAAGACCAACACCTGATACCAGCATCAACCGACGCCAGCGTCATCGCCAACAAACAAAGCCCTGCATGAGCAGGGCTTTGTCTTGAACGAGAGAGGTTTTAGGCGGAGATCGCCGTGACTTCAGCAGGGTCAACCACTACAAACCGTCCATGCTGACCGCGGTCCTGAAAGCGGACAACACCGCTCACCTTTGCGAACAAGGTGTCATCCTTGCCGCGGCCGACGTTGAGGCCGGGCTTCAGCGGTGTACCACGCTGGCGGACGATGATTCCGCCGCCCAAAATTGCCTGACCGCCAAACACCTTCACGCCGAGTCGCTGCGCGTTTGAGTCGCGGCCGTTCTTTGATGATCCAAGTCCCTTTTTATGTGCCACTGAATAGCCTCTTCCGCGCCTGCGCGCTCTCTAAAGTTGTGCCGCCCTGCTCACAGCAAGTGGTTCGCACCGACTGAACAGCACTTAAGACCGCTCAATCACATGCTAAGTGCCACTTTTGGCGCTGAACTAGGCTTTATAGCTCTGGCCATTCACAAGAATCTCGTTGATCTTCACTTCAACGAAGTTCTGTCGATGACCCTGCATCTTCTTGTACTGCTTCTTGCGTTTCAGCTTAAACACCAGGATCTTGTCGCCCCGGCCTTCACCCAGTACTTGAGCGGTAACCTTGGCACCATCAAGATCAGAGGCGAACTTGCCTTCTTCGCCCGAGAAAGCCAGAACATCTGAGAACTCAATGGTTCCGTTCTCGTGGGCGGTGCGCTCAACCTTCAACGTGTCGCCAGGAGCGACCCGGTACTGCTTACCGCCTGTGCGGATTACTGCGTACATAACACAACCTCAAGTGCGGCAGACCGTACCGTCGCCTTCTCTTATTAAGCTGATCTGATTTCAGCAGCGCGAGAGTCCTATTCGCCAAGGACAACGCCGACTGATTTGTTGCCCTGATAAGCCAACCCAAGGGAGTCGCTCACCGACTGGATCGGGATTTATCCCAAGCTTCAAAAGTTTATCCCAATCAGAGCGCGGGGTCAACGATTGCTGAAGTGAGGCGGTGCGCGCGTCGGAGAGTGGCGAGTCGGCTTGTTCGCACCGGTAAATTTCCAACAGTTTGCGCTCATTCACCGAGCGAACCGTTCCTCAAACAGCGACGAAGATTGAAGAAGCGCTTAGCGCGGGCGACATCCAGGCCGATCTGGGCGCGAAGCGACTCCGGCGAAGGAAAGCGGTGCTCGGCGCGCAGGCGTTTGAGAAAGGTGAGGCGAAGCGGGGTGGCCTCGTCAAGAGCGATTGGATCGAAGTTGAGGAGATGAGACTCCACCGCGAACGAGTCGGCGCCAAAGGTAGGCCGATTGCCGACGTTGGTGACGGCTTCGAAGGTTCTACCGCTTACCGTCATCTCCGTGATGTAGACGCCGTTACCCGGCAGCAGTTCAGAATAGGGTGCGAGATTAATGGTCGGGACCGTGTATTTCGTTCCGTAGCCTCGACCTGACGCCGGCGTACCCACAATGGAGAAGGGACGGCCGAGCAGAGGGCGGGCGCGATGCACCTCTCCGGCAGCGATGAGAGTGCGGATGCGGCTCGAGGAGACGGCCCCGCCGCGGAGAACGCTTGGGGTGTATGTCTTCACGCCGAAGCCGAGTTCACGGCCCAGATGTTCAAGTCCTTCGACGCCGGCCTCAGCATGGTAGCCAAAACGGAAGTTTTCCCCTTCATGAACCTCAATCACGTGGAGAGCCTCGCGAAGAACTCGCGAAGCGAAGTCGCGGGCGGTGAGCCGGGAGAGATCGAGGTCGAATGGAAGCACGAGCGTGGCGTCGATGCCCGTGGAGGAGAGCAGGGCGAGCTTTTCTTCAAGAGGTGTGATCAGTGTGAGGTTGGCTTGTTTGCCGAGGACGCGAGCGGGGTGAGGATCGAGGGTAATGGCGAGCGAGGTGACCTGACCCGCTCCTACCTCCGGCCGGGAAGGTGCGGACGCTGCGGGCTGGTAAGGGGTAGTCCGATTGTCCGCCGCATTCAGAACGGAAGCAGCTTCAGCACCGGAGCTGCTGAGGGCCCTGGCGCGGCCTATGACCTCAGCGATCACTCGCTGATGGCCACAATGGACACCGTCGAAGTTGCCGATGGTGGCGACCCTGGGGCCGAAGTCTTGAGGAAGCTCGGACAGGCTGCGGTAGATCTTCACGCAGTTGCCTCCACAAATGGGAAGAAGCCGCCGCCCCTGCCCACCCGGGCGAGGATGAGCTTATCGGCAAGGGTGATGCGAGCCGCCCGCTTCGTCATGCCGTTTCCCCTGGGGCTATGTCGAAGTCAACCTTGAGGCCATCATAGGCGAGACGGACATGCGCGGGCAGGATTGCGTCTGTGGCCGCGTGGTCAAGGTCGTGGCCCATGTGTGTAAAGAACGCCCGTTTCGGTTTGAGCTGTTCAACGACCTTCAACGAGTTTTCGACATTGGAATGGGTGGGATGCGGCGTATGGCGAAGCGCATCAAGTATGAGGATGTCGAGACCCTTAAGCTGGGAGACACTCTCTTCCGGTATGGCGCTCATGTCGGTCAGATAGGCTGCAGAACCGAATCGGTAGCCGCTGATGGTAAGGCTGCCGTGCAGCACGGGGATGCGGCGGAAGGTCGCTCCGAACAAGTTGACCGCCTGGCCGGCAATCTCTTCGAGACGATGCATTTGCACGCGGGCGATGGTGGTTCCGGGGCGCGGGGGGCGAAACGTGTACGCGAAGATGCGGCCAATCACCTCTGCGGTCGCATTGTCCGCGTAAAGCGGGAGCGGTTCCGGCGAGTGGAAGGTCAGCGGACGAAGGTCGTCGAGGCCGAGGATGTGATCGGCGTGGGGGTGGGTGTAGAAGACCGCGTCGAGGCGACGGATGTTCTCGCGGATGGCCTGGTGGTGGAAGTCCGCGCCGGTATCGATGAGGACAGCATGGCCGTCGTACTGGACAAGGATAGAGGGACGCGTGCGGCGGTTGCGCGGATCACCAGCCGGCGCGGGCGTCACGGCAGAGGTGCAGACGGCGCAGTCGCAGCCCAGGGTAGGGATGCCCATGGAGGTGCCGGTGCCGAGGAAGGTCAGGGTGGCCATAAGGCAGGGAATAGGGTGTTGGGAACAGAAAGGCGAAAGAAGTTCCCTTTTTGGGGAATGACAAACAAAGGCACGGCGAACTGCTTAGCGGACGATGCTTGGGCCGAAGCCGGGGGTTCCAGGGCCAGCGGGACCGCCCGGGCCTGGAGCCGGAGACCGAGCGGCGGAGCGGGAAAGGGACTGGGTGATTTCGAGAAAGGCAAGGCGCAGCTCGAAGAGAGCGCTGTCTATCAGCTGGGACTCAGGAGTGGTCAGGTTACCGGAGGACTTACTGGCAATCACGTTGAGCATGTCGATGCTTTGGCGCGCGCCGAGGAGGTCGACCTGCGGCTTCTGGCCTTCGGGGGTAGCTCCGCCAAGCTGCATAATGGCGGTCATGTAGACAGATTGAACGAGCCGCTCGAAGGTCATTGGCGGCGCGTGTTCCATTCCGGGGTTGGCGGCGCGGATTGCGAGGTCGAGACGCTCCGCGGTGGCGTCGAACGCGACGCGAGACTGCTCCATCTGCTCTGCGGTAGGGGGCGGGGGCAGGTTCGGATCGTCCGATTCTGAGTAGGCGTCTTTTTCCGCAGCGGTTTCTGGCGCTGTCGAGATTGGGGTTGGCACCGGGGCGGGGGGCGTTTCGACAACTTGAGCAGAGGACTCGAGGGGCAGAGGGACGCCAGGGCGCACCTTCTCGGGGGAGGGGTCAGCGTCCGGACGGGGTTCGCCGTCGAGGGTGAACTTGCGGCGGTCGGTGATGACGAAGGGCTTGTTTTGCTCAGGCATTCGGGACTCTTTCACGGGAATTGGTGCGGTAGCGCTTCTAAACCGCTCGGAAGGCGATGTACGTGCCACCTGTATAGACGAGGGTGAAGTTCAGGATAGATGGGCTGTACGCAGTCTCATGTCACTCCAAGCCAAGCTGTGAGATAACGAAGGCCACGGTAGCTTGCCGTGGCCTGGACGGATTGCGACCGAACAGCCAGAGCGTTCTCAGTCCCGCTTGGACTCCACCCTAGCCACGCTCGTGGATGAGCAGCATGTCATCGTGTACAAGATTGCGGAGGGCGATCATCTCGCCGCGCAGATCGCGCGTGTCCTGCCGTTGAAGGATGATCCCGATCAGGCAGGTGACAGTGGGTGTAAGTGCTGCAAGTCCTGCGATTGTGATCGCTGTAGCGGTGTTCATCAACACCTCCGTAGCCTACGATAGCAGCTAGCTTTTGGATACTTCAACTATTTTGCCGTGTCTCGCTTCTGGGACTTCCGCTTATCACGAAACGATCGGCGGAGCAGCCGTTGTAAGGCATGTTGAGCGTGGCACCTGTGCCTCTACTACGGGTTCAACGGACTCGATGGAACGTTCTGCTCCAGCGCGTGTCGCCGAAGAAGTGAATGAGGTCGTGGGCGGTAGACTTCGCCTGTGCCGCCATAGGAACCTCGGCATCGCTCATCTCCGGTCGTTTTACCGACCAGTAAACGAATAGAGGTCGACCGAGGATGTTCTCTCTGGGGATAAAGCCCCAGAAGCGGCTGTCGAGACTGACTTCGCGATTGTCGCCCATGGCGAAGTACTGGCCAGGGGGAACGATGAGGTCGCCGCCCTCCAGGTGGCTGGGAAGGTCTACGGACCAGGCCGCCGTCACTCCCGGCTGATTGTATGCGTCGATGGCAGGGAAGTCGTCGATGTAGGGGCTGTCGTGAACGTCGACCGGAGTGATGTAGGGCTCGCGCTGGGCGACGCCGTTGAGGAACACGACGCCATCGCGGAGATGGATGCGGTCTCCGGGGACGCCGATTACCCGCTTGACCATGATCATGTGGCGGCCGTCCTCTTCGACCGGCTTATAAAAGACGACGACGTCGCCACGCTGTATCTCGCGATAAGGAACGAAAGGGGCCCATCTCGCCGGCGGGGCCAGCAGCTCGCGTTCGACCACAACGTGGTCGCCGACGAGCAACGTGCTCGCCATAGACGAGGATGGAATGAAGAAGTTCTGAAATACGAAGGTGATCGAGAAGAGCCACACCACGGCAAGCGTGAGATAGGAGGCTACGGCGCGGAGCACGCCCTCTTTCGCCTTATCGGCGTTGCTGTTCGTCTGGCCGGCCATGGATTTCAAGGGTACCTTTCTGCGAAACGAAACGGCGTTTGAACCGGGATCGCGCTGCCGTTCGAGTGTCGGATCGGCGCTAAGCGCTCCAGGGCTTCGCGGCGAATGTAGCCGAGGGCGAGTTGTACGGGACCGGAGGCCAGCGGGATTTCGGCCACGCTGGTGAGTTCGCCGACTGGTTTGCCGTCTGCTTCGAGGATGGCGTTCGCTGCAGGTAGATCGCCCGTGAGCTGGAAGGCCTGGAAGGTGCGGTGGACGTTGCCGCGGGAGCGGATGCGCTCAACGATCTCCTGGCCCAGGTAGCAGCCCTTGCTGAAGTGAAGTGCGCGCGTCTGGTTTGTCTCTTGCGGGAGATCTCTGTCGCGGATGTCGGTGCCGTAGAGGGGCGTGCCTTCGAGGATGCGAAGGTGCGTCAGGGCGTCAGCGTTGACGAGGGTCGCGCCGGAAGAGCCGAGAGCCTCAGTGAGTTGCGCGATCGTGTCGGAGGACTCAGACCAGAGCTCGAAGCGCGGGATGAGGGGGCTGTGCGCGTGGAGCACGGCGACCTTCTGGTCCCGCCAATCATCGATGGCGGTGAAGTGGAGTGGGGTGAGATCGTCGGTTGCAATGCCGATTGCAGCCAGCATGGCAGCGGCTTCGGGGCCAGCGACGAGTAGGCCGAAGCTGGGGTGCGGGGCGAGTTCGACATCATCCATGATGATGAAGCGGTCGAGGAGTTCGATCAGCGCCGGGACGCGGTCGGCAGCGGTCCCCAGAAGAATGCTCTTTTCAAGCATAAGGACGTTTGCATCCCCCTGAACGCGACCCTGTGCGGAGAGGAAGAGATTGTAGTTCGCTTGGCCGGGCTTGAGCTCTTGAATGGAATTGGTAGTCATGCCGTTCAGCCAGCGGACGCGGTCTTCGCCGGCGACGCGGATCCAGCCGATGTTATCGAGCGGAACAAAGCCGGTTGTCTGAAGCAGTGCCTTGAGCTGGGATCCAGGAGTGACTTCGGTGTTCATCGGGTGCAGGCTTGGTGTGGCCATAAGGCGAACGCAGGCAGAGGCCGTGCGTACACTGATTATAGCGAGTGCAATGGAGGGGTATGGCGCGGTTGGGGTTCGGTGTTAGCGTGGCGGCGGTGCTTGCAGCGATGGTTGGCGCGGCTGCTGCCCAGAGTACAACGCAGAAGCCTGCCGATGCGACAAAGCCCGAGACGCGGATCACGAAGGACCAGGCGAAGGCGCTGTTCAAGTCGGTTGATGAGATTCTGGCGTTCGCGAGCAAGGACTCGAAGCTGCCGATCCAGCATGAAGTGAAACGCACGCTGATCTCGCGCGACGAGGTAAACAAGTTTCTGCGGCAGAAGTTCGACGAGGATGAAAGTACGAAGCGGCTCCAGCGGGCGGAGATCGTGCTGAAGAAGTTCGGGCTGCTCGACCGCGACTTTCATCTGCGGCCGTTCCTGGTGTCGCTGCTGACAGAGCAGATCGCTGGCTTCTACGACGACAAGACAAAGACGGTAAACCTGCTGGACTGGATCGAGCCGGACGAACAGAAGCCGGTGCTGGCGCACGAGTTGACCCACGCTCTGCAGGACCAGAAGGTCGATCTGTCGAAGTGGGGCGATGTCGAGGTGAAAGGCGTTGCAAAGAACGCCGCGGAAGACAATCACCACATCCAGATGGACGAAGGCGACACGGTGCGCGAGGCGGTGACCGAGGGGCAGGCCATGGCGGTGTTCGTCGACTACGGCCTGCAGTCAACGGGCAAGACGATCGCCGACGCGCCCGACATGGGCGACAGGCTCCGGGAGATGACCAGCGATACCACGGGATCGCCGCTGCTGGCGAGGGCGCCACTGCTGCTGCAGCAGTCGCTGCTGTTTCCGTACAGCGATGGGCTTTCCTTTGAGTACCAGATGCTGCGGAAAGGCTCGCGCGAGGCTGCCTTCGCCGGCGTGCTCGCGAGACCGCCTTCCTCCAGTTCGGAGATCATCCATCCTGACATTTACCTGGCGCATACGCCCGTGCCGGTGCTGCGTCTCCCGGACATTCATCCCTTGATCGACGCAGAGTATGCGCCGTACGACCTCGGCGTGATGGGCGAGTTGGATGTGCGGATTCTGGCGGAGTTGTTTGGCGGACCACAGCTTGCACAGGCGCTTTCGCCGGCATGGAAGGGTGGCGTCTATTACGCGGCGCAGCGAAAATCAGCATTGACACCAGCGCAGAAAGAGTCGCCAGCATCGCTTGGATTGATCTACTACTCGAAGTGGGAGAACGAAGATTCGGCGAGGTCGTTCCTGCGCATCTATTCCGCGCAGCTTGCGCGGAAGTATTCGGGACTGACACGGCGTGAGAAGGATGAGATCGGCGACAGCGAAGAGGTATATACGACAAACGAAGGCGACGTGCTGCTGTCCATCTCAGACAACGCCGTGTTCGTCGCTGAAGGATTCGATGTGGCGCTTGCGCGGAAGCTGCGGGATAGTATTGCGTCGGTGCAGTCGGACGGGCCACTGCAGATTGCCACTACGTCACAAGATCAGTTACAGAAGGAGTCAGGCAGTCCGGCAATGTCGCTTGCGCGTTTCATGAGTAAATTTGGTGTGATGAAGGCTGCGTTGCGGTAAGACAGACAGAAGGAGCGGGGGAATTGCAGAAGGCTGAAATAGGGATCATTGGCGGCAGCGGGCTTTACGCGATGCCGGGGCTTAAGAATGTTCGTGAAGAGGCAGTCCAAACGCCGTTTGGCGCACCTTCGGACGCCTTCGTACTCGGCGAACTCGATGGTAAGAGTGTGGCGTTCCTGGCTCGGCATGGGAGAGGGCACAAGATTCTGCCGAGCGAGTTGAACTTCCGCGCGAATATCTATGCGATGAAGGCGCTGGGTGTCGAGCGCATACTTTCGGTGTCGGCCGTCGGGTCTCTGAAGGAAGAGCATAAGCCGACGGAGTTTGTGATTCCCGACCAGTTTATCGATCGCACCTTCGCGCGGGTTGGCACATTCTTCGGTGACGGCATCGTGGGCCACGTGGCTTTCGGCGATCCGGTGTGCGCGACGGTGCGCGATGTGTTTGAGAAGGCCTGTTCCGAGGTTGGCGTCGCGGGCAAGAATGGCGGGACGTATGTGTGTATGGAAGGGCCGCAGTTCTCCACACGGGCTGAGTCAAATCTGTATCGAAGCTGGGGCGCGGACGTGATCGGCATGACGAACCTGCAGGAGGCGAAGCTGGCCCGCGAGGCGGAGATTTGCTACGCCACGCTGGCCATGGTGACGGACTACGACTGCTGGCGCGAAGGCCATGACGACGTGACGGTAGATCAGGTCGTCGCAGTGCTGCACCAGAATGCGGACAATGGGACGAAGGTAGTCCGGGCGGCAATTGCGGCGATGCCGAAGGAGCGCGAGTGTGCGTGTGCAAGCGCATTGAAGTATGCGATTCTGACGGACAGGAAGGCCATCCCGGGGGCCGCGAAGGAGCGGCTTTCGTTATTGATTGGGAAATATCTGTGAGGAGATCTGGCGACGAACAAATGCGGGGGTCTCTCCACTCCGCTTCGCTCCGGTCGAAATGACGTTTCATGGGGGCAACAAGCTCAGAGGCGTTCGCGTAGCAGACAACGGGCACTGGTCGAGATGACGCTGTTTGGGCGGCGAAATGCACATCCTCGGCCTTCGGCGAAGGATCACAAGCTATTAGTGAGTGAAGAGAAAGCGAGTTTCATGGCGATATTGGTAGTTGGTTCGGTGGCGTTCGATTCGATTGAGACGCCTTCTGGTAAGAGGACGAAGATACTAGGTGGGGCTGCGACGCACTTTGCTCTGGCGGCGAGCTACTTTACGGACGTGCGCGTGATTGGCGTCGTCGGGGAGGATTTTACGGCGGAGCATGAGGCCGTCTTTGAGCAGCGTGGGATTGACACGGAGGGCATCGAGCATGCCAGCGGGCTGACGTTTCACTGGACCGGCGAGTACAGCGGCAGCCTGAACGAAGCGAAGACACTGGGCACGGATTTGAATGTATTCGCGACCTTTTCGCCTAAAATCCCTCAGCAGTACAAGGACAGCGAGTACCTGTTTCTGGCGAACATCGACCCTGTGCTGCAGTTGCAGGTGCGGCAGCAGATGTCGGAGGTGAAGCTGGTGTGCGGCGACACGATGAACTACTGGATCGCCGACCATCGCGAACGACTGCTGCCCGTGCTGAAGGAGCTTGACGTGCTGCTGATTAACGACGGCGAGGCGCGCATGCTGTCGGGCGAGACCAACCCGGTTAAGGCGGCCGAAGCTGTCACGGCGCTCGGGCCGCGGTCGCTGGTGGTGAAGCATGGGGAGTACGGCGCGACGGGTTATTTCAGCGAACGTGCGTTCTCGGGTAAGGCGTCGAAGCCATTTCGTGCTCCGGCGCTGCCTTTGGCTGAGGTCGTCGATCCGACTGGCGCAGGCGACTCCTTCGCGGGCGGCTTCTATGGCTACATCGCATCGCAGCCAGAGCTGACGCCTGCAGTCTTCAAGACGGCGATGTTCTATGGCGGGGTGATGGGATCGTTCGCCGTAGAAAAGTTTGGGACCGAGCGGCTGCAGTCGGTCACAAGTGCGGAGATCAATGAGCGGTTTGAATTATTCCGCGAGATTTCGCACCTCGATGCAGCGGCGGTGGCCTGAGCTTGCTGCTACGCAGGCGTAGCAGCCAGGTCGGCCAGCGGCTTGTCCGTGCTGCGTCTGCGCCTGTCCTCGTCGATTTGGACGCCATGACGCCCGCAACGCGCCAGGAGACCGTGCCAATCGCGTTGGGCGCACTGGTTCTGGCGTTTGTGGCCTTGATGGTATGTATCACAAAGGGTTACTTGTTGCTCTATGGGGACGCAGTGGCGCATCTTGGCATTGCGCGGCGCATCCTCGATTCACGCTACCCTGGTCTCGCCCAACTGGGCGGCGTATGGCTGCCGCTGCCGCATCTAATGATGCTGCCGTTTGTGCAGCGCATGATGTGGTGGCAGACGGGCCTTGCAGGAGCGTGGCCGTCGGTCCTCTGTTATGTCCTCGGCGTCGCGGGATTCTACAGGCTGGCACGCCGGATGCTGGTCCGCCGGTGGGCGTTCGCCGCGACTGCATTCTACGCGCTGAATCCGAACCTGCTCTATCTCGCGACCACAGCGATGACGGAGCCGCTCTTTCTTGCCGAATTGATCTGGCTCACGCTGCTGCTTGTCGAGTGCATGGAAGGGATGGCCGCTGTAAACGAAGGCGCGCTGAAGGAGCGGGCCTTGCGCGAACGCGCGGTCGGTCGCAAGCTGATCGTGATCTCGCTGGTGATCCTGGCGGCGGTGTTTACGCGCTACGATGGCTGGATCCTCGGCGCGCTGGCGTGGCTGGTTCTGGCGATCAAGACGGCGCGAACCAGGAAGCTCTTGTCGCGAATCACTCCCGCATTTGCGGTCTTCACCTTGATTACGGTTGCCGGCCCGGTGCTTTGGCTTTGGTACAACCAGCACTTCATGGGCGATGCGCTGGACTTCATGCGCGGACCATACTCGGCGGCGGCGATCGAGAGGAAGACCTCGCCAGTCGGCGCGCCGCATTACCGCGGATGGCATAACCCGGCGTGGGCACTCTTGTTCTATACGCGCACCGCGCAGGTGAACGCGGCGGCCTGGGAAACCGGATTCGCCCTGCTGGCGGCGGCGCTGGGCGGACTCTGGCTCACGCTGCGAGGTGGCTTCGCGACAGCTTCCGGACGGATGTCTCAGAGGCGAGACGACAGGCGCCCGCACCCGAACGCAGCTTCGGTCTTACTGTGGATGCCGCTGCCCTTCTACATCTATTCGATCGCGTTTGGGTCAGTCCCAATCTTCATTCCGCAGCTCTATCCGCACTCGTACTACAACGCGCGATACGGGATGGAGATGCTGCCCGCGTTGGTGCTGTTTGCCTTCATCGCGGCGGAGTGGGCTGCGCATCGTTTGGCTTTGTCGAAACCGGCAATGGCGGTGGTATTGCCGCGAATCGCGCTGGGGGCTGCAGTGGTGAACTCCGCCGCGATGATGTTCTCTGTGCCCCTGGTGTTGAAAGAAGGTATGGTGAATTCGACAACGCGAATCCCCTTCGAGACAGCGATCGCCCGTCAGCTGGAGTCGATGCCGGCGGGCGTGCCGATCCTGATGCACACGTCGGACCATATCGGTGCGGTGCAGCAGGCGGGCATACCCTTGAAGCAGCTGTTGAGCGAGAACGACCGTGATAGCTTCGCTGCATCCTTGGCAGCCCCAGCCGCGAAGGCAGACTACGTGGTGGCCATTGCAGGCGATCCGGTCGATATCGCGGTGAAGATGCATCCTGAGAATCTGACGGAGTTGACGGTGCTGTGTACGACCGGGCAGCCGTGCGCTCGGATCTACAAGTCCCAGGTGTATGACAGTCTGGCGCATGGGATAAGGCCTTGAGGGTTCGTGGGCGGAACCCTTGCGATGCGAGAGGGTGAGGCTTGAGGTTGGGAGATTTGATCACGTATTAAGGAAGTTGACAGGCAAAGGCAAAGGCAAGGGCAAGGGCGGAATGCGGGGGTCTCTCCACTCCGCGGCGG
>CAZZYQ010000010.1:0-42007 GCA_964658395.1 uncultured Granulicella sp. | reverse complement strand
CTGTCCGCCGCTCCGGTCGAGATGACGCTTCATTGGTTGAGTTCGGTCGAGATGACGCTTCCCCGGTGTGGAGACGCGGTTCGTGGTGGGTGATGCGATGACGATTGATAGGCGGCGGCTGCGTGATTGATTTCGTGAAGGCGCATGCGTGCGGGAATGATTTTCTGCTTGTGGAGGAGGAGTTTGCCGGGCGTCGTCACGCGGCGCTGGCGCGGAAGCTTTGCGCGCGCAGCACATCGGTAGGGGCCGACGGGATCGAATTTATGGAACGGCGCGAAGGTGGCGAGACTTTTCTGCGGCTATTCAATGCGGACGGCAGCGAAGCCGAGCTCTCGGGCAATGGAACACGCTGCGCCGCGGCGTGGCTGGCACACAGCCGGGGCCTGAACGACGTCACGCTGGGGACGCATGGCGGCTCGCGTCGATGTGTGGTGCTTGAAGATGCTGGCCCGGTTTACACGATCGCGAGCGAGATGGGCGTCCCGCGCGTGATGGCACGGACGCTCGATCTGCCCGGCGTCGGGCTGGTTGCGGGGGCGATGGTCAACGTGGGCAATCCGCACTTCGTGATCTTCGTGGAGACGGAAGACTTCAGCGCGCATGGTCTCAGCTGGCAGCAGCTCGGCGCGAAGATCAGCACCGACCCCATGTTTACTCATGGCACGAACGTCGAGTTCGTAAAAGTGCTCTCAAGGGACGAGATCGCCTTCAGGATTTATGAACGCGGCTGCGGACCGACGATGTCGTCGGGCACAGGAACGTGTGCCTCTTCGGCAGCGGCGATGGTCTTCCGGGAGACGGCGCGGGAGCTGACGGCGATTGCCGAAGGCGGTGCGCAAAGGACGGTATGGTCCGCGAACAATGAGACGATGCGGCTCATAGGGCCGGCGGAGATCATCTGTAGGGGCAGTGCGTGGGGGCTGGAGCCGTGAATCGAAACGCAGGTCCTGCGACTTCGGTGTCTTCGGCGCGAGTTGACGACGCTTCCGCTCTGATCAAGCCGAAGGCGTTGCAGGCGGGCGCGCGCATCGCGATCGTCTCACCCGCGAGCACGCCGAAGCGGGAGTTGGTAGAGAGCGGCATGGTGCAACTGAGGATTATGGGCTATGAGCCGGTGCTGTTCGCTCATGCGCTCGATCGCGGTCCGCTCTACTACGCCGGGATGGTCGTGGACCGGGTTGCTGATCTGCATGCGGCGTTTGCAGACCCTGCAATCGACGGCATCCTCTGCACCCGAGGTGGCTGGGGATCGGCGGAGCTGCTGCCGCTGCTCGATGCAGCGCTCATCCGGGCAAACCCGAAAGCTTTGATTGGATACAGCGATCACACTTCGCTGCACATCTGGATGAGAAAGTTTGCGGGGCTTATCACGTTTCACGGCCCAATGTGTGCGGCGGATTTCTCGCGACCTGGCGGCATCGATGTGCGCAGCTGGGAAGAGGCCTTTCATGGTGAAGCTTGGACGGTCGGCGCTGCTGAAGGTTTAAGGGTGCTTCGGCCAGGAGTAGCCGAAGGTGTACTCGATGGTGGGTGTCTGTCGATTTACGTCGAGTCGCTTGGGACGCCCTATGCGCCAGATCCCCCGAATGGGATCTTGTTCCTGGAGGACATCGGAACCAAGCCATTTCAATGGGACCGCCAGCTGCTTCATCTGCGGTATGCGGGGATGCTGGATGGTGTGAAAGGCATTGTGTTCGGCGACATGGGGCAGTGCGTGGCGGCCGATCAGCAGGAGTTGCTGGAGGCGGCCATTCTGCACGCGTTAAACGACTTCGCAGGGCCGGTGGGCATCGGGTTGCGGAGCGGGCATGTCGATGCGGGCAATGTGACACTGCCGCTTGGGGCGCGGGTAAGGCTGGATCTTTCCGGGCCGGGGCGGATGGAGTTTCTGGAGGCGGCGTTTGAGGGGTGAAGGGTCCCGGACAAAGTCTGTGGTGCGAACAAAATGCGGGGGTCTCTCCACTACGCCGCGCGATACGGCTGCGCGGCTTCGGGCGAGACGACGACTTCTGCTCGTACAGGAAGAGAACGGTAGATAGAAGAACGGACTTATGGACGTAGAGCCAGTAGGACTTGACGTAGAGGCAGGCGGACTTATGGACGCGGAGGCAATGGGAACAACGGCGATGGAGCGTCTTGAAGTTAAAACAGGGAAGCATGTTCATCTGATCGGGATCTGCGGGACGGCGATGGCTTCGCTGGCGGGGATGCTGCGCGAGCAAGGGCATTGGGTGACGGGGTCGGACGCGGCAGCTTATCCGCCGATGAGCGAGCAGTTGAAGGCGATGGGCATCGCGGTGGCGGAGCCGTATGCCGCGGCCAATCTGGAGCCGCGACCGGAACTGGTGGTGGTGGGCAACGCGATCTCGCGAGGGAATGTGGAGCTCGAGCATGTGCTCGATACACGGATCCCCTTCTGCTCCATGGCCGCGCTGCTGCATGACGAATTTCTGCGCGGAAGGGAGTCGCTGGTGGTCGCGGGAACGCATGGCAAGACGACCACGACGAGCATGCTGGCCTGGATCTACGAAGTTGCTTCGCAAACGCAGCCGGAGTTTGCGCCATCGTTCCTGATTGGGGGCGTGGCGGAGAACTTCGGGACCAGTTTCATGGTGCGGCCTGCTTCGAACCAACGGCTCACGCCATTTCTTCTTGAGGGCGACGAGTACGATACGGCTTTCTTTGATAAAGGCCCGAAGTTCCTGCATTACTTCCCGGACGCCGCCATTTTGACTCATGTCGAGTTCGACCACGCGGACATCTATCCCGATCTGGTCGCCGTGAAGACAGCGTTCAAGCGGCTGGTCAATCTGATTCCGAAGCGCGGCCGTCTGGTGGCGTTCGACGGCAGCGAGAACGTGACGGAGTGCTTGGCCAAAGCCTTCTGCGCCGTAGAACGGTACGGCTTTGCTTCAGGCTCATACTGGCGAGTCTCCGAGATGCGGCATCAGGGTGTGACGAGTGTGTGGCGGCTCGATCGCGGCGGCGACTTCTTTGCGGATTTGAGACTGCCGATGGCGGGCGAGCACAACGCAATGAATGCGACTGCGGCGGCGGCGTTGGCCGCCGGGCAGGGAGTGCCGGCGGCGGCGATCGTCGAAGC
Organism: uncultured Granulicella sp.; assembly: GCA_964658395.1. GTDB lineage: Bacteria > Acidobacteriota > Terriglobia > Terriglobales > Acidobacteriaceae > Edaphobacter. The sequence goes on along the minus strand of CAZZYQ010000010.1, from coordinate 38,904 downwards.
GCTGGCCACTTTCCGCAGCGTGAAGCGGCGGCTCGAAGTCCGGGCAGAGGTCGGAGGCGTGACGATTATCGACGACTTTGCACACCATCCGACGGCTATCCGGGAGACGCTCCGCGCCCTGCGCATGTCCTATCCGGGCCGGCGACTCTGGGCTGTTCTCGAGCCTCGTTCCAATACCCTGCGGCGGAATGTGTTTCGGAGCGAGTTGGTTGAGAGTCTGGCCCTGGCTGACCGGGTGGTGTTGGCAGCAGTGTTCCAGTCGGAGAGCATACCGGCTGCGGAGAGGCTTCACCCCGAAGATGTTGTTGCAGGTCTGGCGTGCAGTGGCATTCCAGCCACGCTCTATGCGGATGCGGATGCAATTGTGTCGGGCATCGCAAAGGACCTGCAAGCAGGAGACATCGTTGCCATCCTTTCTAATGGTGGATTCGGCGGTATCTACGAGAAGCTGCCTGCGGCACTAATGCTTCGGTGAGCGAGGCGAGCAGCCTGTTCGGTAGCCAGGGCCGTACTGAGAAAAAGCAACTCTAAGCAGGTTGTAAACTGCAACTATGGAGATCAGCCGGGATCAGGCAGTCGACTGCTTTGCAAGCGATGATCTGATCGGACTGGGCATGGAAGCGGACGCTGTTCGTCGAGGTCGTCATCCAGAGGATGTCGTCACGTACGCGACTGCAGGAACAGTCTCGCTGAACCAACCGGCGGAGGAACTGTATGCCAGGTTGAGCGACGCTGTTCGCGGTGGAGAGACGACGGCCTGCCTGGTTGTCGATGCCACGGAGGGCGAAGGCTTCAGCCACTTCGAGGAGGCGCTCGCAGGTGTTCGAAAGCACTTTCCGTCGCTTCGGCTGCTGGCGCTCTCGACTGCCCAGATCCTCGAGATATCCGGCCATTCGCACCTCCCACTCGGCGAAGTGCTGACGCGGCTGCATGCTGCGGGACTGAATGCATTCCGGGGAGATGACCTGTGCGTTGTGCACGATGAATCGGGTACCTTTGTGCCACTTCAATCCTGGCTCGAAGTGCATCGTTTAGCGCACGAACGTGGCATCCAGTCGACTGCGGGACTTGTCTTTGGGGCAGGTGAATCGTTCGAACAACGGGTTGATCATCTCGTTGCCATAGGAAGCCTGCAGGCACAGACGGGAGGCTTTCTGGCGTTCACACCACGAAGCTACAAGCCTCGAACCGCGCGAAGCGAATTCGAAGAGCCGACCGCGGTTGAGTACCTGCAAACGCTGGCGGTCTCGCGCATGGTGCTCGACACGATCGACAACATCGAATCAAGCTGTGCGGAACAAGGGCTGAAAGTGACGCAGATGGCCCTTCGATTCGGAGCGAATGACGCAGGTCTGGTTCGGCCGGCAGAGACTGGCAAACGCCAGGCGTTTACAGAGGAAGACCTCCGCCGGTTGATTCGTGATGCGGGACTGCGGCCGGTTGAGCGTGATCCGCTGTACCAGACCGTCTTCCTGAGTAGCTAGAAACCGATAAATTTTAGGTAACGAAGGGAGAACGGCAGGTAAATTTGTCCTCTCAGGGGTTCGAGTAGAATCGGGAACAGATCCGAATCCTATATCGGAGCGCACAGTCCTGGAGCCGACACTGCTTTTCTCTCTCATCTCTACGCGAGCGGTGCCTGCCTTGTTTTTCGGCGCAAAAGGGATAGGTCACTACTGGCGCAGCCACTACGGCGATCGCACCTTCGAGCACCTTTACCGATGGAATGCGTTTGACACCACCCTGCTGGTGCCGTACTTCATCGTCATGCTGATTCTGGCCTTCTACGGCATTCATCGGTACCAGTTGGTGTGGCTCTATTACCGCAACCGGAAGAATGCCGCCAGGTGGGACCAGCCGCCCGCGCGGTTTTCAGGGGACGCACTGCCATTCGTGACGATCCAGCTACCCATCTATAACGAACAATTTGTCATCGATCGCCTGATCGATGCGTGCTGCCGGCTCGATTATCCCCGCGACCGCTTCGAGATCCAGGTGCTCGACGATTCCACGGACGAGACCGTGCGGGTGGCGCAGCAGATCGTAGACCGCTATGCCGCCGGGTTCGCCGGCATGGAGCCGCAGCCGATCCACTATCTCCATCGCACGAACCGGCACGGGTATAAGGCCGGTGCGCTCGACAAAGGTCTCAACGTGGCGAAAGGCGACCTGATCGCGATCTTCGATGCGGACTTTGTTCCGCCGCGCGAGTGGGTGTTGCAGGTGGTGCACCACTTTGCCGAGCCGAGCATCGGCATGGTGCAGACGCGCTGGACGCACCTGAACCGCAACTACAGCTTCCTGACCCAGGTGGAGGCGATTCTGCTGGATGGGCATTTTGTCCTGGAGCATGGCGGCCGCTCGCGGGCGGGCGTCTTCTTCAACTTCAACGGAACAGCCGGAATGTGGCGGCGCAAGACCATCTTCGAAGCTGGGGGATGGCAGCACGATACGCTGACTGAGGACACCGACCTAAGCTACCGGGCACAGATGGTGGGCTGGAAGTTCAAATATTTGCAGGACGTTGAATGCCCGGCAGAGCTGCCCATCGAGATGACCGCCTTCAAGACGCAGCAGGCGCGCTGGGCCAAAGGGCTTATCCAGACCGGCAAGAAGATCCTGCCGCGCGTACTGCGCAGCAACATGCCGTTTCACACCAAGCTCGAAGCGTGGTACCACCTTACCGCGAATATCAGCTATCCCCTGATGATCGTGCTAAGCACGCTCCTGATGCCCGCGATGATCATACGGAGCTGGCAGGGAACGACCCAGATGCTGCTGATCGATCTACCCCTGTTCATGGCGAGCACGATGTCGGTCTCCTCCTTCTATCTGGTCAGCCAGAAAGAGCTGTTTCCCCGTACTTGGTACAAGACATTTCTCTACATCCCGTGCCTGATGGCACTCGGCGTGGGGCTGACGATCACCAATACCAAGGCTGTACTTGAGGCCCTGTTCGGCATCAAGAGTGCCTTCGCGCGTACGCCGAAGTACCGTGTGAACAAGAAGGGCGAAAAGTCACAAGCCAAGGTCTATCGAAAGCGCCTGGGGATTGTGCCGTGGATCGAACTGGCGATTGGCTGCTACTTCGCAGCCACAGTCTGGTACGCGGTGTCGAGCGAGAACTACTTCACTGTACCCTTCTTGCTGCTGTTCGTCTTTGGCTACTGGTACACCGGCCTGCTTAGCCTGCTTCAGGGCCGTTTCGAGCGCTTCAGCGCGCGCGGCGAGATGCATGAGAAGCCGTATCCGGTCGGCATTTAGGGACTTGCCGGCCTCCGGCTGCCCTGGAATTGATATCCTAACTACTTGGCTATTTACCTGATTACCGGAGCTGCCGGATTTATCGGTTCGCACCTTACGCATACGCTCGTTTCGCGCGGAGACAAAGTCCGCGTCTTTGATAACTTCGCTACCGGAAGCCGTCGTAACCTGTCCCGGATCATCCATCGCATTGACTTTCACGAAGGTGACCTGCGCGATGCGGCCGCGGTGACCCGTGCCTGCGAAGGGGTGGAGTTCGTTCTGCATCAGGGAGCACTGCCTTCTGTACCGAGGTCGGTCAAGGACCCTCGAACCAGCCATGAGACGAACGTCGATGGCACCTTTAATTTGTTGGAAGGCGCCCGGGCGGCTGGCGTAAAGCGCGTCATCTATGCGGCGTCCTCGTCCGCTTACGGGAACCAGCCGGGTTTTCCCCGGCATGAAGGGATGACGCCGCAGCCGATCGCGCCCTACCCCGTTCAGAAGCTAACCGGCGAGCTCTATATGCAGTCGTACTGGCGAGTGTACGGGCTGGAGACGGTATGTCTGCGCTACTTCAACATCTTCGGACCACGGCAGGTGCCGGACTCACCCTACTCCGGCGTGATGGCCAGGTTCATTCTTCAGATGATGCAGGGCGAGCAGCCAACCCTGTTTGGAGATGGCGAACAAGGACGTGACTTCACCTATGTCGACAACGCGGTGAGCGCGAACCTCCTTGCCCTGGCGGCCCCAGCCGCGGATGTAGCAGGTCGCGTGTTCAACGTGGCCTGCGGAGAACGGCACACGCTGAATGAGACGTTTGCAATTCTTGCGAATCTTTTGGACTTCCACATGCCTCCAAAGTATGGGCCAGAGCGGGCAGGCGACGTTCGCGACTCCCTTGCGGACATATCCGCAGCACGCGAAGCCTTTGGCTATAAGCCGCTGGTCAGTTTTGAAGAAGGCCTGCGCCGCACGGTGGCGTGGTACCTGGACACGATGGGTCAGCAGGAGAAGTAAGCCGTGGTTACTGGCAGCATTCAGACGGAAGCTCGAACACTTTCAGACTGGCTCAGCCGCATCGAGTCTCGAAGCATAGGCATCGGAATCATCGGCCTTGGCTATGTCGGACTGCCCTTAACGCTGCTCTTTAGTGATGAAAAGTTTCGCGTAACCGGGTTCGACATCGATGCCGCAAAGGTGCGGATGCTCAACGCGGGTAAGTCTTACCTCCATCGCATCGAGCCGGAGCATATTGCAGTCGCCAAGAAGGCCGGCTTTGAAGCGACGGGCGACTTCGCCCGAATTGCCGAGGTGGACGCGGTACTGATTTGTGTGCCGACCCCGCTGCATGAAGACCATACACCGGACATGAGCTTTGTTGTCTCAACGATCGAGTCGATCGCCCCGCACTTGCGTGCCGGACAATTGGTGATCCTTGAAAGTACGACCTATCCGGGAACAACGGAGGAGATCGTGGTGGAGACAATCAACCGGCATGGTGCTAGCAGAGGTTTGTCCGTGCTGAGAAGCAGTGCGGAGGAAAGCGAGTACCTCGACGGGGTGATGGTGGCGTTCTCGCCGGAACGGGAAGATCCGGGCAATATGATCACGCCACGGCGGGACGTGCCGAAGGTCATCGGCGGGGTCGACCCCAGAGCGGCAAGAGCCGCTGCAGCGCTCTACGGAACCGTCTTCAGGAAGACCGTGTCGATGTCCTCTCCGGCCGCGGCGGAGATGACGAAGCTGCTCGAGAACATCTACCGCTGCGTGAACATCGCTCTGGTGAATGAGATGAAGCAGCTGTGCGAGAAGATGGGGATCGACATATGGGAGGTGATTGACGCAGCGGCGACGAAGCCGTTCGGTTTCCAGGCGTTTTATCCTGGGCCTGGCGTTGGCGGGCACTGCATCCCGGTCGATCCGTTTTATCTCAGCTGGAAGGCAGAGCAGTACGGCTTCTCGACGCGGTTCATCGAGCTTGCGGGCGAGATCAACGAGTCGATGCCACATTATGTCGTCCAGACGGCGAAGCGGGCGCTCGAGCACAATGGCGTCTCGTTGCACGGCGCTCAGGTGCTGGTGCTCGGGGTGGCCTACAAGAGTGACGTTGACGATCTGCGCGAATCACCGTCGCTTACCATCATCGAGCTGCTTAAACGGGAGGGCGCGCAGGTGGCCTATAACGATCCCTTCTTTCCGGAGATTGGCCAGGGACGGAAGTATGCGCTGAACCTCCTTTCGACGCCACTTGAAGAAGTTGGGCGCTTTGATTGTGTTCTGATCGCGACAGACCATTCGGCCTACGACTACGAAAACATAGTCGCGGCCGCGCGGCTGGTGGTAGATTCGAGGAACGCCACAAAGGCCATTGTTTCGCCGAAGGTCGTTCGTTGTTAGGGGCCACTTCGCCTGTGGACCGTTAGAGTCCAGGGATTGCTGGCGATCCAGATTTCCCGTCTTGAAACTGTCCCTCCTTCTCCTCCAGGTTCTGCGTTGACCCGCCGGATGTCCGCTTGCAGCATCGACTCAAGATGCTTCCCCGGCTCCGGAGCAGGATTATGGGCCATCCGCTTTCTTGCCTTGCGCGATCGGCGCTTCCAGGTGCCAGAAACTGCCGCGCATTCCTCGTCTGCGCGACGCTGTGCATACTTGCGCCTTTCGGAAATTACACAGTTCTCGGTCAGATTGACCGCACACAGACAAGCCTCTTCAATTACGGCAATCGCGCGGATCACGCGAGGCTTGCGAACAAGTTCATCGCAGGACGACGCGCTCAGGGAACACTGCGGATGGCTGCCGCGCTCGATCTTGCCCGGCGGCAACACATGTCGATGCTGGCCGACCCTCGAGCAGCCTCGCTCAGCGCGCCATGGCAAGCGGTTGGCCCGGCGCAGATCAGCGGCACCGATTACGGGAACGTGACCGGAAGAGTCACATCGATTGCGGTCGATCCGGCAGATCCGACGGGCAACACCATCTACATCGGTACGACAGGCGGCGGCGTGTGGAAGTCGGTAAACGCTGCCGGCCCGTTGGCGAACGTCACCTTTGTCCCGCTCACGGACACTCTGCCGGTGTTCAGTGCGGATTCAGGGAACTCAGCGATTGCGTCGCTCAGTATAGGAGCGCTCAGCATCTCGAACGGCGTCATTCTTGCCGGCACGGGGGACACAAACGATGCGCTCGACTCCTACTACGGCAGCGGCCTGCTGCGCTCTGCCGATGGAGGGCTGACCTGGACACTGGTGCGCCAGTCAAACGATGGCGTAAACGGAGCTCACGCCTTTACTGGTCTGGGGTTCGCGGGTTTTGCATGGAGCGGGGCTAACCCTCTCAATGTGGTCGCCGCAGTCTCTGACGCCGCACAGGGCGTGCTCGTCAATGCGGAGGACGCAACCTACAGCACGCGGGGGCTCTACTTTTCGAACGACGCTGGGCTGACCTGGCAGATGGCCACCATCAAAGATGCCAGCCAAATTGTCCAGGCACCAAAGCCCGCAGGCGGAAACCAGGGCGGAAATGCAGCGACGGCAGTCGCTTGGAACCCGGTGCGCCAACGCTTCTACGCCGCAGTCCGGTATCACGGGTACTACGAATCGGTAGACGGCTCGGTCTGGACGCGCCTGGCCGCACAGCCGGGACTTGGACTGACGGCGCAGGCATGCCCGGCGAATCCGAACATGACTGGAAGCGCGAGTTGCCCCATCTTTCGCGGAGCGCTCGCGGTCGAGCCTGCCAGCGGCGACCTGTACGCGTTCACGGTTGACGCGCAGCTTCGCGACCAGGGCATCTGGCGGGACGTCTGTGCTTCGAACGGAACTGCCTGTGCGAGCAATGCGGTCTTGTTTGGTTCGCGGCTGGACACCACGATGCTTGAGGAGGGGCCGGACAGCGCCACAGTGTTTCAAGGCGACTACAACCTGTCGCTTGCTGCGATCGCGTCTGGAGCAGAGACGACCCTGTTCGCCGGCACGGTGGATCTCTTCCGATGTTCCTTCAGTACAGCCGGTGCAGGCGGCAGCCTTTGCGTTTTTCGCAACACAACCAACACACTGAACGGCTGCGCGGCACCTGCGATGGTTGCGCCGGCGCAGCATGCAATTGCCACCGCAGCGGCAACAGATTTGTTGTTCCTTGGCAATGATGGCGGGGTCTGGCGCTCATTGGATGGCGCTGACGAACACGGCGAGCCTTGTTCAGCCGACGATGCGAGCCACTTCCAGAATCTGAACGGGGGGCTTGGATCGTTAGCGGAGGTCGTCAGCTTCGCGCAACACCCATCGGACCCAGGCACCTTGATTGTCGGCGTGGGAGCGAACGGCACGGCTGCAACATCGGCCGCTTCATTGGCCGGCGCTTGGCCGCAGGTTTCAAGTGGCGAGGGCGGCTTTGCGGCAATCGATCCAAACGCCCCGGCGAACTGGTATGTCTCTACGGCGGCTGGCGTAAACATCGCCCATTGCGGCAATGGCGCGGCGTGCACTGCCGCGGACTTTAGCGGCACTCCGACGATTGGACCAACTCAGGTTGCGCGCGACGCGTCCGCGATCGATGCACCTTGGATACTAGATCCCGCAATGAGCGCCAACGTCGTGATTGGGACTTGCCGAATATGGCGTGGCCCGGCTGCGGACGGTTCTTCCTGGTCGGCGGCCAACGCGATCAGCCCGGACCTTGGTACAGCGCACAATGCGGCGTGCAGCGGCGCCGATCCTTTGGTGCGCTCGATCGCAGCGGGCGGCCCCGCGCTCGGCAGCGCTACGGCAGCGAACGCTGGATCAAAGGTGCTCTACGCTGGGTTACAAGGAGTCCTCGACGGCGGCGGCAGTTTAGGAGGCCACGTCTTCTCGACCCGCGCAGGAGACGCAGCAAACGGCGTGACACCATGGAGCGATTTGGCGCTCTCTCCTGTGACGAATGACGTGGCCGAGGGAGGGGTCTTCAACCCCGGCGGCTTCGACGTCTCGTCGATCGAGGTCGATCCACATGACACCACTGGCCTGACCGTATACGCGACCGTGATGGGGTTCGCCGGAAACGCTCTACTCGCGCCGCACGTCTACCGCTCTGCTGACGGTGGGGCGCATTGGCTGAACATAAGCAGCAACCTGCCGAACGCTCCTGCGAACAGCCTCGCCGTCGATCCAAACGACGCCAACACAGTGTACGTAGCGCTCGATACAGGCGTGTACTTGACGCAACAGGTATCGAATTGCGCAAACGCGAACTGCTGGAGCATCTACGGCACGGGCCTGCCAAACGCACCAGTAATCAGCCTTGCGGCGGCATCTGCTATGCCCGGCGGAGCGGGCATGCTGGGAATGCTGCGTGCCGCCACCTACGGTCGCGGCATCTGGCAGATTCCCCTGCTAACGGCCTCGGCACCAGTAGCTCCCGTCATAACTCTGGGGCAGGCTGCGCTCAGCTTCAGCCCGCAGGCTGTCGGGAGCGCCAGCGCACCACAGAACCTTACGGTTTCGAATACCGGCAGCGCTCCACTTACCCTCAGAAGCCTTACCGTCACTGGAGACTTTCACGAGACCGACGACTGCACCGGCACTCCGGTCGCGGTGAATGGCAGCTGTTCGGTCCAGGTAAGTTTCTCGCCAACAGCGACCGGGCTGCGAACGGGATTGCTGACGATCTACGGCAATGTTGCGGGCGGCCAGGCGACTGTGTCGCTGAGCGGCACTGGCGCGGTGCCGGCCGCCGTGGTCCTGAACCCGCTCAATCTGAACTTCGGCACGATTCAGGCCGGGTCAACCAGCCCGGAACAGGACCTAAGCGTGGCAAATACCGGCGGTGTCGCTGCAACGCTGCAAACCCCTGTGATAACGGGCGACTTCCGCTTAATGGCGAACACATGCGGCACGATACTGCCTGGAGATGTTGGTTGCACCATGTCTATCGCCTTTGTACCGACCCGGACGGGGACGCGCAATGGAACGCTTACCCTGGCCACCTCCACAGGGACGCAGGTCACATCCCTTACCGGAGTAGGTTCTGCGGCCGCAACGGACACGCTTTCGCCGCTGGCACTCACATTTGCCTCGCAGCAATACGGGACCACAGCCAGCCCAAAGACCGTGACGCTGACCAACTCGGGCGACGCCGCTTTGACCGGGATTACAGCGCAGATCACAAACGGAGACTTTACAGTCACGGGGAATTGCGCGAGTTCGCTTGTCGCGCACGCCGCCTGTTCCTTTCTGGTAAGTTTTGTACCCAAGAGCGCAGGTCAACTCACGGGAACACTGGCTGTTTCGGACGAGTTCCAGACACAGACCGTCGCGCTTCTAGGAACGGCAACTGCGCCGCCTATCGCCGCGGCATCAAGTACTGCACTTTCTTTCCCTGCGACAGTAGTCGGGCAGAACTCCGATACCCAGCCGATTACCATCACAAATGCAGGAGACGGTCAGCTCGTGATCAGTAAGGTCGCTGTCTCGGGCGACTTCACTGACACGGAGGGCTGCACCGGCGGGTCGTTCAAGAATCAGTCAGGCTGCATCATCCGGGTAAGATTCTCTCCGACAACAGTCGGCAGTCGCACCGGTACGCTGACGGTGAGCGGGAACTCGGCGGCAGGTGCGGTAACCGTCGCACTTGCGGGCACAGGCGCGACTCCTGCTGCAATCGTGCTTACGCCTTCGGTCCTGGATTTTGGCAGCCTTACCCAGGGGACCATCAGCGCGGCGCAGAATATCACTGTGTCGAACACGGGCGGAGTGGCGGCTGCCTTGCAGGTGCCGCGCGTCTCGACCGCGTTCCGCATCGCGGCGAACACCTGCGGGACAACGCTTGCGCCGGATACCGGCTGCACGGTGGCTGTCGTGTTCGCCCCAACCGTGTCGGGAAAAGTGACCGGCAGCTTTACGATTCAGGATTCGGCCGGCGTGCAGATGGCGACTCTGACTGGAACCGGTCAGACGCCTGCTACGGACACGCTTTCGCCGCTGTCACTAAGCTTCGCTACGCAGAGCTACGGGACCGTAAGTGCCCCGCAGACGGTCCGGATCTCGAACACTGGCGACCAGCCGCTCACTCTGATCGCGGCCCAGGTCGCTCCCGCTGACTACGCTGTGGCAAACAATTGCGGTCCGGTGCTCAGCGCGCACTCTGACTGCACGGTTGCGGTAACCTTCTCGCCTCTAAGCCAGGGCCAGATCTCAGGCACGCTTACAGTCTCTGATCAGTTCCGAATTCAGACGGTGGCGCTGAGCGGCACCGGAATAGCGCCACCTCTGGCGCTGCTCGCGCCGACGATGCTGAGCTTTCCCGCCACAGTGTCGGGTCAGAGTTCCACTGCGCAAACGGTTACGGTCACAAACTCGGGTGGCGGCCAGCTGCAGATCACCAGCATAGCCGTCACAGGCGAGTTCTCCGAGACGGACGCATGTCTCAGACTTTCGCTCGCGAACCGCACAAGTTGTGCGATTCAGGTGAAGTTTTCACCCCGCTCAGCGGGAACGGCGAACGGTACCCTGACCCTCTTCGGCAACATGCCTGGCGGCCAGGCGAATGTACCACTCAGCGGAACAGGTACTGGTGCAGCCAGTATCGTGCTGCTGCCGACAAGCGTCGACTTCGGCAAGGTCACGCTGGGTGCATCGAGCTCCGCCGAGAACATAACTCTGTCAAATACAGGCGGAGCTCCCGCAACCCTCCAGCCACCAGCGATCTCGGGCTCAGCGGACTTCCGGCTTAGCGCCAACACATGCGGCGCAACGCTCGCAGCAGACACTGGCTGCACTGTGGCCATTCTTTTCACGCCGTCGGTTTCAGGACTGAGCAGTGCGGTCTTCTCGATCACTGGTTCCGCCGGGACGCAGACTGCATCGCTCACCGGCATCGGGCAGTCACCTGCGACCGATGATCTGTCGCCGCTCACCCTCAGCTTTGCAGCACAGCAGATCGAGACCACAAGCCCCGCACAGGCGGTCACACTGACCAACACCGGCGACAACGCGCTGACGCTGATCACCGCGCAGATCACCAGCGGAGACTTTATCGCCGTGAGCGGCTGCGGCGTGATCTTAGCCGGCCACAGCCAGTGCACGATCGCCGTTTCCTCCGCGCCGAAGGCTGTAGGTAACGCCACCGGCGTTTTGACCGTTGCGGACCAGTTCCGGTCACAAAGCGTGGCGCTGTCAGGGGTGGGAACTGCACCACCAGGAGTGTCACTCTCACCCTTTGGAGTGCTGGTCTTTCCCGCTACGGGAGTGACGGCGACTTCGGCCCCTCAGACTGTCACGCTCTCGAACAAACAAGGCGTGGCGCTGGCCATCTCCGCGATCGCTGTCGCGGGAGACTTCGCCGTCCCACCGGCCACGAACACGTGCGGATCAAACCTTGCGGCAGAAGCAGCCTGTACCTTCCAGGTGGTATTTGCGCCAACTGAGTCCGGGTTGCGCACCGGAAGCATCTCCCTGACGAACGATGCCCCGGGATCGCCGGAGACCATAGCACTCCAAGGCACCGGCATCGACTTTTCGCTTGATGCCGACGGCGCGGTCAGCGCTTCGGTAGCGAGCGGCACGTCGGCCGTGTATCCGCTGCTGCTCAGGGCGGACCCAGCGACCCCGGGGAACGCGGTGCTAAGCTGTACCGGCACACCTGCCAACACCACCTGCTTTATCACGCCCTCAGCACCCCCGTTGAGCGGAACAACCGTCATCACAGTGACGCTGGCGACCGGCGTAGCGACCAGCTCGAAGCTCATCGGCACCAACCGAATACTGTATGCGGGATTGGTCCTGCCCTTACTTTTGGTCTGCAGCTGCTTCTCTACGTCGCTGTGGCGGGGGCGGTCTGGCGGCTTCACTGATCCTGCACTCCTCGTCGTGTTTGGCCTGCTCTTCGTTGCCGGATGCGGTGCCGGAAGGGTCATTCCGCCGCCGCCCGGCGGCACCGGTCCCGGCGGTTCGACTGGCGCAACGACACCCAGCGGAACCTATCCGATCACTGTCTCGGCAAGCAGTGCGGGGCTGACGCGAAGCGTTGGTCTGACGCTGGTGGTGCGCTGATCGCCGACTGGAGCAGTTGACGCCGAAGTGCGGCGCCGAGCCTCCGCAGCAAGCCGCTAGAGCGCCGCGGCGGCGCTCACCCCAGAGGCCCAGGCCCACTGGAAGTTATAGCCGCCCAGCCATCCTGTCACGTCGACGACCTCGCCAATGAAGTAAAGGCCGGGAACCCTCCGGCTCATCATCGTTCTTGCATCGAGTTCCCGGGTGTCTACACCTCCGGCAGTTACTTCGGCCTTGGTGTAGCCTTCGGTACCGGCGGGGACGATCTGCCAGGCGTGGAGACTCTGCTCGAACGCGGCAAGAGCGGCGTTGGTCCAGGCGGGAGGATGGTGGCACTCTGTCCAGCGCTCGGCCATCCGGGCGGGTACTGTCGACCGTAGCGCGTTGGTCAGCGCCGCTGTATCCCGCCGCGCTTTTGCGACCAGAAGCGGCGCGGTAATTTCTCGGTCAGGAGCGAGATCTATCTGGATCGCTGTGCCCGGGCTCCAGAATGAGGAAATCTGCAGAATAGCTGGGCCGCTTAGGCCGCGATGAGTGATCAGGAGCTTCTCGCGGAAGCTGGCCTTCTGGTTCTTGGATACGCTTCCGGCGACTACCTCAGCGGAGAGACCCGCGAGGTCGCCCCAACGGTCAAGGTCAGTACGGCTCAATACGAGGGGAACGAGTCCGGGCCGGCAAGGAACGATTATATGCCCGAATTGTGCGGCAATCTCGTAACCGATCGGCGTTGCACCCATTTTCGGGATCGACAGGCCGCCGGTGGCGACTACGAGCGACCTTGCTTCGAAACTTCCCTTCGACGTTTCCACCTGAAATCCGCCACCAGCCTCTTCGCTCCTCGAGACGGAGAGAATGCGCGTACCGGTCAGGATAGTGACGCCTGCGTCGTCGCACTCCCGCTGAAGCATGGCAACAATGTCCTGCGCGGAGCGGTCGCAAAAGAGCTGCCCCAGGGTCTTCTCGTGGTACGGTATGCGATGCTTCTCGACCAGCCTGACCATGTCTTCAGGGGTGAATCGAGCGAGCGCCGACTTGGCGAAGTGCCGATTGTCGGAAAGGAAGTTGTCGGCGGTGGTGTTCCGGTTGGTGAAGTTGCATCGACCTCCGCCGGAGATCAGGATCTTCTTGCCGATTCGATCGGCGTGGTCGATGACGATGACCTGCCGCCCGCGGTGTCCGGCTTCAAAGGCGCACATCAGCCCAGCCGCGCCCGCGCCGAGGATAAGAACATCAGTACGTTTGGCGGGTTCCCGAGCCACATACCCATTCTAGGATTGCGTTGCGATTGCTTGACCCATGCGACCATAAAAAGATGAAGAGCGGAGGAGCAGAACGAGTGCTGCAGGCTGGTTCGGCACAGCGCCTGGGCCCGGCTGCGGCCATTACTCGCCGTGCGGCGGACAGGCTGCGCGCCGGGCACCTCTGGGTGTATCGCTCGGACATAACGGAGTTAGTACCCTTGTTCGGCGAGGCTGAGATTCTGCCTGGAGCGCTGGTGTCGGTTATGGATTCCCGCGGCTTACCCTTGGGCGTGGCGCTCTATAGTTCAGCTTCGGAGATCAGCCTGCGCCTGGTCTCGGAGACGGCGCCCGTGTCGCGCGAACAATATCTTGGCGAGGTGCGCGAGCGAGTGGTCGCGGCTCTGGCGCGGCGGGATGAGCTTGCCCCCATCAACGAAGGGAACAACGCCTGCCGCCTGATCTTCAGCGAAGCCGACGCCCTGCCCGGCATCGTTGCCGACCGGTACAACGATGTAGTGGTTGTGCAGCTGCTGGTACAGGGAACGGCCCAGGACGACGTGCGAGCTGTGCTGCGCTCCGCACTGCTCGAAAAGCTCCCGGTGCAGACCATTGTCGAGCGTCCGGACGCTCGCGTGCGCGAGCTGGAACAGTTGGCGGCGCCGTCGCCCGCACCGATGTACGCGAGAGAACCCGGCGAAACAGCAGTCGCAACCACCTTCACCATCAATGGACTGAACTTCCATTTCAACGCGGCAGCGGGACAGAAGACTGGGGCATTTCTTGATCAGCGACTGAACTATGCTGCGGCGGCTGGATATGCACACGGTCGGGCGCTCGACGTGTGCACGTACCAGGGCGGATTTGCGCTGCACCTGGCGACGACCTGCGAACACGTGACAGGGGTAGACTCTAGCCGCGCCGCTTTGGAAGTCGCGGACCGGAACCTCGAACTCAACTCAACACTCCAGGCGCAGGTTGATTGGATCGAGGCGGACGCCTTCGAACTTCTGCGCGACTACGAAAGCCGAGGTGAGAAGTTCGATACCATCGTGCTTGATCCGCCAGCCTTTGCGAAGACGAAGCGTGCTGCAGAGAGTGCGATGCGCGGGTACAAAGAACTTAATCTCAGAGCTATTAAAATGCTTCAACCGGGTGGAACTCTGGTTACCTGCTCCTGCTCGCATTATGTTTCACTGCACGACTTCCTCGGCACGCTGGCTTCTGCAGCAGCCGATTCGCGCCGCAGGGTTCAGGTAGTCGAGACCAGAGGTGCTGCGCCGGACCATCCTGCCGTGATTACCCTCCCAGAGACGAGCTACCTAAAATGCGTCATCTGCCGGGTAGGTTAGTGCCGCTCTGATGCCGGTTGGCCCACTATGGCTTCGGCACATCTTCCGGCATGATTGCGCCAGCCCTCACCCATTGTTCAACGGTTGCAATGTCCGCATCCGAGATCCTGGGCTTGTTCGGCGGCATGTCCATCGGGTCGTCCTTTGGCCCTTCGTGGCGAATCAGTTTCACCAGCAGGCTCTGCTCCGGGTGTCCGGCAACCACGACTACGCCGTCGTGGCCGCCCTTCGCCATCCCAGCGCGGGTGTCCATGTTGAAGCCGCCGCGATGATTCATTCCGGCGTGGCACCGGTAGCAGTTGGCCTGAAAGATCGGAACCACCTTCTCCGAGTAGAACCTCAACTGCCCGGCCCGGTCTGCGTCCTGGCCGGCCTGCACCGTGGCCGGATGCAGCAAATCGCCTGCCACAGCGATTGCTGCTGCCGCCGCCAGACTCGCCACCCACAGACCCTCTTGCATCGAACGCATCGCATCTCCTGTTTAGCAGTCAGTATACGGAACCCAGATCGCTACTTACCCACTCGCTTTCACGCCGCTAAAGTGGAAGGTGCTCTGGCATCTCCGCGCCTCCACAGTCGTATGCGCGCAGCTGCCTTTTACATCTTCCTGGCGTATTCCGCCATCGCTTTACTTCCTGCATGCTCTTTTGCGCGCACCCATGCAAAGGCGGTGGTGTCGAAGAGGCATGCTTCTCTGCGCCACACCGCCTCGCTTTCTGCTCCAAGGCCTGGCGGCACAGCGACCCGGTCACACCAGGATCGGCGCGCCCGCAAGAATGTGAAGTCTGCCCGATCTGTCGCACACTTGAATAAGGATGATCGCGCCACGACGGCACGGGTTCACGCCTGGGTACGTTCTCACGAGCGATCAGAGCGGCAGCCAAGTCTCGACAACAGCCGCGGGTCTTCGTCTCCCGCGGCCCGCGATCGGCAGTCCGCTGCAGCCGCGCCGGTCTCCGTCGTCAGCACAGTGCGCGCAGCGGACTCGATTGCTGAAAAGCCTCAACTTGCCCCCGTTGCGGAACTTGCCGGAGAGCCTGTCCTTCTGCCCACGCTCTACAACAAGCGCGGACGTCTCGTCGTGCCTCCGCCGCTCAAGGGCTCGCACGAGATTCTCGTGCGCCAGAACGTTATGGCCGACAGTGACGGCCTGGATCGCGTCCGCGACGATGACGATCTCGACCGGATGCGGGTCGCCGGCTCGCTCGTAGCCATTCCCAACTCCACCAGCCTTCGCGTCGACGAACGCCTGCCCGCAAACCGCCGTTATTGCCGGCCCTGGACAGCGCTGTTTCTGGACACGCTCGCGCGGCAGCATTACGCCCGCTTCCAGACCGCGCTCCAGGTCAACTCCGCTGTTCGCACCGTCGAATTTCAGCAGCAGCTTATCCACCGCAACGGCAACGCGGCGCCCGCGGAGGGAGACACCGCCTCACCGCACCTTACCGGTCAGGCGATCGACATCGCTAAGCGCGGTCTTTCCATGGCCGAGATCGCTTGGCTGAGGGGCTACCTGCTGCCGCTTGTCCAGCAAGGCAAGGTCGACGTGGAAGAAGAGTTCCAGCAGAGCTGCTTCCACATCAGCGTCTACAGGAAGTACATGCCGTCCCCTTCGGCCCGGCGCGTCATCGCCAGTACGCATCGCGAAGGGATCAGCGCCCTGGCCTCCGCGATGCGGTAGAGCTCATTCCGCGGCAGAAGGCTTGGCGGGAGTCGCCGCTGGTACAGGGGCTGGAGCAATCCCCAGATACTTGTCGTACCAGGCCATCCAGCGCTGAAAGCGGTCCTTGATAAAGCTCGGCCGCGTGAATCCGTGGAATTGCCCCGGGTATACGATCAGCTCCGCCGGAGTTCCAACGCTCTTCAGCGCCTGGTACATCTGTTCTCCGCCTTCGACTGGCACGTTGAAGTCCTTGTCGCCGCCCATGAAAAGGGTGGGAGTCTTGATCCTGTCCGCATGGAAGAACGGGTACGAGAGTTTGAGGTACGCCTCGGGGTTCTTCCACGGCGGCCCAATCTCATTCTCGTACTGCAGAATGTACTCGTCTATTCCGTAGAGCACGATCAGGTTCCCCATGCCCGCGCCACTCGAAGCTGCCTTGAACCGCGTTGTCGAAGCGATGCTGTAGTCGGTCAGGATTCCGCCATAGCTCCAGCCGCCAACCACCAGCTTGTCCGGATCGATCTTCCCAGTCGCGACCGCCGCATCGACCGCCGCCATCAGGTCGGCGACCTCTTTGTCTCCCCAGTCCGCGTTGATCGCCTGGCTGTAGGCATGCCCGCGACCGGTGCTGCCGCGATAGTTCACGTTCAGCACGGCGTAGCCGTGCGTTGAGAAGATCTGCCGGTACGCGTCGAAGCTGTGGGTGTCCTGCGAGGTCGGTCCGCCATGGATGAAAAGCAGCATGGGCACCTTCGCACCCGCCTTGTAGTCCGCCGGCATCGTCAGCAGACCGTGCACCTCGTTGCCGTCCCGGCTCTTCGCCGAGATGCCTTCTGTCGATGCCAGCTTCAACTGCGCCAGCAGCTCGTCGTTGTGCGAAGTCAGCTTGCGCAGCGCGCCGTCTTCAAGCGCATAAATTTCGGGCGTTGCCGCGTCTGTGGTCCACAGCAGCGCCACGTGGCCTGACCGTTGAGTCAGCCCGTGAGCCGCGCCTGGGTCGGGAGTCAACCGCTTCACTTCGCCGTCAGGGGTGACGCTCGCGACGTATTCGATGCGGTCGTCGCCCACCGTCGTCAGCAGGCTTCCGTCGGCGGCAAAAACAGGAGAGCTGACCCAGTTGTCCAGCTTCTTCGCCACCAGCTTAACCTTTGCGCTCTCCACGTCGATCACCGCAAGCTGGGGCATCTCGTAGATCGAGTACTTCTCGCCCGTCCCCTGGCGGTAAGCGATTGACTTGGCGTCCGGCGACCACGCCAGCGGCCCCTGGTCTTCGCCCGCGAACGTCGTCAGCTTGCGCGGGACTGATCCCGCCTTTGCCTCAACGACAAAGACATCGCTGTTCACATTGCGGTCAGGATCAGGGGCGCTCTGATTGCTCACGAACGCGATGGACTTTCCGTCCGGCGACCACTCCGCCGCGCCCTCTTCAAACTTCTCATCCTTTGTCAGCTTGGCTAGCTTCTTCGTAGCGACGTCCCAAAGGAAGAGGTGGTCCTTCTTATCGGTCAGGTAGCCTTCCACGTCCTCCTTGAAGTGGAAGCGGTCGATTACGATTGGCTTGGGTGGCGTCGGCTTGGCGCCTTTTTCCGGCTCCGGCTCGTCTTTCGCCTTCAAGGTCAGCAGCAGCGTCTTCGAGTCCGGCGACCAGCGATATTCACCGAGGTCTTCCTTTACATCCGTCAACTGCCGGCCCTCGCCGCCTCTGCGGTCGAGGACCCACACCTGCGATCCCTTGGCCTTGCCCGGACGCGACGACGTGAAGGACAAGTAGCGGCCATCGGGGCTCCACTGCGGATCGCCAGCAGCCTCCGGCCCGTAGGTCAGTTGCACGTTGTTCTTCCCGTCCCAATCGATCATCCAGAGTTCGCTGACGTTCTTATCTTCTTCGGTGTCCACATGCGATACGGTGTAGGCAATCTCCTTGCCGTCGGGCGAGAGCACAGGCGCGCTTACGCGGACCATCTTCGCCAGATCGTCGACGGTCATGCCGTGCTTCGGAGTCTGCGCCATGATTGGCACAACGAAAGAACACACCAGTGCCGGTATCCCACCCCAGACAAACCTATTTCGCATGACCGCCAGTCTAGCAGAGCAAAACGGCGCGCCCGAACGATGCCGCCCTCCGTCTGCCGGTCGCTGCCCCTCGTCTGCGGGCCATAGACTGGTGCGATGCACACCATAGTCCCCATCAAAACACTCCGGCTGCATCCATCGGCGCGGCTCCCGAAGTATGCACACGATGGCCAGTACGGCGACCTTGCAGCCGATCTCTATGCCTCTGTCGCCGCACCGCTCAAGGCAGGCGAAACAGCTGCCGTGAGTACTGGCATTGCGCTTGAGTTTCCATCCGAGTACGGCGCCTTGATCGAAGACCGGTCCGGCCTTGCAGTCCGCGGCATTACGACGCTCGCGGGCGTGATTGACCCCGGTTATCGCGGCGAAATCAAAGTAGTGCTGACCAACCTCAGCCAGTTGCCGCTTGAAATTGCAGCAGGTGAACGCATTGCGCAACTCAGGCTAGTGAGGCGGATCGAAGCAAGCTTCATCGAGGTTTCAGAGTTGGCTGAAGCGCCGCGAGGAGCGGACGGCTTCGGAAGTAGTGGCCGCTAAGCGGAGCCACCACGGACGAGGGAGGAAGTTAACCCAAAGATGGGAGTGTTCTCAAACGCGCTAAAAGTTACTCTTCCTCCAGCGCAATAGAAGAAGCTAAGGCTATGAACGGTGCTACGACAGCAGGGCAGCGAACCCTTCTGATCAAAAGAAAATAACGTGCATCCGTTCCTTTTTGCTGAAAGCTGTGCCCTCCTGTTGGCTATGCCAGGTGTCTGGGATGTAATCGCCTCTGCGGCAGCCAAGATGCTGCCGCAGACCCGGCACTTCGGTGTAGAAGAGTAGGGGCCTTGATGCCGCTTCCTTGAAGAAGCGGCATCTTTATTTCAGCAGCCGCATACATCGGAGCGATTGTTGCAGAAACCTTCCTTCCATTGACAAATGTCGCCTTCCACCGACAACGGCTTACAGTGGCCGTATTCCACCACTCAACTTGGCCCGCTTGGGCTAATCTGTACTCATATAGCCGCCATCCGTAAATAAGTCACGGTAAAGCTGCCATCAACTTATGATGAAGCTGGAGTGGCCGAACTTCTCGACTCGGGCGACCCGTCGTATATATGCCTCTATCTGCCGTGATTAAGGA
Source organism: uncultured Granulicella sp. (assembly GCA_964658395.1). GTDB lineage: Bacteria > Acidobacteriota > Terriglobia > Terriglobales > Acidobacteriaceae > Edaphobacter. The sequence continues at coordinate 19,180 of CAZZYQ010000010.1, read as the reverse complement.
ACGAGAGGGAGTGATCGTCTCAAAGAGGTCGGTACGGATAGCTGCGTGCGCGAAGTGGAACGTACAGTGGCTAGTTTCGCGTAAAGCGATCTCGATTGGTTTGTGTTTCGTGCTTCTGGCGCTCTTGGGTGCGGCTGTGTGCAACAGGTATGCCGTGGCGGCGCCGGCCAGGACCTTTCTCACTCAATCTGCCGAGACTGTCTTTGAGCATCTCGACGGAACGAACGGACTTGCCAGCCCGATCGTCACTTCGTTCGCCCAGGATGGCGATGGTTTTATGTGGGTGGGTACACAGAGCGGGCTGCAACGCTGGGACGGCTATCACTTCTCGAACTACAAGGCGGAACTGGGCAGCGCGACTTCCATTCCCGACAATTTAGTGAACACGCTCTATGCCGACACCCAGGGCCGCCTGTGGGTTGGAACGAACTCCGGTGGCCTCGCCCGCTACGATCGCCCGACCGACACCTTCGTCCGCTACAAGAGCAACGGCGCAGATACAAGCTGGGTGAACGTGTATGCGCTCTCCGGCGACGGTGCGAAAGGCATCTGGATCGGCACCGACACCGGCCTCTATCACCTGGATGCAGATACCGGGAGACTCACCTCTGTACGGCTGTCGGTAAAGAGCGAACCCGAAGTTGCGCACCGTGTGCTCTCGCTCTTGCACACGCCTGAAGGCGAACTGTGGGTCGGAACCGAACTGGGAGTTGAGCGAAGCCCCTCGATGGGTCCTCAGCACGGCGAGTTCCAGCGTGTAGAGGTCCCCCTTCCTTCTGAGTCGTCGCCTGAAGTGAATAGCCTGTTCCGAGACAGTGCGGGCAGGATGTGGATAGGCACTCAACATGGTGCCTACGTTGTCGACGTGGTCCCGGGCGGCGCGGCAAGGCTGGCACGTCCGGCAGTGGAGAAGGGTGCGTCTGGCAACACGCTCATGAACGAGCGGGTTACCTCGATCGCGGCGACGGCACAGGGCGAGATCTGGTTCGGAACACAGGAGCATGGCATTCTGGCGCTGTCGCTCGAAGAGGGTGCGGCCAGGTCGGTGCGCAGCATCGGCCACGATCCCACCCAACCCACGAGCCTCTCGAACGATTGGGTGCGAACACTGTTCCTAGGCACGCCCGGGATCATGTGGGCAGGAACCCAGCGTGGGGTCAGTTATATCGACACCACCCAGCAGGCAATCGTAAATTACCTCGGAGGACCGGGCCGGCTGGTCACGAGTACCGACGTATATTCGGTGCTGGCGCGGCCGGATGGCAGCATCTGGCTTGGCCTGAGTACGAACGGGATCGATATCCTCGACAGCGCGGGTCGCAGGATTGGAGGCTTGCGACCAAAGCCGGGCCATTCGGCTGGGAGCCTTCCCCAGGGCACGGTAGGCTGCCTTGTCGAAGACAACGCCGGAGGCGTTTATATCTGCTCACAGCCAGGACTCTATCGCGCTACGGGACCAACCGGACCGAGCCGCTCCGGGCAGCCGGTAGCGGCGCCTCATCTCGAGGAGGTGCCGGTCGGAAAGGAAGCGAGCACCGGACTGGTTCAGGTCTACGAAGACAACGGCATTCTGTGGATTGCGGGCTCTGACGGATTGTGGACGTACGACACAAAGGACGGCCACGGACCGGCGAAGCGGCCGGAACTACAGCAGCCCCTCACCGATCGTAGACTGCAGGTTTTGCAGCGGGGGCCGGGCCACTCCCTTTGGATTGGCACCGAAAATGGCCTGAACCTGCTCGACCTCGACAGCCATGCAGTGGAGCGGATTCTTCCCGATCCGGCCGACCCTGCCGGACTTGGCGCGGGCATGATCTCCACCCTGCTGACTGACAGGCGTGGCCGGTTGTGGGTCGGCACCTTCACTGGAGGAGTGGACGTCTTGCAGGGCCGGGACGCGAGCGGACGACCACGCTTCCATCGCATCGTGGACGGTCTGCCCAACCAGAACATCGACAAGCTGCTGGAAGCCGCAGATGGCACGGTATGGGCGAGCACAGACGGAGGATTTGCTGAAATAAACCCGGACACCTTCGCGATCCATGTTCTTCAACGTGCCGAGGGCGCCCTCTTTCCGGCCTACTGGAACAACGTGGGAGCGCAGACAGCGGCAGGCGAACTTCTGTTCGGCGGAACAGGCGGCCTCACGGTCGTTCAACCCGGCTTAGTCAAGCGCTGGAGCTACGAGCCTCCCGTGGTTGTCACCCATGCTCGCATCGGGCCGTACAACGTTCCTGTAAGCCGCTTCAACAGCGGCTTGAAGGAATATCCGATCTGGCTCCCTCCCGAGCACAACGATCTCACGCTCGAGTTTGCGGCGCTCGACTACACGGCGCCAGAGAAGAACCAATATGCCTATAAGCTGGAAGGCTTTGATCGGGACTGGATTGCCGCAGATCCGACACGGCGGCTGGCTCGGTACACCAATCTCCCGCCGGGTAACTACGTGCTGGCGCTGCGTGGGTCGAATCGCGAAGGCGAGTGGGCGCCCTTGCGCAGGATCAGGATTCACGTCATTCCGGCCTGGTATCAGACGTGGTGGTTCCGGATCCTAGTGGTAATCCTGAGCGCCCTAGGGCTTGGCGGATTGTTCCTGTTGGCGACGGCCTATCTGCGCCGGCAACAGCGCGAGCTCGAGCGGCAGGTTGCCTTTCGTACCTGGGAGTTAGAGCAGAAGACCGTGGAGTTGAAGGAGAGCCAGTATCTGCTGGAGCAGATGGCGTACACCGATGCATTGACTGGTCTGCCGAATCGAAGGATGTTCACCGAGCAGTTCAAGCGGCTGCTCGCATTGAAGCGGCGCCAGGAAGGCACGTTTGCATTACTGCTCATGGACTTCGACCAGTTCAAACACATCAACGACACCCACGGGCACGATGCCGGGGACGCTGTGCTGAAGGAGATGGCGATACGGCTGGCAGGCCAGATACGGGAATCGGATTGTCTTGCGCGGCTTGGTGGAGACGAGTTTGGCCTGCTGCTGTCAGAATCCCCTGATCTGGACGCGACCGAAAACGTGTGTCGTAAAGTTCTTGCAACCTTTGAAGAACCCATCGCCTTCTACGGGCTGCTGCTCAAGACATCGCCGAGTATCGGAGTGGCGATCTTCCCGTTTGGCGGGACCTCGCAGGACGAACTCTATAAGAAGGCCGACCTGGCGCTCTATCAGGCGAAGAGGAGTGGAGGCAACACCTGGAGCCTGCCCTCCGAACTTCGCGCACAGGTTACGTAGTCTTCGATTTAGGATGTTCGTATTGCAAATAATTACTCGTTGGATCGCCCAAGTAGGTTGCGCGCGAATGGAGAAGGTGTGAACGAATCGTGTGGTTTGAGCAAGTACGCTGCGACGATCCTCATCGCGGGATGTTCCCTGGTCGCTTCAGGGCAAGACAAGAAAGCAGCAAAGGTCGTCAAGCCAGAAAAAGTAGTAGTTTCTGGAACACCAGCCCCAGCGGAGCCAGCCGCGCTGCAGGACTCGACTACAGATGGTTCGGTGTCCCTTGCGAGTGGACAGACGGTCAACTATAAAGCGGTGGCAGGGACGCTCACGGTGGGCGCGACCGACCAGCAGGACGCGACTCTTGGCCTGGACGGCAAACTGCTGCCTGACTCAGGCGAAAAGACCCCAGACAAGGACAAGCCGGAGGAAGCTCCCCCGACCGCCCGGATGTTCTATGCGGCCTACTTCAAGAAAGACGCGGCGGCCGAGCAGAGGCCCGTTACCTTCTTCTACAACGGCGGCCCTGGCTCCTCGACCATGTGGCTGCACATGGGCTCGTTTGGCCCCCGCCGGGTGATCACGACAGACACCGAGCACGATGCTGCCGCTCCCTACAAGCTGGTTCCGAACCAGTACAGTCTGCTCGACGTCAGCGACGTCGTGTTTATCGATGCTCCGGGAACGGGCTTCAGCCGAATCTTCGGTAAGGAGAAAGAGAAGGCCTTCTGGGGAACAGATCAGGATGCTCATGCGTTCGAACGCTTCATCCGACGCTTCCTTACCAAGTACGACCGCTGGAACTCGCCGAAGTACCTGTTCGGCGAGAGCTATGGCACTCCCCGGTCTGCTGTGTTGAGCGCCGCGCTGCACAACGTAGACCTGAACGGCATCATCCTGCTCTCCGCCATCCTCAGCTTCGACAACAGCATCGACGGCCCGGTGTTCAATCCCGGCGTGGACCAGGCATACGCCATCGGGCTGCCAACCTTCGCGGCCACGGCCTTTTACCATCACAAGCTGCCTGCGCAGCCAGCTGCACTCGAGCCATTTCTCGCCGAGGTGGAGCAGTTTGCCATGGGGGACTACATGACCGCCATGCTGCAAGGCTCAGAGTTACCCGACGCGAAGAAGCAGGCGATCGCCGAGAAGCTCCACGAGTACACCGGTCTTCCTGTCGCTTATCTTCTGAAGGCGAACCTTCGCGTGACCGGCGGCGAATTCAGCAAGACGCTGCAGACAGATCAGGACACGACCACCGGCCGGCTCGACTCGCGCTACAAAGGACCAGATATCGATCCTCTCAGCCAAAGCGCCGATTACGATCCTCAAAGCCAGGCGATCAGTTCCGCCTATATGACCGCGATCAATCAGTACCTGCGGACCGAACTCAAGTATGGCCGCGACTGGACCTACAAGCCCGGGGCTTATGAAGATCCCGATTTCTCCTGGGACCTTCGCCACCAGCAGCCCGGAGGTCCGCCGGTGGGTCAGGGCGAAGGCGGAACAAACGTCATGCCCGACCTTGCCTACACCATGAAGGCGAATCCTAAGACCAAGATCTTTCTCGCGGGCGGGTACTACGATCTGGCCACACCCTACTTCGAAGGCAAGTACGAGATGCATCACCTGCCCATTCCTAACAAACTTCAGGCGAACATCAGCTATCACTACTACCAGGCCGGCCACATGATCTATGTGAATGAGAGCGTTCTGAGGCAGTTCCACGACGATGTGGCGGCCTTTATCCGATCGACCGAGGCGGCAAAGTAGCCGTCCCGATCGGAATGAAGAGGAAAAGAGGCCGGACCAAGGGGGTCCGGCCTCTTTTTTTGTCAATCGGATCCGGAAGGTGGAACTTGGTGTTAGCTCAGGACAGTGACCGATCCAGTCCGGCAGAGAGCCATAGGCGGAAGTGTCGGGCTCACTCCGCAGCAGTTCGTTACCGACGACTCGTTAGGGCAACCAAGTAAGAAGAAAATGTGAGTGTAAATTAGTCATATTTAGTGCAACCGTTATGCTATAGTTGCGTCTAACAGGATGTGAGCCGAGAACACGATCCGGCGCACAACATTTCTTAACTGATCAGGAGAGTTGCTATGACCACGATGACTCGGTTTGTTCCCCTCCGCTCCACCATCAACGAAATGGCAGCATTGCAGGACCGCTTGAACTCCATCTTCAGCGAATTCGCCCGGCCAATCGCCAGCGATGCACAGAATGACTCGCCCGCGATGGGCAGCTTTGTTCCCGCGGTTGACGTGTACGAGGATGCGCAGAACCTGGTGCTGCAGCTTGAAGTGCCTGGTGTAAAGCAGGAAGATCTTGACATTCGCCTTGAGAATCAGACACTTACCGTCAAAGGTGAGCGCAAGCTTCATGCTGAGGCCAAGCAGGAGAACTTCCACCGCATTGAGCGCCGCTTTGGCAGCTTCGCCCGCACCTTCACTCTGCCGTCGACCATCGACACCGAGGCGATCACCGCTTCCTACGATGCCGGCGTACTGACTGTGGCACTTGCAAAGAAGGCCGAGGCCAAGCCGCGCCAGGTGAAGATCGAGGTTGGAAGCGCGAAGGAGTCCGGCGACTTGCAGGCGAACCGCTCCAAAGATGTTGAGGGCGAGCGGGTCTCGTAAACGCCGCCTGCCGGCCCGGTGTAATGACAGATTCAAGCGAAACGGGAGGCCTGCTGGTATGGGCCTCCCATCTTGTTTCAAGCCGCGTCATAACGGCGCGGTCTAAGAGAGGATAAAGAATGGCGATCCGTTGGGAGAAGTTGACAGTGAAGGCGCAGGAAGCCATGCAGAGCGCGAGCAGCCTGGCGGGGGAACACGGTAATCCGGAGATCTTGCCGTTGCATCTACTCGCTGCGCTGCTTGAAGATCGCGAAGGCATCTGCGTTCCTGTGCTTGAGAAAGTGGGCGTTCCGGTCGAGCAGCTGCTCTCGGGCGTCAACAGCGCGATCGAGAAGCTGCCAAAGGTCTCAGGCGGCTCGCAGCCGGGACTCTCGCAGAGGCTCCAGAAGGCGGTGGAGCAGGCCTTCAAGGAAGCCGAAAACTTCAAAGATGAGTACTGCTCGACAGAGCACATGCTGCTCGCGCTGACGCGCGCGAAGGGCGATCCAGTCGAGGCTGCACTGGCGGCCTTTGGCGCGACGCATGAAGCAATCCTGAAAGCGTTGACCGTGGTCCGCGGTTCGCAGCGCGTGACTGACCAGAACCCGGAGGGAAAGTTTCAAGCGCTCGAAAAATACGCCAAGGACCTGACCGAGCTTGCCCGCCGCGGGAAACTGGACCCTGTGATCGGACGGGATGAGGAGATTCGCCGGGTCGTGCAGGTGCTTTCCCGCCGCACGAAGAACAATCCTGTCTTGATCGGCGAGCCGGGAGTCGGAAAGACGGCAATCGTGGAAGGGCTGGCGCGCCGGATCTTTCAGGGCGATGTACCCGAAGTGCTGAAGGACAAGCGGGTCGTTTCACTGGATCTCGGATCGATGATCGCCGGGGCGAAGTTCAGGGGCGAGTTCGAGGACCGCCTGAAAGCGGTGCTGAAGGAGATCGAGGAGTCAGACGGCGAAATCATTCTCTTCATCGATGAGCTGCACACGCTGGTCGGCGCTGGCGCATCCGAAGGTTCGCTGGATGCCAGCAACATGCTGAAGCCCGCTTTGGCTCGCGGCGGCCTAAGGGCAATCGGTGCCACTACGCTGAACGAGTATCGCAAGTACATCGAAAAGGATGCTGCGCTCGAGCGGCGTTTCCAGATCGTTTACGTCGGCGAGCCCAACGTCGAAGACACCATCGCGATCCTGCGCGGTCTGAAGGAGAAGTACGAGACGCATCACAAGATCCGCATCAAGGATTCGGCGATTGTGGCAGCCGCAACGTTGTCGCACCGCTATATCTCAGACCGCTTTCTGCCGGACAAGGCGATCGACCTGGTAGATGAAGCCGCTGCCGCGCTGGCCATCCAGATTGGCAGCGTGCCCGTAGAGATTGACGATCTCGAGCGGCGCGCGACCTCGCTCGAGATCGAGCGCCAGGCGCTGAAGCGAGAGACAGACCCAGCGTCGAAGGAGCGGCGTGAGATCGTAGAGCGCGAGCTTGCCGATGTGCAGGAGCAGGCAGGCGCGCTTCGTGCCCGGTGGCAGACAGAACGCGGAGCGATCGGCAGGATCGCCGAGATGAAAGAGAAACTCGAAGCTCTTCGCTTCCAGAGCTCGGAAGAGACGCGTAAAGGCAATCTGCAGCGCGCCGCAGAACTGCAGTACGGCGAGATCCCGAAACTCGAAGCAGAGCTGAAGGCGCTGACCGATGCAGCCGATGACGAAGCTGGTCCGCCGGACCATGCCGGGGGTGCAACTGAGGGTCAGGGTGACGGTCGCGTCAAGAAGAGCAGACAGCGGCTGTTGAAGGAAGAAGTAGATGAGGAGGACGTAGCGCGGGTGGTCTCCAAGTGGACCGGCATCCCCATCTCGAAGATGCTTGAGGGCGAGATGCAGAAGCTGGTTCAGATGGAATCGCGCCTCCGCGAACGGGTGGTTGGTCAGGATGACGCGCTTGAGGCAGTGGCAAACGCCATCCGGCGGTCGCGGGCAGGGCTGTCCGATCCGAAGCGGCCGATTGGCAGCTTCATCTTCCTCGGCCCTACCGGCGTAGGAAAAACTGAGACTGCACGCGCGCTCGCCGAGTTTCTCTTTGACGATGAAGCTTCCATGGTACGCATCGACATGAGCGAGTATATGGAGAAGCATGCCGTCGCACGGCTGATCGGCGCTCCTCCCGGCTACGTCGGCTATGACGAGGGCGGCCAATTGACAGAGGCGGTGCGTAGGAGGCCGTACTCAGTTGTGCTCTTCGATGAGATCGAGAAAGCGCACCCTGATGTCTTCAACGTTCTGCTGCAGGTGCTCGACGACGGGCGACTGACGGACTCCAAGGGCCGTACGGTCGACTTCAAGAACACGGTCTTGATCATGACCTCGAACATCGGCGCAGGGCAGCTGTCGGGTGCGTGGGCCGACGGGCCAGACGGTTTCGAAGAGGCCAAAGGTCGGGTGATGGAGGCACTTCGGCAGCACTTCCGCCCGGAGTTTCTTAATCGCGTCGACGACATCGTCATCTTCCATGCGCTTGGGCAGGACCAACTGACACACATCATCGATCTGCGCCTGAAGGATCTCGAAAACCTACTAGCAGACCGGAAGATCACGCTGGAACTGACACCGGAGGCACGCAAGGTGCTGTTCGTCGCCGGCTACGATCGCGCCTACGGCGCAAGGCCGCTGAAGCGGGCCATTCAGCGAATGGTTCAGGATCCTCTCGCCGTCAAGATTCTCGATGGTACCGTCCTGCATGGCGACCATGTTGTCGGAACGGTTGGAGCAAAGGGGCTGGAGTTCATCGTCGGCAAACCAGTGACCGAGCCTGTCCCGGCATAAACCTGTGCGCCCGCTCGGATCACAGCATCGAGTGGGCGCTTTACGGTTCGGGGAAGGGCGCTGAACAGAGTTCACAGACCAGGTGCACCGGAGTTCCAGGAACCTCCAACCGCTCCCTACCAGCAGCAGTTCAACACCACCACGGACGTGACCAACTTGCGGTCGGTGGGATCAACCGCATTCAACTGCTGCGGAAGAGCTTCTAGCAAAAGATGCAAAAGGGCGGGTGGTTTATCCGCCTGACTTCCGCCTCGTATACTCGACACATTGCCCGCGCTCCGAGCCAGGAGCATGGCAATTCCTATGCGAGGGCGTTCTGGGAAAGACGGCAGTCATCATTGGGGCGGGCCCGGCAGGTCTGACGGCGGCGCTGGAGCTGCTCCGGCGAACAGACATCAAACCCGTCATCCTTGAGGCTTCCAACGAGATCGGCGGCATCTCCCGCACCATCAAGTACAAGGGCAACCGGATGGATATCGGGGGCCACCGCTTCTTCTCAAAAAGCGACCGGGTGATGCAGTGGTGGATGGACCTGATGCCGCCAGAGACGGTATCTGGTGGCGCAGAAGCGCGACCAGCCGAGATCAGCTATCGCGGCAGCCGCCGTGCTGTGACCATTCCCGCCCACCTGCCCGAGGAGCCGCCGCTGCGCGGGCTGGGACCACTTCAGCATGAGAACGAGACTGAGCCGGGGGAAACGTCGGACACAAACGATGTCGCCGAGGTTGTGGAGGTAATGCCGCCAGTCGATCCCGATCTGATTATGCTCATCCGGCCGCGGAAGAGCAGGATCTACTATTTGCGTAAGTTCTTCGACTATCCGATCACGCTGACCAAGCGGACGCTCGAGAACCTGGGTGCGGCCCGGACACTTCGCGTTGGTGCCAGCTACTTGAGATCGCGCGTCAGCCAGATAGAACCGGAGAAGAGCCTGGAAGATTTCCTGATCAATCGCTTCGGGCGGGAGCTTTATCTCACCTTCTTCAAGAGTTACACGGAGAAGGTCTGGGGAACGCCTTGCGACAGGATCTCTGCCGAGTGGGGCGCACAACGCATCAAGGGGCTCAGCCTGACGACGGCGTTGAAGCATTTCGTGAAGAAGGCGTTTTCGCGGCCTGCAAGCAGTGCCGACCTTGCGCAGAAAGGCACAGACACCAGCCTTATCGAGCGCTTCATGTATCCAAAGTTCGGGCCCGGACAACTCTGGGAGCACGTTGCCGAACAGGTAACTGCAAAGGGTGGCGAGATACATATGGGCTGGAGGGTCGACTTGATCTCCTGTGAGGGCACCCTTGTCACCTCGCTTGAGGCGATAAATGAACGAGGTGAACGGAAGACGTTTGCGGGTGATTGCTTTTTCTCAACCATGCCGATGAGAGACCTTGTTCGTGCAATTAAATGCGGTGGAACTCAGGTTCCGGCAAGCGTGGAGGAGGTAAGCGAAGGTCTTGAATATCGCGACTTCATCACCGTGGGTCTGCTGGCCGATCGCCTGAAGGTCCGCGAGACCGACGGCAGCCTGCTCAAAGACACGTGGATTTATGTGCAGGAGCCAGATGTGCTCCTCGGACGGTTACAGATCTTCAATAACTGGAGTCCGTACCTGGTTGCCGATCCGGCAAAAGTGTGGATCGGCCTGGAATACTTTTGCTACGAGACCGATGAGCTGTGGAAGATGGACGATGAAGCTATAAAGCGGTTCGCGATTGCAGAGGTTGCGAAGATAGGAATACTGAGCGCGGATGCGGTAAGCGATGGGCATGTGGTTCGCGTTCCTAAGACTTATCCCGCTTACTTCGGCACGTATGATCGATTTGAGGAACTGCGCAGCTACACAGACAGCTTCACGAACCTATTTCTGGTGGGCCGAAACGGCATGCACAAATACAACAACCAGGACCATAGTATGTTGACCGCCATGACCGTTGTTGATGGGCTTGTCGCGGGGCATGTTGATAAGCCGAGTCTGTGGAGCATCAACACCGAGCAGGAATACCACGAAGAGAAGGAACAGAGAGCCTGACGATTACTCGAAGCTACGGTCGAGTCGCAGTGCCTCGGCAGCCTGGTTGATCTCAGCCTGCGTATGGAAGAAGCGGTGCTTCGGGTTTGAGCCAGGAAAGTAGCGGATGATGATCTCGCGCTCTTCTACCGCGTCATCTTTGCCGTCTTTGAAGGGATATCCCAGCCCCTGCAGCAGTGCGAGCGATCCTTCAAAACCGGACGCGTTCCCGGAATCACCAACGATGGCGTACACAGTGCGATGGGTACGCAGGCTATGCACCACGGCAAAGTCGCCGATCATCACCTTGTGACGCTGCGCGAAGCGTCCCAGCACTACATAGTGGATCTTCGTTGCATCGAGGTACTTGCTTGGATTGCGATCGTCTTCGATCGCATCGTCGTTGAAGTGCGTGGTTGAAACATAGTAGCCCGGCTTCGGATCGGTAGGGCCCTGAACTACTGGAGTCTTGTGGTCGTTTTCAGTCAGGTATCCAACGATTGGTCCGCTCAGTTTACCGCCGCGATGCGCATTACGTTCGAAATCGAGCGTAGCCTTTCCAGGTGGCCCGTACGCGTTCGGAGCGCCATCGACATCGACCACCAGCGGGCCGCGTAGATCGAAGAAGCGCTTGCTCTTAGGCACGTTCTGCGGCTGAGCGCAGGCCATGGCGGAAAGCCCCACCATGGCGGCGAACAGCCCTCGTGTACCCCGCATTCGCTTCCGTTCGGACATGTTTCCCACTCCTTGTTAGACGATACTGGCGGTCGAAGTTGCACAGAGTCGGGGGCCTTAGTTCTGGTCACGATCCATGCAAATTTAACTTGCCGGAAGTCGCGTGAACGGGCAATGTAAGGTGATGCCGCTTCAAGGATCTTGATGATGCTGAACGCCACGCCTGACGATCGCGACCCGGTTACCGTCGCTCCGGAAGCCGCCGGGAACGTGACGACCGGGAGCCGTTCTGCGGAACAGCGTGTTGGCCCTGTAGACGCTGCAGCAGTATCGACAGTCTCACGCGCCGACGTTTCTTCGACGGCTGCTTTGCCTCGAGTGCCGCAACCGACCATCCGCCTTGAGGAGAAACACCCACTCGCCATTCGCTGGATGCACTGGATCAACTTTCCCGTGCTGTTCACGATGATCTGGAGCGGGCTGCTGATCTACTGGGGCGACTCCGACAATGCGTACCAGCACCCGCACCGCATCTATCGGATTGGGATCGGGAACTGGACCCTCTTTCGCTTCTTCCCGGAATGGGTGTACAAGCTGCTCAATTCGCCGTACCGGATCACTGAAGGTCTCGGCTGGCACTTCTTCTTCATGTGGATCTTCGCGCTTAATGGGCTGATCTATGTGCTGTATCTGTGGCTGTCCGGAAATTGGCGATTGATGGTGCCGACCCTTGCCTCCTGGAAGGAGGCGGTTGAGGTCACGCTCTTCGATCTGCACCTGAGCAGCAAGCATCCACCGGAGAAGAAGTACAACGGCGCGCAGAAGATCGCCTATACGGCGATCATCATCATGGGTGCCGGATCGCTGGTGACCGGCCTAGCAATCTACAAGCCAAGCCAGGCGCACTACCTTACCTCGCTTCTGGGCGGCTACGAGATGGCGCGCTGGGAGCACTTCTGGCTGACGATCGGGTTTATGGCGTTCTTTCTGCTGCACGTGGGCCAGGTGATCAAGACGGGATGGAACAACTTTCGCGGCATGGTAAGCGGATACGAGATCCGGCCTGCGGAGTCGCGACCATACGTCGAGGAGAGGCGGGACGCATGAGCGACGGCAGAGAAGAACGCGAGGAGCAGGAGAAGCGCCGCGAACATGAAGAGCGGGAGAACCGAAGCGACCGGATCGATCCTGACCCCGCTGAAGAGTTCGGGCCCGAGCGCGTCGATTCAAAGGCCGGGAATGAAGCCGAGACGCTGGAAGCGGCAAAGGCTTCGCTCGCTGCCGACGATGCGGTCTGCGCGGAGTCGGCACGGCACACCCGGCGTAGCTTCCTGGTTGGCGCCGCTGGTGCTGCGGCGGCATACGGCGGATACCATTGGCTGCAGAATGACGAGAGAGTTGGACGCCAGCAGTCGGTCTTCCGTAAGGCATGGGGCCTGAATACGAACGTCGCACGCAGCGTCTTCCGTGAGAGTGGGATTGCGCCGACCTACTCTAAAGACAAAGCGGTTGACCTGCGCTTTAACGGGCCGTATGGCTTGCGTCAGGAGATCGTGCTGGACAGCTGGCGCCTGAAGCTTGTTGGAGTGGACAACCCAACCAGATACCAGCAGTATGTTCCCGACGTGACGACCTGGCAGTATAAGGAAGTTGCGGATGCGTCGATGGCCGCAGGCAAGTCGGGGCAGGCGCCAGCGGACGACTCAAAGGGACCAGCGGAGAAGCCGGCGGTGTGGACGCGAGCGCTGAACGCCGACGGGTCTCCGATGCGCGGGCAGGAAGAGGCAGGCGACAGCGACAGCGATCTCGATCCCTTCACTCCCGGCTTGCTGCTGACGCTTGATGATGTGAAGAAACTGCCGCACCACGAGCTGGTCACGGAGTTCAAGTGCATTGAGGGGTGGAGTGAAATCGTACACTGGGGCGGCTATCGCCTCTCCAATTTAATTGCAGCATACCCACCCGCCCGGAACGCGAACGGCAAGCTGCCAAAGTACGTCTATATGGAGACGCCCTACGGCGACTACTACTGCGGCTACCACCTGGACGCCTGCACTCATCCGCAGAGCCTGCTCGCGACCGAGATGTCCGGTGCTCCCCTGACGCAGAGCCATGGCGCTCCGCTGCGGCTGCACATGCCCATCAAGTACGGATACAAGCAGATCAAACGGATTGCGCTGATCGCCTACACGGACAAGAAGCCGGACGATTACTGGACCAAGTTGGGGTATGACTGGTATGCCGGGCTGTAAGCCGACCACCGATGTACGACTTCGCGCGTCTTACACTCAGTTCTGGTTAGAACGACTTGAAGGGACGCTATGACCGCGCAAGAAGAGCAGATGATCCAGGAGCTGGCGGAGAGGATCAACAACACCTCGCTCTCGGAGAAAGATCCTGATGCTGAGCAGTTGCTGCAACAGCAGCTTGGCCGTAATCCGGATGCCTTGTACATCCTGGCGCAGACCACACTGGTTCAGCAGTACGCGCTGGAGCAGGCCCAGAAGCAGCTTGCCGATGCTCGCGCACAATTGGAGCAGCAGAAGACCCAGCAGCCGAAACATACAACCAGCTTTCTCGGCAGTCTGCTGGGCCGGGGTGACGACCAGCCGCGAACTCCGCCGCCTCCACCCGTGCAACAAGGCAATCAGCAGGGCTGGGTGCCAGTGCAGCAATACGGCCCGACTGGCGGCTATCCGCCTCCTCCTCCGATGTATGGACAGCCGGGCTACGGCCCTGCTCCCGGATATGCGCCGCAGTCGGGCGGCTTCCTGCGCTCTGCGATGCAGACGGCCACAGGTGTAGCAGCCGGTGCGCTTGCCTTCGAAGGCATCGAAAGCCTGATGCATGGCTTTGGCGGGGGAGGCGGCTTCGGATCAGGAGGAGGGCGCCCGGAAGAGATCATCAACAACTATTACGGGGACTCCGGACGGGAACATGAGCGCCCACTCTCGTCCGATATAGACGACCGGCGGGGCGACTCATCAAGCTTCAGCGACGCCGTGGACCGGGACGATCATGGAACGGACGACTTCGCCGCTGCAGGGAGTGACGCAGACGATCTGAACTCCGGCAGTGACACGAACGACACCGAAGACGGTCTCGACGATGGATCGAACTTTGACGATGGGTCGAGCATGGATGACCTGAGTGGCAGCGACGACAGTGGTTTCTAGCGAGGAGAGACGCTCTCTCCTCCGAGTTACCGCGTTGATGCATGCTGGAGCTATCCCGGCGTGCGGGCAGTCAGGACACGCGGAATGCCTTGGAGGTCGTTGCGGAACTCCACCTGTTCCCACGATGTAAGTAGAGCTGCAACAGCCTCCCGTTGTCCGTACCCCAACTCAAGCACCAGCAGCCCCGCCGGAGTGAGTGCGTAAAACGCTTGCGGAACAAGGCGAGTGTAGACATCCATGCCATCGGCGCCTGCAAACAAGGCCAGTGGCGGCTCGTGATCGCGTACCTCTGGATGCAGACCATCGCGGTCGAAGGCCGGGACGTATGGCGGATTCGACAGGACGGCATCGAAAGTCCCGGCAGCCGGCACGCCGCGGAGCAGATCGGACTCAGCGAAATGCATTCTTCCCAGCAGGCCGTGTGCGGATGCATTTTCGCGCGCCACCATAAGTGCAGCCGGGGACACGTCCAAAGCAGTTACCTGAGCGAGCGGCAGGTTCTTTGCAACTGCAATCGCAATCGCGCCAGAACCGGTCCCAACGTCGACAAGGCTGAGCGATCGATCTTTCGGCAGAAGCTCCAATGCAGTTTCCACCAGCAACTCCGTCTCAGGTCGCGGAATCAGGACAGCCGGGGAGACACGAAGCGGGAGGCCATAGAACTCCTGTTTGCCGGTGATGTACTGCATGGGCTCGCAGGTCAGGCGCCGTGCCACCAGCTTTGAATACGCCGAATGCTCTTCATCAGTCAGCGAGCGGCTCGGTTCCGTGAACAGGAGCGTACGCGGCGCACCCAGGACGTGCAGCAGCAGTTGCTCAGCGTCGCGGACTGCGGCGATTCGCAGGTCAGGCTGCTTGGCAAACCTGGAGGCCGCTTCGAGGATGGCTTCGCGCAGAGTCACCGTTCCATTGTCTACTTACATGGTCACAGAAGCGGCATGAGGGACTTCGCTCATAAGGCCAATGGGGTTCTTGTCGGGATCGGTCAGGAACGCGATCCAAAGGTCGTGATCATGCATTTTCGCGACGCAGAGGGGATTCTGCAAGAAGGGAACGTCCACCGCGGTCAGCTGTTCATGAACCTGCTGGAGATCATCTACCTTGAAGTAGACGATCGTGCTGGAAGGCGAGATGGCCGCACCAGCTTCGGCAGTGCCAAGCATGACGCGAACATCGCCGCATTGGAAAAATGCCAAAGTTCCCGCATCGAAGAGAAACCGCAAGCCGAGTTTGTTCTGGTAGAAGTCTTTTGAGCGGGCCAAATCGCTGACCGTGATGGCGATCTGACCGATCCGCCCGAGGTGTATACCGCGATTCTGGACAACGTCCTGGGTGCTCATTCTGTTCCGCCTCATTGTTCTTAGAGGTGCTGGTTAGAAGTTGTATTGCCGTTTGGCTGCGCTGGTGCATACTCGAAGCTGCATCCAAGAGCGTACATGGTTCGACAAAAGGGCGGGTCGCGAAGTTGAGGTGCATCGCCTCGTAACCAGACAAACATAGACTCCTTTGGGGATGGCAAAACAAGGTAAACGTCTTTCCATGATGAATGTAGTTTCTCGCAGGGCACCTCGCATCCCGGTCGTTCTCTTCGCATTTGTAGTGCTGGCCTTTACGGAGGGCTGCCACCGCCATCGCAAGACGACCTCCGCGCCGAACACTACTGACTACGCCGACAACATCCAGGCCGTAACTAAGTCACCGTCGCTGGCCATTCTGCGCTGGCCGAACTATTCGGACTATCAGCAGGCCGTGGTGAAGTTCTACGACGATCGCAACGACGAGATTGCCTGGTCCCGTGACGGCAAGCCGACGAAGCCTGCCCTTGCGTTCATTAATGCCTTTGGCGCAGCCGCCCTAAAGGGGCTGAATCCCGAGGACTACGACGCCTCTCGCTGGCAGGCGCGCCTACAAGCCCTTTCCCCGAAGAATGAAGACGGAATAGCTCAGTTCGATGTTGCAATGACAGTTTCGGTAATGCGCTTCATCTCCGACCTGCACATTGGTCGAGTCAATCCCACGCACTTCAACTTCGACATCAACATCGACTCGAAGAAGTACGACCTCGCCGAGTTCGTTTCAGATAACGCCGTCGACGCGGACGATTTTCCGAAGCTGATTGCCTCGGTCGAACCGAACTCCGAGCAGTACCGCGCCACCGAAGCAGCGCTCGGGCACTATCTTGATCTGGCGAGACAGCAGGAGGAGTCGAAGGCACTACCTCTGCCTCCGGTTACGAAGCCGATCTCACCGGGACAGCCATACGCGGAAGCTGGAGCCTTGCTCGCGCGGCTTAGGCTCGAAGGGGACGCGGCCGCCGACGAAACCGCGGCGACAACGTACGATCAGGCGCTCTCCGATGCGGTAAAAAGCTATCAGCACCGTCATGGCCTCACCGAAGATGGCAAGCTCACTCCGCAGACCATCAAGTCGCTCAATGTTCCGCTCTCCAGCCGGGTTGTGCAGCTTGCGAACTCGCTGGAGCGCTGGCGCTGGCTGCCCGATCAGTATCTGAATGCCCCATTGATCGTGAACCTTCCTGAGTTTGTTCTTCATGCGTACGACTCCAACCACAAGCAAGAATTTACGATGAAGGTCGTAGTCGGCAAGGTCGTAGGCGAGCATCAGACGCCTGTCTTTACCCACATGATGAAGTACCTCATCTTCCGGCCCTACTGGAACGTTCCAGCGGACATTGCCCGGAAGGAACTGGTGCCGCACATGGAGTCGAACAAAGGCTATCTTGCCGCCAAGAACTACGAAGTCACGAACAACAAGGGAGAGATTCTGACGGACTACACCGTCCATCAGGTCGCGCACGGTGGCGTGATGGTCCGCGAAAAACCCGGACCCAAGAACTCGCTCGGTCTAATCAAGTTCATGTTTCCTAATCAGTACGACATTTATCTGCATTCGACACCTGCGCCGGAGCTCTTCAACCGCACCCGGCGTGACTTCAGCCACGGATGCGTCCGGGTGCAGGAGCCCGCGAAGCTCGCTGCGTGGGTGCTCGCCGGACAGGTCGACAACAGCAAGGGCGGCGACCAGCAGCCGTGGGACCTGGACAAGGTTCAGGAAGCCATGAATTCAGGTGAGGACAATCACCAGGTGAACCTGAAGACACCCATCCCCATCGTGATCTTCTACGTCACTGCTTTCGTAGAAGACGATGGCCATACTCACTTTTTCGACGACATCTACGGCTACGACGCTCAGCTGCAGGCGGTGCTCGCGAAGGGAATGCCGTATCCAACCAGGCCAGAGCCCGTGGTGCCGAAGACGCCTCCGGGAGATACGGAGTAGAGTCTGCAAGCCGACAGAGGTCGGCACTGGTACGTCGCGTTTACCAGCATACAAATGCAACTTTCCATTTGCATGCACGGGTCCGAGGGTCTGAAAAGAAACAACGATAGACTTGAGTGTCTATGCCTGCGCGCGGGAAAGCAGTCACGGCTGCAGAGATTGATGTCCAATCATTTCGAGCAGCGTTAATGCGGTGGTACCGCGTCCATGCGCGGAAACTGCCATGGCGGGGAGCCGTGGACCCGTACTGCATCTGGCTCTCAGAGATCATGTTGCAGCAGACCCGGGTCGCCGCCGTAATCGAGCACTACCAGGAGTTTCTGCGGCGGTTTTCTTCGCTGGTTGCGCTTGCGCTTGCACCCGAAGCGGAGGTCCTCGCCGCCTGGAGCGGTCTCGGCTACTACAGGCGCGCGCGAATGCTTCACAAGGCAGCGCAGTTCATTACGGAGGAGCGGGGCGGAATACTGCCGTCAAGGTCGGTCGAACTGCGCACACTTCCAGGCATCGGAGAGTACACGTCTGCCGCCATTGCAAGTATCGCGTTTCACGAGAGCATCGCCGTGGTCGATGGAAACGTCGAGCGCGTGCTGCTCCGCATCACCGGACGGGCAGAGGAGCGGACCGCTGCCAGCCGGAGGTTT
This sequence comes from uncultured Granulicella sp., assembly GCA_964658395.1. Classification (GTDB taxonomy): domain Bacteria; phylum Acidobacteriota; class Terriglobia; order Terriglobales; family Acidobacteriaceae; genus Edaphobacter. The sequence goes on along the minus strand of CAZZYQ010000010.1, from coordinate 729 downwards.
TTGCGCGCGACCGCACAAAGTCTCATGCCTCCGGAGATCCACACCGAGGCTCCTAGGAAGGCGCGGGGCGCCACTGCGAAGATCAGGAAAGGCAATCCACCAGGCGAGCACAACCAGGCCATGATGGAGCTGGGAGCTACGATCTGCCTGCCCAAGGCGCCATTGTGCCTGGAGTGCCCGGTATTCTCCCATTGTCGTACCCGCGGCGAACACATTACTCTTCCGCGGACGAAGCTCAGTAGCAGGGAAGTAGCGTACCTGCTCTCGCTCCGTAAGCGCGGAACAGTTACACAGGTCCTGCTGGCGAAGCGTCCAGCAGAGGCGAGCCTGATGCCTGACATGTACGAACTTCCGCCGCTGCCGCTTGACGTCGCAAGTGACGAGATGACCGACCGTGAACCGGTGCTGCGCCTCCGTCATGCGATCACCAACACCAACTACTATGTCCGCATCTTTGCGCCGCGGGGGCCTGGCGACAAAGCTCTACGCCGCGCGGTGCCGCTCGCCAGAACGGACCTTCACTGGGTCAAGACTTCCAGTCTGGGCAACCTGCCGTTGACCGGACTGACTCGCAAGGTGCTCCAGCGGCTGAAGGTGATGGCAGTTCTACTACCGCGTGCGAAGAAAGAAGAGGCGGAAGAGAAATCCAGTATGACTCCGCCGGTCGCTGCCGGCATCGTACTCGACAACAATGAAGACCATGACTCCTTCTAGACACTGCTTGTAGCG
>CAZZYQ010000009.1:65072-81815 GCA_964658395.1 uncultured Granulicella sp. | reverse complement strand
GGTCAGGTAGTGGATCTTGCCATCATCGGTACACGGCGACGCTCCAACCCACCTCGCTTCGTTCCCAGGCTCCGGCTGCGCCCGGCCAAGTTCGCCACTGCTGCGGAATTCCCCGCAAAGCCTCCGCCTGCGACGCGTAGAGCGCCCATCGGATCGGCCAGCATCATCTGCTCTACCTTCCTGAACTCCGGCTGTATATGCTCGCTCATGCCTGCCAAAATCACTACACTCCACACCCATACAGGCCGGGCCTTGGCTTATGATGGAAGGTGCATGTCCACGACCCCTCAAGCCGTTGTCTCGACGAAACCCACGATGAGCAAAGGCGACAAGGCGCTCCTCGAGAAAAAGTCCGGCATCTCTCCCGCTGTCGTCCTCTTTGCCGGCTGGCTCATCCCTGGCGCAGGGCACCTGCTGTTGAAGAAGCCTGTTCGCGCTGCCCTGCTCTTCGTGTCCATTGCCGCCATGTTTGCGATCGGCATCGCTCTTGAAGGCAAGGTCTACCTGCCCAATACCGGCGACCCGCTGGACATGCTCGGCTTCGCCGGCGACCTTGGCACCGGCCTGCTCTACATCGCCGCCCGCACCTTCGATCTTGGTCACTCTTCGGTGCAGATCGCCATCGCCGACTACGGCACCAAGTTCATCGTAGTGGCTGGTCTGCTGAACATCGTCTCGGCAGTGGACGCGCACTCGCTGGCCACGGGCAGGAAGCTCTGATGACCCTCACCCACTTCTCCGCCGTGCTGCTCTTCTCGCTCTTCACCTCGATCGTCTTCGGCATCACGCAGCGCGCGGAACCGAAGATGATGGTCCGCTTTGGGGCGTTCTGCTTCGCGCTTTTTGTCGGCGGCACCATCGCCGCAAGCTGGATCATGTACGCCATCAAACACTAGAGCGGCAATCTTCATTGTTTTGATCCGGCGGCGAGTGACCCTACTCGTTCTTCCCTGCATCACACCCGACGAACGTAATTTCCGTGGTTGTGAAAGGGCAATGAATGAGCATCTCAACGGCACAAGAACTATTCCTGGACGAACTAAAAGACATCTACTCCGCAGAAAAGCAAGCGATCCGGGCCTACCCGCGCATTGCCAAAGCGGTCTCTTCGGACGAGTTGAAGCAGGCGCTGCAAACGCACCTCGAGCAGACCAAAGGGCAGCTCGAGCGGCTTGATCGCGTCTTTGAAGTGCTCGAGAAGCGCTCCGGCGGCAAGACCTGTGAAGCGATGAAGGGCCTGCTCGAAGAGGCTTCCGAGTCGATCGAGGAGATCGATAAGGGACCGGTTCTCGACGCCGCCATTATTGCTGCGGCCCAGCGTATCGAGCACTACGAGATTGCTGCCTATGGCACGGTTGCCACCCTCGCGGGAGCTATGGGCCAGAACGAAATCCACGACTTGCTCGCGCAGACGCTGCAGGAAGAGAAGGACACGGACCAGCTTCTGACCGGCGTATCTGAGTCTGTGAACAGCGAAGCACTGGCTGAGGACGAAGAAGACACCGAGGAAGAGGACGACGAAGAAGAGGATGATGAAGAGCCTGCTCCGAAGTCCGCCTCGAAGAAAGCTGCCAAGTCGTCGGCGAAGTCGAAGTCCAAGAAGTAAATCGCGGTGTACGGGGGCTGTTGCGTCAGCCTTCGTGCACGATCAGGCTGCCGGAGATGCGTGCATCTCCGGCGGAAGTGCCGCATCGACGGCCGACCTGACTGCGGCCATCAGCTCCTCCCGTGTGCCGAAGTCTGCAGGCTTGATGGCTTGCAGAAACTCGACCCTCGCGAGCCCGGGCTTGATGGCAAAGCTACCCTTACTCATCATGTGTTGGGTTCCCGAGATCGCGACCGGCACGATGGGCGCGCGCGTCTCTTCAGCAAGGAAGAATGGGCCTTTCTTGAACGCTGAGAGCCGGCCGTCTCTTGATCGTGTGCCCTCCGGGAAGACGAGGATGTTAAGCCCTGAACGGAGCGCGTCCGCGGCCGCTGCGATGCTTGCCTTCGCTGCTTCGACGCTATGGCCGCGCTCGACGGGAACGAACTTGGCCATGTACATGGCCGTCCCCAGCACTGGAATGCTCATCAATTGCTTCTTCAGGAGCACGGAGCTACGGCCCGGCAGGCACGGCAACAGCACTGGCGGGTCCAGATTGGACACGTGATTGGACATAAAGATACAGTTCGCTCCGGTCGGCAGGTTCTCCTGCCCGGCGACTTCGATCTTGATCCCTCCGGCCGCAACTCCGGCATGGAGAATCCACATCGCGACCCGGTAGAGCGGGCCGATGTCGCGGATGAGAAACGAGTACGGAACACCTATTATTCCAGCCACCGAGCCGAAGGCCAGGTACACAAACAGCATCTTGAGCGCGGCAAACATTCCGCTCTCAAGACTAATGCATGCGTCCGCGAGTCCACCATGCTGCCCTGGCCCGCCTTGTTCTTAGACTCGCTGGTTTGTCCGGGAGAAAGTGCGTCGGTGACTCTTAGCTTCGCCTGCATCTGCTCCCGAGACCCGTTTGCTGCGGCGCATCTACGCAGGGTGCGAGGCCTCTCACGCAAGCTCTTAGAGCGCTGCCGCTCCGGCCTCAGCGACAGCGTGGTCCTGCTCGCCCGAGCCGCCGCTTACACCGATCGCACCGACAACTTCGCCGTCCTGTTTCAGCGGTATGCCGCCAGCAAAGATCATTACCTTTCCGCTGTTTGAGGCATGGATTCCAAAGAACTGGTCGCCCGATTGCGAATTGGCGCCAAGGTCTTTCGTTGTGATGTCGAAGGCCCGCGAAGTCCAAGCCTTGTTTTGCGCGATGTCAATGGAGCCGAGCCAGGCATTTGGCATACGCTCAAATGCAACCAGGTTGCCGCCTTCGTCGACGACGGCGATGTTCATTGGCTGGCCAAGTTCTTCCGCCTTCTTTTCTGCCGCCGCGATGATGCGACGGGCCGCTGTCAATTCAACTCTCATATCGATTCTCCTCATACATCCCTATCACAGCCCGGCTCGGACTGGCATGGTCGTCACATCATTTCAGATGTCGCAGAGATCGACCGCCTGGCGAAGGGACGTTAGTGGGTCGCGAGAGGGCACAAATTCATGCGCCACATAGCCAGCAAAACCCGTCCCGGCAATGGCGCGCATCACGCCATCCCACTGTACCTCTTGCGTATCGTCGAGTTCGTGCCGGCCGGGCACGCCCCCGGTGTGGTAATGGCCGATGACTCCATGGTTTGCCCTTATTGTGGCGATCAGATCGCCTTCCATGATCTGCATATGGTAGATGTCGTACAGGAGCTTGATGCGCGGGGAGTCCACTTCCTCGACTACCCGAGCCCCCCACGCGGTGCGATCGCACATGTAGCCGTGATGATCGACCTTGCTGTTCAGAAGCTCCATGCAGATCGTCACCCCGTGATCTTCCGCGATGGTCTTCAGCTTCTTTAAACCTGTTACGGTGTTGCGAGCGCCGTCTTCGTCCGACATCCCGTCGCGAAGTCCCGAAAAGGTAATCACGTTCGGGACGTTGGCTCTAGCAGCCAAAGGTATGTATTTGCGCAATCCGGCCTCGATGGCGGCGTGGTTCTCAACCCGATTCAGTCCCTTGTCGATCTCGCCGCCTCCCGCATATCCCATCGAGCAGATAAGACCATGCCTCCGCGGCACCTCGTACTCTTCTGGCTGAAGCAGGTCGACCGCCTTCAGCCCGATCTTCGCGGCATACGCGCAGAGTTCCTCAAGCGGGACCTGTTTGTAGCACCAGCGCGACACCGATTGCCGGATCCGTCCCTTCCGTGCCATCGGCTTGCTCTTTTCGGAGTGTGCAACAGAGTGCCTGCCAGTCACAGCAGCGGCGGCAAGGCCCTGCAACAGGCGACGGCGATCAACGCTGCTGAAGAACGGCATCTATGGCTTCGGGTTTGCTGCGGTGAAGGCTGAGCAGCATGGTTCGCGGAAGTTCTGGAACTCCATGTATTCGACCCGCGTCATGTCCGGATCGAACACGTTCAACTGCCGCTTGCCGTCACGTCCGTCCTGGCGATGCTCGCCGGGTGTCTCGTGCCAGCCGTGTTCTTCCAGCTTCTTCGCCGCATCATTGATGTCGACAACGCCCAGCGAGAAATGGTTAAGCACACCCAGCGATCGCTGCGAAGCGTTCTCCGGTACATTGAGCATGAATTCCAGCCAATCGCTGCCGTCCGGGACTTGCAAGCTGACCCACTCGTCTACACCCTCTTTCATGCCTCCATGCCAGTACGGCCGAAACCCAAGCACTTCGCGATAGAAGTGGTCTTCCGCCGCCCGATCATGCACCGCAAAGCCGACGTGAATCATGCGCGTTGAGGTTGGATTGTTCTTGAGGGCCACAGTATGTGACTTACTCAACTGCTCAAATCCAATCTTGTTGCCATCGGGGTCAGAAACCTCGAAGCTGAGGTTGCCTTCGGCGTCCTTTGACACGCGGGCAGGCACCTTGATCGAGCTTGCCGCAAGATATTGCCGTAGTTGTTCCGCGTCGCTGGTGGCAAAGAAGACAGCCTCGAGCCGGGAAGCAGTATGCTGCTCAGGAAGCTTCGACACTTCTACATACTGCTTCGAGCTTGCGTAATACACCGCATGTCCAGGCTCCAGCGGCCGCCCCTCGGTAAATCCCAGTTCTCCCACGTAGAAGCGCTTGCTAGCTTCAGGGTCCGCCGCGAAGACGGACATATGCGAGATGCCGTCGATTGGCGGACGATGAGGCAGGGATTGGCGAAGGACAGCAGTTCCGGAACAGGCAAGTAGAAGCAGCGTGAGTGAGATGCGCGGCACAAGGACCCCCAGGTAAAGGTCATCCTACATTCGCCATGGAAAAAGTGTCCAGACAAGCATGTTGGCACCATGCGTCTGGCTGTAAGGCCGCCGTTACCTTAAGGGGGCGCACCCGGCAAATTCATCTGCCTGCCTTGACCGCCGCTTTCCAATATCCGCATACTGAAAGCTGGCAGGAGGTCGCCTATGTCCCCCGTAGCTCCTCGGCAACCTTGGCAGGAAAAGCTGCAGGACACGGCGGTGCGAGTCGAAGAAGAGCTTCGCACCCTGGCCACCTACATCAACGATGAAGTAGTCCCCGACGTTCGACGGTACAGCTCTGAGGCGCTCCGCACCGCCGCCATGGAGTTGCACAAACTCGCGCAGAAGATGGATGACACCCGCGGAGCCGGGGCGCCTCCGCCAACACCGAAGCCGTAAATGTCGCGACACGGACCAGCAATCGGCATCCGCCTGTATGGCGCTTCCTTGCTGCTGTGCGTGTTCAGCCTTGCTGGATGTCATAAGCGACACACATCTGCTTCCGGCTACCCCGCAGCACCTGATCTCGACGAACAGCAACCAGAGCATACGGCAAGCCGTCCGGCATCCCGTGTGCCACCCGCTGCTAAACCCCCGACGATTGGGTCGTCCCCTGATCCGACTCGCGGCAAGCCGTCCGTCATTGAGGTAGGACTCGCAAGCTGGTACGGGCCACCATACTCTGGCCGCAAAGCTGCCGATGGCACAGTCTACGATCAGAACGCAATGACTGCGGCCAACCTGACCCTGCCCCTTGGAACGCTGGTTCGCGTAACCAATCTTGCAAGCGGTCAGACCGTTCTGGTGCGAATTACCGACCGCGGTCCCTTTGTACGCGGCCGCATCATCGATCTCTCGCTCGCTGCCGCGAAGGCAACCGGGATCTACATCGCAGGGGTCGCAAAGGTGCGCATCGAGGCGTATCCGCTGCAACCCACGGCGACCAGCATCCCCGGCGGACGCTGGTGCGTCCAGATTGGGGCTTTCTACAACCCCGAAGATGCAATCCAATTGAAGAACGACCTGCTGCACCGCTACAGCACCGCAAAGGTAATCGAGTTCCAAGGCCCGACGGGGTACTGGGTGCGCATCAACCCGAAGCTCGCGGACAAAGCCACGGCGACCGACATAGCCGAGAGCATCCACATCCCTGACGCGGACGCCTATGTGACCCGGACGGATTGAGCGGCCTATTTTTCGGAAGGCGGAGGGTAGTACGGCAGCTTCTGCTGCTCTTCCGAAGCACGCTTCACGGCAACATCTCCAAACAACAGGCTTGGCGCGATGACCGTCTGCGGGATCGGGCCCAGGATGTTCTCCACATACGGATCGTTCCCCGCTGCAACGATGTCGCTGCGCAGGCTGCGAAGATCGAGTTCATCGAAAGCTGCGCCGCGGACCAGTTCGCGGGTACCATCTGCGTGGACACGGTAGAGCAGCCGCGGCATCAACTCACCCGTAAGCGTCTCCACGAAGTAAGCATCTGTTCCCTGCTTCTTCGCCAGATCGCTGAGCCGCTCCTTCATTGCTTCAGGGCTTAAAGGCTCGCTCGACTTGAAGACCATCACGCCCGCCTTCGAATGCGCTGGCTGGCCGAGACCGGCGCGGCCATGTCCGTTTGAGTCGGGAAAGTCCTTGATCGGTTCGCGTCCAATGTCGTAGTTCATCAGCTTGCCCGAGAGCACAATATCGATGGGCTGTGCCGCGACCCCTTCATCGTCCACATCGTAAGCGCCAAATAATGCGCGCCCTGCAAAGGTGTTCATCAGCGGATCATCTTTGACGTTCATGAAGTCCGGCAGCACCCTTGCGTGAAGCGAGGAGGTATAGGCGCCCTGGGTGCGGGCAGTCGTGCCCACATCCGGTCGGTCGGCCTCCACGTTTGGTATAAAGAGGCGGCTAAGGGCATCGGTGGCGGCATCTCCGCTGAACAATACCGCGCCATGGTAATCGTCCGCATCGACGACGGGCGCGGCGCGAAGCGCTTCATACGACTTCAGGTCATCGACCGCCCGCCTGTGGAATGCCGCAGCCGATTCAAGGTCCTTTGCCGCGCGAGCGGTGGTGCCATTATCACGTCCGAGCTTCATGCCATCCGCAGCCTGGCCGCCTACGCTGATGTTGGCGGCATAGCCCGTATACCCCCGCCGCACGATCGTTCCCTCGGTGTTCACCAGATAGCGGTTGACCGCAACGCCGCGCACGCTGGCCGTCGAATACTGCACATCGTTTGCGGCTTGTTTGATGTCAGGATCGGAAGCATAGAGACCGCTTGCATCGACGATGCGGCGCTTCCACTCCTGACGATCAAGATCGAGCGAAACCAGGGGATCGACCACAGTAATTGGTTTTGCCGGCGCAAAGTCGTCCGCTGTAGCTGCTGCTTGAAACCTCTTGAGGTTCGCCTGCTTCGCCGCATAGGCACGAAGCGCCGCCTTGTAGGCTTCATCCGTTGCCGTCCACAACGCGTAGCGCAGAGCCGCCGCATCGTTGTCCTGCGGAGCAAGCTGCACGTTGCCATCGCCTCGGCTGCTGGAACTGTCCGCCGTATAGTCTCCAATACGGACCGAGACGCGCACAACCCGTTGATGGCCCTGCTCCTCCCGCGTAAGCGCGCCATAATTCGCAACGGCCTCATAGTTGGTCAATTCATCCATGCGGTACTCGATGAAGTAGGGCTTCTGCATGCCCGGCAGCAGCAGGAGCGCCTGCTCGCGTTTGAGCTCCGCCTGCATGGCAGTGAGCATCGGATCGTTCGTTTCCGCGCATGCATGCTTTGTAACCGCATTCGTTACAAAGAGGGCAGCACAGGACAGTGCAACCACCCGCAGACGTCGATCAGATATCCGAAAAGCTCCACCAGATGCCAGGACATTTGGCAGCCTTCGGCGCAGGCTCAGGTTTTGCTTCTTTTCGAGCGCCCGACTCGAAAAATCACAACAGAGCCTCACCATCAGTTAGCTCCCTTCGGCGAGTTCGCTCCCATCGGTAAAGACCCGCCGTCCGTAGGTGGGGGAATGATGGGCGGCCGTGCCGTGCCCTGCGCCTGCCGTTGCGTCTCAATCTCCGAGACCAGCATGGCCGGTGCCACAGCGCTCACCGGGATCGAGCCAGACTCCGCACCACAGATGCCATTGAAGATGTCCTGCTTGTTGTTGGTCGCGAGTATGCGATTGAGCGCCGCCTGCGGCGTTCCTACGATGCTGACGCCGCGAACCAGTTCATCCGGGCGGCCATCAACAAACACGCGATAAACCACTAACGGGATGACCTGAAAGGCCTGCGGCGATCTTCGCGTGGTCACCGCAAAGCCTGAGGAGATGTCTTCGAAGTAGAGACCGTAAGCCTTGTTCTGCTTCTTTGCTTCCGCAATCAGCATTGTCCGCAGCTCTGTATCGCTTACTGATTTCGATGAGGAGACGATGAGATTGCCTTGTCGCCCTGTGGGCATATGTCCCGTCTCAGACCGTCCGTGGCCGTTGGAGTTCGCGAAGCTGGCGATCGGTTGGCGCGACATCAGGAACGTCTTGAGTATGCCATCCTGGATGAGGTCGACGCGGCGAGCCGGCTGCCCCTCATCGTCGAAGCTGTAGTGGCCGCTCAGCGGTCTGCCCTCGAACTGCGTCAGTGTTGGATCGTCGACGACTGAAAGAAAGCTGGGCAAGATAGGCTTGCCGAGCAGTTTGGTGAAGGTCTGGCCCTCCTCGTCGCCCCGCTGCCGCTGACCTTCGAGCCTGTGACCGAGCACCTCATGAAAGAAGACGGCAGCAGCCCGGCCGCTGAGGATTGCGGGTCCGTTGAATGGTTCCGTGATCGGCGCATCGCGCAGTTGTTCCAGGTTCTTTGCCATGGCGACCGTCTTCGCCAGCAGCGTCTTCTGGTCGGGCAGGTTGCCGGTCGCGTCGGCCTCAAACGTTTCAACGCGAAACAGGTCCATTCCATCCGTCGCCCGAGTCCGGGCGACGACAACCAGCCTGGCTACATGACTCGGCGTGGCGACGCGGGCGCCCTCGGACGAGACGAAATAGTCGGTCTCGGTAGAGGCCTGCAGGCCAACACTGTTAAAGAAGACGTCTGGATATTGCTTGAACAGACCGGAAAGCTCCCTGAGCCGCTGCTCCCACGCGGTGCGATCGACGTTGAGCGGCGGTGCCGCCGGGAGCAGATCGTGGGCCGGCTGCTCCGCCGAGAAATCGGCTGAAGCGTCCTCCTCTTTCGCTCGCACCTGCTGCTCGGTCTTGACCTTCAGATAGCTGTCAAGCGCCTTCGCATAGCCGCGGTCGGTCGCGTACCACAGGCTGCGGGCCAGCGCCGCGCGATCGTCGGTAAGCGGCAGCGCCATCGTAGTCAAGGCGGAGTTTCGATGTTCGCCATGCGTGTTGTCCTGCGCCGGGCTGCCAAGGCGCACCTGCACGTCGGCAATGCGCCGATGGCTCTGGTTCGAAGTCGTGATCGCACCATATTGCGCAGAGATGTCGAGGTTTGTCGCATCCGCTACCGCATAGCTTAGAAAATAAGGTTTCGGAGCGGACCCATCTGCCGGTACGCTGCCGAGCGATGTTATTGCGCGGCGCAGTTCTGCCTCCATCGCCTGCACCAGCACCGGCTCCGCCGCCTTCGCGTCTCCAACCGGTGGCTCGGCCTTCGCGGCCGTCACAGCTGCAGTAGCTGGCAACGTCAAAACAAGAGTTAGAGGGAAGGTTAGACCTGATTTCGACCGAAGCAGCTTCTTCAAAGGAACTCCGAACTTCGCCAATCCTGTTGCGAGTGTATCAATCGTATTTCAGCCGCACTACACCAGCTACTGCCGTTGGCGTCTTCTGTAAATTGGACTTACCTAGAGGAGATTTGTCGCCATGCGGTCTTTGGTCGTTCTATTCGGCACTCTCGTTGCATCTCTCTTGCTTGTGGCTCTCTCTCCTGCACCGATGCATGCTCAGGGTCAATCGCCTGGGAACGCCGTTACGACGCACGGCGCGCCTGCCGCCTACACCCTGCCGCCGGAAAAATTGAAGATCGCAGTCGAGTACACGCACAAACGCACCGTGCTCCAGTTCGCAGAAGAAGCCTGGAGCATCCTGCAACTCGCTCTGCTGCTGGTACTCGGTCTTGCAGCCTGGATGCGGAGGGTTGCCGTGCGCATAGGACCGAACAAGTGGGCTCAGGGCCTCAGCTTCTTCTTTCTCTTCTCTGCTATCACAACTCTCTTGAGCCTCCCGCTCGAGATGTACGGCCACTTCATCTCGTTGGAATATGGGCAATCTGTACAGCATTGGGGAAGCTGGTTTGCTGACAAGACAAAGACGTTTGGACTTTCCTGTGTGATCGGCGCCCAGCTCTTCATGCTGCTGTTTTTTGTCATAGGAAAGTCACCGAAGCACTGGTGGTTCTGGTTCTGGATTCCTGCAATGCTGTCTGCCGTGTTTGGCATCTTCATCTCGCCTATCTTCATCGATCCGCTCTTCAACCACTTCGAACCGCTAAGCAAGTCAGATCCGGCACTCGTCGAACGGCTTGAGCGGGTGGTGGCGCGCGGCGGAATCAACATTCCACCGGAACGCATGTTTCTGATGAAAGCCAGCGAGAAGGTCACTGGCCTGAACGCCTATGTTACGGGCATCGGCGCATCCAAGCGGGTCGTAGTCTGGGACACCTCCATCGCGAAAGCCACGCCGGACGAGATCTCCTTCGTCTTCGGCCACGAGATGGGACACTACGTGCTGAACCACATCTACAAAGGATTGGCATTCGCCGCAGGGGGGCTGCTCATCCTGTTCTGGGTAGGCTATCAGGGCGTACAGTGGCTCATACAACGCTTCGGGCCAGCTTGGGGAGTGCCGGAGCAGCAAGACTGGGCGGCATTCGTCGTCATCATGTTTGTGCTTTCCGTTCTTGGCTTCCTTTCACAACCATTTGCAAATGCCTTCAGCCGGTCCCAGGAGCACGCTGCGGATGTCTACGGGCAGGAAGCTATTCACGGCATCGTTGCCGACCCTCAATCGGTCGGGGCACAGGCCTTCCAGGTGCTGGGAGAAGAGTCGCTCGACGATCCCACTCCTCACCCGGTGATTGAGTTCTGGACGTTCAGCCATCCATCCATCCCCGAACGGCTCAAATTTGCCGCCGCCTACGATCCTTGGGTTTCCGGAAAACAGCCGAAGTACTTCAAGAAGTAGCGCGAGGTAAGATCAACCTATGGCAGCTGATTGCCTCTTCTGCAAGATCGTCTCTGGATCCATTCCTGCTCTGCGCATCCATGAGGACGCGGAGAGTATCGGCTTCGCCGATATCATGCCGCAGGCGCCGACCCATATCCTCGTCATCCCCAAGAAGCACATTGCTTCCACTGCAGCTGCTGGAGTGGAAGAAGCTCCGCTCCTCGGGCATCTGCTTGCGGTCGCCGCACAGATAGCACGCAATAAGGGCCTGAACGGGTATCGGATTGTGATCAACACCGGCAGTGATGGCGGACAGACCGTTGAGCACCTGCACCTTCACCTGCTCGGCGGCCGCCCCATGACCTGGCCGCCGGGATAGATTCGTCTGCCATCCCTGCCTGACCGGCTGACGAAACCTCTCTGCTCTCCGCTTTGGGAGTCGCAAACGCAAGGCAGTGCCGAAGCGAAACGGCCCGACGCTTGTCCCGTCGGGCTGTTCATTCATCTCTGCGACTACATGTTGTAATTCGGTTCGTCTTCTTCAACGATGCCATACCGGCGTAGAAGGTTCGGCAGGTTCTGGCTGAAGGCCGCGCGAGGCATCACAGAGTCGCATCCCGCCTCGACCGCCTTCGCCTTCAGATCACCTTGAAGATGCGAGAGAAACCCGATAATCGATGTGCTCTTCTTGAACTTCGTCTTCAGCTTAGGTATCAGCGTCATTGGCTTGGCACTTGCGTTGTTCAGATCAAAGACGATGAGCGCCGGCCGGTCTGCCTCTTCTACTCCCGTAAGCTTTGCAATGGCTTCCTTATCATTCTTTACGAACTCCACCTTGACGCCGAGTTTTCGGGCGGTCTCCTGAATCTTCGCGACGAAGAACAGATCATCGATAAAGAAGAAGATTCTGGTTTGGGCATCTTCAGGAATGGGGATGCTGCGGCCCTGCGAGTAATCGATCGGCTGCGAGTCGCTCTGATAAGCACGGCCGTTACTGCGGCCCTGGTAGTTTCCATGCGTCTCGATCGTGGAAGGAGACGTGTCAGCGAAGTTCCCGTTTACTGCACGATAGCTGTGGTCCATGGGACCGACAAAGCTGCGCGGTCCGCGCTGCTGTTTGCCGCTGCCACCTTTTCGCTGCTTGAAGCCGTTGTTGCCAAACTGGTGCGTGTCCCGCTCGCGCTGGCCGCCGCCAGACCCGTTGCCGGCCTGCGCGCTTCCGTTGACCTGGTTACCGGGATTGTCCGAGGGGCGTTGACGATCACGCTCGCGAAACTTCTTCTTCCAGCGTTTGGTGCCGTTGCCGTTTGCACCCTGCTGCTGTCCCGCAGCAGGCTGGAAGTTCTGCGGGCGGTTAGGCTGCGAGCCATCCGGGCTTAGTGGACTGACATGGCCTGAACTAGGTTCTCCGCTATCAGCCGCCTGCGCCGAACCGCTCAGCGCAACCCCCTCAGGCGACTTACCCTTCCGCTTCCTGCGGCGACGGCGGCTGCTTTTGGACTGACCCATGCCATGCGGCACATTTTGGCCTCCATCTTCACCCGCATCACCCTGCACAGAGGGCGGCGGACCTTGAGGCGAATCCATGCGCGACGGCATCTCGGACAAATTCTGTTCAGAACTCATGCTTCCACTTCCTGTTACACACGTGCTGGATTAACGCCCCTTCGCCCGGAACAGCCCGCAGCTACGCCGTTGCACCAGGTGCCCGGCGAAACACTTCGGGATTTTGCGTCGGAAGAAGCGATTTCAAGTTTTACTCTGGTAGCTACGTTTGATTCACTGGCTGCATGCCGAATCACCGGGTCGAACACCATGGCATGCGTTACCCGGCCTACACCTTTGTACGACCGGCACAATTTTCTAAGGACAAGCGATTGGTCGCGATGCTGGTGCTCGCGACATAACCGGTTTGTCGGTAGCGATCACCTCTAGCCTGCTCGGCATTCCTGAAAGGGCTAAACCATTGCCCAGAGGAACGTGGCAGCTGCACGAGATCGGCACCCACAGCCAGTTCGCAACGCAGACCTGATCATACTCGTCGATTTTTCTTTTGGCAAATTAGGGGATGAGACGAACGGGAGACAAGGAAGCCGCCTCTGCGATCGAGTCCGAGACACCGAGGAGGCTGGCAACCAACATCATTCTTCCCACAGGGATCGCAGACGCAGGGTGCGTATCGGCGGCCCGATCTCCCCGCACTCTATGCAATGGCCAGTCACGGCCTCCTGAAACGGCCCCCGTATGCTCTGGAAGCCTCTCCCTCTCCGGTAAACCGCGGCTACATGGGCGCGAGTTCTTCGTGGAAAGGGGCGGTTCGTACAACATGATCCGTGCCTGATGAGAGCAATCAAACAGCCAAGCTGGCAGTTGCCGTTTTTCGTGCATTTTCGCGGACAGCGGATGCGCACCCTTCGAAAAACAGAGATCATGTCTCTCTGAGCTACCAAATTCCGTAGACGCAAACCTGTCACGGAGCGCGCTCTTTTGCCGTGATCGTGTTTGACCGCATAATCTGGGCAACCTATAATCGTGTGTGTTCCGGCACTCTCTCATCGGCTGACCGCGGGTTGTGGACACGGGAACAATCGAGCAACAAACCACTAGAGTCGTGGCGCTGTCCCAGGGAGTGGAATGAGGGCAAGTCTAAAGCTTAGGCAAAGCGGATCGCTCGGCCAAGGTGCTGAATATAACTCAACCGACGAATCCGATAACACGGCCTTCTTTGCGATTCTGCTGCGAGTCTCCGCATCACGGCTCGCACGCTCATGAGTCGTCGTAAGCCTTCGCCCGGTTCTTCAACTATCAATTTTGTTCGATCTCTAGGAGTTTGTCCCCGCATGAATCGTAATCTCGCTCTTATGTCCGCGCTCGGCGCGGGGCTGATGACTGTATCCGCAATCGCCCAGACCGCAACTCCGGCGCCTTCTGCTTCCGCCACCACCGCTCCAGCGGCTGCACCTGTCGCTCCGCAGGCTATCCCGGCGAAGGTGGCGCTTATCGCTTTCGAGCAATCGGTCTTCGCCACGAACGAAGGCCAAAAGACGGTTCAAGACGTACAGAAGAAGTACGAACCCAAGAAGACACAGATCGACACCCTTGCGCAGGAGGTCGACTCCCTGAAGAAGCAGCTGCAAAGCGCTCCGGCAACTCTTACCGACGAAGAGCGCGCCTCCCGCCTGAAAAACATTGACACCAAGGAAAAGCAGCTGAATCGTGACGCTGAGGATGCGACCGCTGCCTACAACGCCGATCTTCAGGAGGCATATGGCAAACTCGCGCAAAAGGTCAATGTCACGATGCGCAAGTACGTCCAGGACAACGGCTTCACCCTGCTACTCGATGTGAGTGGACAGCAGAGTCCGGTGCTCTGGGCGCTGCCTACCACGGATGTCACGGAAGCTGTCATCAGCGCCTATAACGTCTCCTCTGGAGTGGCCGCGCCTCCACCTTCCGCTCCATCCGCGACAAGGCCGCGTACATCCACACCCGCCCGTCCGGCAACCCCGAAGCCCACTACCCCTCCAAAGCAGTAAGGGATGAGCTCATGGACGGGACGAAGAGCTCGCGAGAGCTCTTCGTCCTGTTAGGGCTTGAGGCGGGCAGTGGAAAACTCTGTGGAATTCCCGGACGCCTAGATCCCGGTCGAGACGCCTCCGCTGCAGGATGCCAAGGGCACTCTTGGTAACAGCGGCTATGTTGCTGCAAATGAACATGTTACGCTGTCCGGCCCGCGTTTCCCGCTTTTGCTTTGATGATCAGCTAAGTGCAGCTCGGTCAGAAGTTTCCACAGAAATATATTGCAGCTTGGTAAATCCTTTCCGGGAAAAGGTCGGTTACCCGCGGTAGATGAGCGAGGTTACTCCTCGCCGACCTTCAAGACGGCAAGAAACGCCTCCTGCGGAATGTCTACCTTGCCGATCCGCTTCATCCGCTTCTTGCCCTCTTTCTGCTTCTCGAGAAGCTTGCGCTTGCGGCTGATGTCGCCGCCATAACACTTCGCGATCACGTTCTTGCGGATCGCGGTCACGGTTTCGCGGGCGATGACCTTTGCACCGATGGCGGCCTGGATTGCCACTTCGAACATCTGCCGCGGAATCAGTTCGCGCATCTTCGAGACCAGTGCACGGCCCCGGTCGTAAGCGAAGTCGCGATGGACGATGATGCCGAGTGCATCGACAGGGTCGCCGCCGATAAGGATGTCCATCTTGACCATGGGCGAGACCCAGCTGCCTGCAAGGACGTAGTCGAGCGAGGCGTATCCGCGCGAGACAGACTTGAGCCGGTCATAGAAGTCTAGAACGATCTCATTCAGCGGCAGTTCATAGGTGAGCAGAACGCGCGTCTCGGAGACATACTCGAAGTTCTTCTGACGGCCGCGCTTGTCTTCGACCAGCTTCAAAATTCCGCCAACGTACTCTTCGTTTGTAAGTATCTTCGCGATGATCACAGGCTCTTCAACCGTCTCGATCTCGGTTGGATTGGGCCAGCGCGAGGGATTGTCGACTTCAAGGACGCTGCCATCGGTCATGGTGATCTTGTAGCGCACGCCGGGGGCGGTGGTGATCAGGTCGAGCGAAAACTCTCGTTCCAAACGCTCCTGAATGATCTCGAGATGAAGCAGTCCGAGGAAGCCGCAGCGGAAGCCGAAACCAAGCGCGACGGAGGACTCCGGCTCGAAGGAGAAACTCGCGTCGTTTAGCCGAAGCTTTTCGAGCGCGTCGCGCAGCATGGCGTGTTCGTGCGAATCGACGGTATAAAGTCCGGCGAAGACCATCGACTTAATGTCCTCAAAGCCCGGTAGAGCGGACTCACAAGGATTCTCGACCGAAGTGATGGTGTCGCCCACCTTGGTGTCCGCGACGTTCTTGATGGTCGCGACAAAGAAGCCCACTTCGCCCGCGCTTAGTTCGGTAAGCTCAACCGGCTTGGGAGTCATGACGCCCATGCTTTCGACATCGAAGGTCTTGCCATTTGACATGACCTTGATCTTCATCCCCTTGCGAAGCCTGCCATTGATGATGCGGGCCAGGACAATCACCCCGCGATAGGCATCAAACCAGCTATCGAAGATCAGTGCCTGCAGAGGAGCTTCGGGATTGCCTTGCGGCGGCGGAAGCAGGTTGACGACCGCTTCAAGGATCGACGCGACGTTGAGGCCAGTCTTGGCGGACACGGCAATTGCGTCATCCGCCGGCAGCCCCACCGTCTTCTCGATCATCTCCTTGGTACGCTCGATGTCCGCACTCGGCAGGTCGATCTTGTTGATGATCGGAATGATCTCCAGGCCATTTGAGATGGCCAGGTAGGCGTTCGCAAGCGTCTGGGCCTCCACTCCTTGCGAGGCATCGACGACAAGCAATGCGCCTTCGCACGATGCAAGCGAGCGCGACACCTCGTAGGAGAAATCGACGTGCCCTGGCGTGTCGATCAGGTTCAACTGGTACGTCTCGCCATCCTCCGCCTTGTACATCATGCGAACGGTATGCGCCTTGATGGTGATGCCGCGCTCGCGTTCGAGGTCCATCGCGTCGAGCACCTGCGCCTGCATCTCGCGGTCGGTTAATGAACCGGTGAGTTCAAGCAGCCGGTCGGAGAGCGTGGACTTGCCATGATCAATATGCGCGATGATCGCGAAGTTGCGGATGTGCGATGGATCCATACAGGGGGGACTGCCTCAGTCGCTATCTTAACATCCGGTAGTTCAAGAGGCTGAAGACTCTGTTCTTGGCTCATCGATCGGACCTGGCGTCGTGGCGCAACCAT
>CAZZYQ010000009.1:59778-64972 GCA_964658395.1 uncultured Granulicella sp. | reverse complement strand
GTCTCCAGCTAGAAGAAACCCATGGCGTTCGGGCTATAGCTGATGAGCTGGTTCTTCGTCTGCTGGTAGTGGTCAAGCATCATCTTGTGATTCTCCCGGCCGATCCCGGACTGCTTGTATCCTCCAAACGCCGCGTGTGCCGGGTACAAGTGGTAGCAGTTGGTCCAGACCCGTCCAGCCTGAATGCCGCGTCCGAAGCGGTAGGCCCGGTTGATGTCGCGCGTCCAAACTCCCGCACCAAGGCCATAGAGGGTGTCGTTCGCTATGCTCATCGCGTCCTCTTCGTCCTTGAACTTCGTTACCGAAACGACGGGTCCGAAGATCTCCTCCTGGAAGATGCGCATCTTGTTATGGCCTTCGAAGATCGTAGGCTCGATGTAGAAACCACCCTCTGGCCCGGCATCGGAACGCTTGCCGCCCGTAAGCACCTTTGCGCCCTCCTGTCTACCAATGTCGAAGTAGGAGAGGATCTTTTCCATCTGCTCAGTCGAAGCCTGCGCGCCAATCATCGTGTCGCTGTCCAGTGGATTGCCGCGCTTGATCGCCTTCACCCGTGCTGTCGCTCGTTCCATGAACTGCTCATAGATCGATTCTTCAACCAGAGCTCTTGAAGGACAGGTGCAGACCTCGCCCTGGTTCAGCGCAAACATCGTAAAGCCTTCCAGACACTTGTCGAAGAACGCATCGTCCTCGTTCATCACGTCTCGAAAGAAGATGTTTGGCGACTTGCCGCCAAGTTCCAAAGTCACCGGAATGATGTTCTGCGAGGCATACTGCATGATCAGCCGGCCCGTTGTTGTCTCGCCGGTAAATGCGACCTTGTTTACTCGTGGTGACGAGGCCAACGGTTTACCCGCTTCCAGACCAAAGCCGTTGACCACGTTCAACACACCGGGGGGCAGCAGGTCGCCGATCAGCTCCAGCAGCACCAGGATCGAAAGCGGCGTCTGCTCCGCCGGTTTAAGGATGACGGCATTGCCCGCAGCGAGCGCCGGGGCGAGCTTCCACGTCGCCATGAGCAGAGGAAAGTTCCAGGGGATGATCAGCGCTACCACACCAAGCGGTTCGTGGAAGTGGTACGCCACGGTCTCGTGGTCGATCTCCGAGATGCCGCCTTCCTGCGCCCGGATGCAGCCGGCAAAGTAGCGGAAGTGATCGATGCAAAGCGGCAGATCAGCTGCCATCGTTTCACGGATCGGCTTGCCATTGTCCCATGTCTCGACCGTCGCCAGGTACTCAAGATTGTCTTCGATCCGCTGCGCGATTTGCTCAAGAATCCGCGCCCGCGCCGCTACTGAAGTTCGTCCCCAGGCGGTCTTGGCCGCATGCGCCGCGTCGATGGCTGCGTTGATGTCCTCCGCTCCCGATCGCGGGATGTGGCAAAGGATCTCGCCCGTTACCGGCGTAACATTTTCGAAGTACTGGCCTTTTATCGGCGCGGTCCACTCACCATTGATGAAGTTCTCATACCGCTTCTTCAAGTTGACTGCGCGGCCATAGGTTTCGGGCGAAACCTGTTGTACTGGTGCGGCTGTTGCCATGGTTGACTCCTTCGCATCCGCGTTGCGAGCGGCCCGCGGAGGGCGTCCAGAGTACACCTTCAGGTCATGCGTTGGCGAGGTGAACAGAATGAGGGCCGACATTCAATGCCCTTGTCAGGAAGAAAGGGCAGGCAGGGAGATCTGGCGGAAGAGGAGGGATTCGAACCCCCGATACCCTTTCAGGTACGCCAGTTTTCAAGACTGGAGCCATCAACCACTCGGCCACTCTTCCTTGCCCAAGTTTATACGTCCGGCATCTTAGCGCCAAACTGGTTTCACCTGGTTTGTTCCGGCTACTTAGTAGAGGCCGAACCCGGAGTGACGTTCGCATCCTCGGGAGCGGAGGGATTAAGGTGCCCCTGCGCGTTTTCCGACGTGTTCGACACGACATCCGATTTGCCCGGTCCTGCCGTTGCGGGGTTGTTGCCCTTGTAGCCGGAAGGCGTCGCAGCCGTGTCCTGCTTGCCTGGTTCGCTCGCTGCGTGGTCGTTTGTCACTTCATCTGTGGGTCCGGGGCTTGGCATCGCTCTCTCCATCGACGTACTTCCTGTTGGAGTCGCTTCAACATACCCCAGTTGCTTCACACCCGGTCCTGTGGCAGTTGCTCAGCGAGCTTCGACGAAGCTTCAGTACAAAGCCTTAAGGTTCCTCAGACGTTAGGATGATCAGGTGGCTTCATTCCCCAGGGTTGATCTGGTTGGCGTTGGACTCAACGCCACGGACACGGTTATTCCGCTTTCTACCTTTCCGGTCCGCGGCTCCAAAGTCGAATACCGCGACGCTACCGTACTGCCCGGGGGCCAGGTCGCCTCGACCGTTGTGGCTTGCCAGCGCTGGGGGTTGTCCACCCGCTACGTCGGTAAGCTGGGCGACGATCTAGGGGCCACACTGCACCGCGAGGCATTCGCCCAATCCGGGGTCGAGACCCGCCTGATCGCCGTGCAGGGCGGAGCCAGTCCGCAGTCGCTCATCCTGGTGGATGACGGCGGCGAGCGCACGGTTCTTTGCCGCCGCGATGAGCGCATGGTCCTCCAGCCCTCCGAGCTTCGCCGCGAGTGGATCGTCAATGCAAGGGCCCTGCACGTCGATGGCTACGATACGCAAGCCGCTGTTTTGGCCGCCCGCTGGGCGCGTGAAGCCAACGTTCCCGTCATCGCCGATCTCGACGAGCTCTACCCCGGCGTCGAGACGCTTCTTGAACACATCGACTACGTGATTGCCAGCCGTGACTTTCCTTGCCGGCTCATGAACCAGTCGCACCTGGGTGAAGCGCTGCGTCACATGCAGCACCGATTTGGCTGTCGGCTTGCAGCCGCGACGCTCGGTGAGGACGGCGTCCTCGCCTGGGACGGCCACCACCTCCATCACGCTTCTGCCTTCCAGGTCCCTGTAATCGACACGACGGGCGCCGGGGACATCTTCCACGCTGGATTTATCTACGGGTTATTGCAGGGCTGGCCGCTGCCGCAGCAGCTCGAGTTCGCCTGCGCCGCGGCCGCGCTCAACTGTACAGCGGTGGGCGCTCGCGGGGGCATCGAGACCGTCTCTGCCATCGAAGCGCTTGTGCGGTCCGGCGTCCGGCGCAGCAGTCAACATGTGGCTGCTGGGCCTACGTCCGAGAGATAACAGCGCAGAGGACGGCACGTTTGTCCATCCATAAAAAGTTGTTGTCGTGTTGCACTCTCGTGCTAGCATCCCGCTTACAGACCCATCCGAGTTGGTTAGGGCGTTTCCCCCAAGCTGTGATTTCGAAGCGGCGTCGCTTCTTGTGTTGCACTGAAACTCTGCCCCTCTCCTCCTGTGTCCAAATCAACATCTAGAAACCGTCCAGAGGCCTGACGATGAACATCACCCGATCCGCTCTGTTTGGGCTGGCTTGCGCCGCCCTTCTCGCCTCTCCTCTCACACTCTCCGCCGCCGAGAGAATCGCTCTCCAAAGCCGCGTTGCTGCCACCCAGCGTGTCAGCTTCGACATTTACATTCCGCTTCAGCATCGTGACCAGTTAGAGCGCGACCTCGAAGCCCTGCATGATCCCAACTCGCCCACTTACCGCAAATGGCTAACGCCCGAACAATTCCGCGCTCGTTATGGTGCAACCGACAAGCAATTCAACGAGGTGCAGGCACAGCTCGCCCAATATGGTCTCCAGACTGCTATCGTCAGCGGGCACCATATCCATGTAACCGGAGACAGCAGCGCCGTCGAGAAGGCACTTGGAACCCGCTTGATGAACGGTACCTTGAAGAGCGGCAAAGCTGTTGTAGAGGCACAGGGCCGAATGAACCAGCCGGACGCTCTTACCCGCGCCGGTGCGGTCATCATCGGACTCAACCACCTTCCTATCCCGATGCAGACGCACTCCCAGCGCAAACTTGCTCCGCAGAACCGCTACGGCCCGACCGGCGGCTACTGGTTCACCGATCTGAAGCAGGCATACAACTTTCCCAGCTACCAGGTCTACACCGGCAAGGGCATTACCATCGCGACCCTGACGGATGGGGCCTATCTTCCCGTCGACATGGTCAAGTACTTCAGCCACGAGAAGCTCGCTGTTCCTCACTTCTCCGAAATCGATGTCGATGGCGGATCGGGTTTCAACGGCGATTCTTTCGAGACCGAACTCGACATGGAGCAGGCCGGAGGGATGGCTCCGGGCGCGCACATCATCCACTACAATCTTCCTGACCTGACCGACCAGTCGATCATCGACGGTCTCGTTGCAATCGTCTCGGACAACAAAGCGGACATCGTGAGCATGTCCTTCGGATTGCCTGAACTCTTCTACACCGCTCTCTACAACAACGGGTCCGACTTTACCTTCCTGCTTGGAGTAGAGAACGACTTGTTAGCCCAAGGGAACGCCCAGGGAATCACGTTCATTGCTTCGTCCGGAGACTCCGGCGCGCTTTCTGTGCCTGCGCTGAGCTGTTTCACCGGTGAAGGTCACTGCGGCAGCTTCAGAAAGTCGGTCTCGTTCCCGGCCTCCAGTCCGCACGTGACAGGCGTGGGAGGAACAAACCTGATCACAAAGGCTGACGGGAAGACCCGCGACTCTGCTTACGTCCGCGAACAAGCGTTTGCAGATCCCCTTGACGAAGACATCTTCTACGGGACCGATGCCCACAGCGCGTACTGGGGCTCAGGCGGCGGAAACAGCATTATCTTCAAGAAGCCGAGCTATCAGACCCAGAGCGACACCGGCAGCAGGGCATTTCGGACGGTGCCTGACCTCGCTCTGCACATGGGAGGATGTCCCAGCGGAGTGAAAGGCGAATGCGACCCCGATGACAGCGCGGTCCTGGAAACGTTCAACGATACCTACTACTATGCGATCGGTACTAGTGCATCGGCACCAGATTTCGCGGGCCTCGCGGCACTCGGGCTACAACAGCTCGGAAGCCGCGTCGGGAACGCCAACTATTACATTTACACGCTTGCAAACCTGCAGGCGAGTGGATATCCGATCAAGCCATTCAAGGAGAACATCCCCGGCTTCAATGGCCTGTATCATACGACGCCGAAAGGCTATAACCGTGTCCTCGGCAACGGAACCCTGAACGGCATTGACTTCCTGCTCGCTCCGAAGGTGGCACCAGCAGGCGTACCACTCACACCGTCCAACCCCTAGCGGCAGCCGCACCAAGCAGAAGGG
>CAZZYQ010000009.1:44279-59768 GCA_964658395.1 uncultured Granulicella sp. | reverse complement strand
CTGGCCCTTCTGTTTAAGGTTGTAAGTCTCAGAATTCGAGCCGGATCGCAGCGCGCGCATAGAAGGCGCGCTGGAAAGCCAGCGGTTTGAGGAAGTCGACGTTGGGTGTGGTGGAGTTCAGCGCGGAGTCTTGATCGACTGCGACCAGCCTGCGCGCGTTGGTCACGTTGAACATGTCCCACGAAAGCTTGAGGTGCAAGCGGTCCGTCGGAATCGGGTAGTCGGTGTGCAGGTCGAGCTGTGTGTCAGACGCGGTCCGCCCAAGGGCGCCGCGGCCGCCAATCGGGATCTCACCCTCATTGTCGTACACCGGATGTGCGCCAAGGTTGGTGATCGGCGTACCTGACTCGCCGCGAAGTCCTACCCCGAGGGTCAAGTTGCGCGCATAGTGAGACGGTATGGCATAGGAAGCATACAGATTGCCCACGTTGCGGCGATCAGTATTAAGATAACCCGGAGTAAACTGACCGCCGAGTTCTCCAAGGATGCCCTGCGTGAAGTCGAAGAGTGAACTGACGCCGGGATCTGATTGGCCATTATCGTTGCGGTAAAGACCTTCATAGTTCCCATAGAGTTTGGCGAAGCGGTAGTTTGCGCGCATAAGGAAGTTATGGCTGAAGCTCTTATTCAGCTCGATTTCAAGCGCTTGATAGTGGCGTCGCGGATTCGCGAAACCGTCGGGCTTGCCGTCTGGAGTGGGGAGACCCGCAACGTCGGGATTGAGGCCGCAGGCAGCACCAATGATTGCGCCGGAACTTGAGGTCTGCGTTCCATAATCCAGCACACATTGAGCCGGGAGCGGTCCGCCGGGCGTATAGGCAAGCTCTTCCTCGTTGGTGAAGTAGTCCGACGACGAGTTTGGATTCCCAATCAGGAAGTTCTGGACTACGCCGCCGTTGGCACCCTCCGGCGAAACGCCGGACATGTCTTCGAGAATACGCAGCAGCCGCCGATCGACATAGCGCGCACTCAGCACAAAGCCGCCAGGAAGTTCCCGCTCAATGCCGCCGATGAACTCCTCTTCGAGGTTCAGCTTTGTTCCCGCGGCAATCAGCTCGGGAGTAGATCCACTAATAGAGATGGCCGATCCAGCTCTGCTGCCTGCAGCCGGATTGCCGCTGATCAGGTGGGCCGCGTCGAGCACCGGAGTCACTGTCCCATACTGGTTCAGCACGATGTTTCCGGCGCCATCAGTCAGCGGCGCGAAGTTGGCGCGATAAACATCCTGTTCCTGGTTCAGCTCGCGAATCGCGGCATCGCTGGGAAGGCTTTGTGTGTACCGCGCAAAGTTGAAGAAGATCTTCGACTTGCGGTCACCGAATGGATCAATGTTAATGCCAAGCCGGGGCGACCAGTTGTCGTTGAAGACATACTGCTGCACTACGCCGTTCAATTGCTCCTCGTCCCAACGCAAACCGGCGTTCACAGTAACGAAGCGGTTGATACTCCAGTTGTCGTTGCCGTAGATCTGGTGATAGCTCTGGCCGGTGTAGGCCTGCCCTGGGCTGAACAGACCGCGGTTCTGAGACAGGTAGACGGGGTTGCCGTGATACAGAGGGCAGATGGTGACCGGGCAATTGGAAGCGGCATTCGTTGGGTCGGGCACGACGGCAACGAGCTTGAACCCCGCGTTCGTAACTTGGCCGGCGAGACTTGCCGGAGTTGCGATCCCCACGTCGTTTACCGTCGGGAAGTTGAAGCTTGGTCCGCTATAGCCCTTCAACAGGTCATAGATGCCTCGGTTGAACTCGTATCCAATTGAGAGGGAGTGCGTGCCGCCGAGGTGCACGATCTTCTCCGTGTTGATCGCGATGCTATACGCGTGCGTCTCGGGATTCTGATAGAAGCCCAGCCCCTGTGCGTTGTACTGCGATCCTCCGCTCGGGACCAAAGTGTTGTCCTGGATCGCATACACATCGGCAAAGCCGCTTTCGGTGAAGTGGCTCTGCTTGGCTGTTCCCGCGATGTCGAGTGTCCAGGTTGGGCTCAGCACTGCGTTCATCCGCACCACTTCGCTGCGTGAGCCAAAGTCCCAGCGGCTGAAGGGTGTGTCCGTGGCCTGGTTGATGTTGGGGTAATTAGGAAAGGTGTCCTCATTAACCGTGCCCAGACCGCGGTTCGAGCGCGAAGGATCGCCAAACGCCGAGGCTTCAAAGGTGACGTTGTCGCTGGGCTTGTACGTCACCTTGCCAGCCCAGCTGTACGCCGTGATCGAGTTATGAAAGGCGCCATGACTCACAATGCTTGGGATGGCCGGATCTGTCGGGTTTGGAGCGGCATAGTAGAACTGGTTGACCGATGGATTGAACGCGCCGAAGAAGAACAGCTTGTCCTTCACTCGACCGACAGGAATGGGGCCGCCCAGCTCCACTGCGGCATCGTACTGCGGCAGCGCAAAGATTCGCCCGTGAGTGTTTACGCGCCCATAGTCGTCTGCATAGCGCTGACCCGCCTGGAAAAACTCCGGGGCCGCATACGCACTCAGTGCGCCATGCAAGTTTCTTCCACCCGTTTTGGTAACGATCAGCGCGATGCCCCCATCGGCCCGCCCGTACCGCGGCTCAAGCGCACCTGTCTTCACCTGCACTTCCTGCACGAACGACAGATTGATGCCAGTACCGAGTGAACCATAGGTTGGGCTCGAAACGCCAAGCCCGCCGTAGCCTACGTCCGTCAGGTTTACGCCATCGATGATGTATTGATTCTCCAGACCAGTGGCGCCGCCAATCGATGGATTCGAAGTCCCGGTGCCGCCGCTGTTCACCGCACCCGGAGCGACATAGAAGAGGCTGCCAACATTTCGAGCGACGGGCACCTGAGAATAGAAGGTCGCGCTCAGGTTGTCACCAACCGCTGTCGAGGTCGTCTCAATCTCCAGGCTGTTCGCGTTCACCTCAACGGTGTCGCTGACGCCGCCCGTCTCAAGTTTAAGATCGAGCCCAGACAATCTGCCGATTACAACCTCGACATTCTTCGCCTGCGTCGATTTGAAGCCCTGCGCCTGCGCACTGACCGTGTACAGCCCAGGAGTGAGTCCGCCAACGCTATAGCGCCCACCGGCATCGGTGGTCGCGGTACGTCGATCAGACTGACCACTGAATGTGACGGTGGCATTTGGAACAGCCGCTCCAGTCGCATCGGTAATGGCGCCCTGGAGACCGCCCTTTACCGCGGAGACCTCCTGAGCATGTAGCCGGCTGCTGATGCTACTTGGAAGGATGGTTAGAAAGACGAGTGCAGCGACGCCCGTGCGCAAGGTATGAAACATGCAGCCCCCCAAAAAGTTGTTGTACTGGCTTGTATGCAGGTTTTTGGCGGATGGATGCTTGAGATGCGGAGCGCCTCTCTCAGCGTGTGATGTGATCAAAAATTCACGTACTGGGCCCAGGTGCCCTGCATAAGACACTAGTTCGCACGAGACGTGATCCTCTGCTCCGTATGTGAGCAGTCGCGAGCGCAACTAGCAGGAAAACGTCGGCATCGTACGGTGACCCAACGCGATCAGCGTGAACCCTTCACAGAACCACCGTACTCGAAAAGGAGTCATCCATGGCAACAAGCTCTCTCTACGACCTGCAGGACCCTACAACGCAATATCCCCAGCCAGAGTTCGGGCACCAACCGCAGCCGGTTCCCGGCTCCGCAGCCCAGATGAACCCCAAGCCCGATCACGGCGAAACCAGCTACGTTGGTCATGGCCGTCTACCCCGCCGCAAGGCACTCGTCACCGGCGGTGACTCTGGCATCGGCCGGGCGACGGCCATCGCCTTCGCCCGTGAAGGCGCCGATGTGGCGATCAACTATCTGCCGAGTGAGGAGCAGGACGCCAAAGAGGTAATTGCGCTGATCGAGAAGGAAGGCCGCAAAGCAGTGGCCTTGCCCGGCGACCTTTCCGATGAAACGTTTTGCCGCAAGCTGATACACGACGCACGCGAGTCTCTAGGCGGTTTGGACATCCTCGCCGCGGTCGCCGGCAAACAGCATGCTGTCGATAAGATTGCGGATATCACAACCGAGCAGTTCGAGGCGACTTACCGCGTGAACGTCACGGCTCTCTTCTGGCTGTGCCAGGAGGCATTGCCTCTTCTTCCCAAAGGTGCCAGCATCATCACCACAGCTTCGATCCAGGCCACCCATCCCAGCCCGAGCCTGCTGGACTATGCTCCAACCAAGGCAGCCATATTGGCCTTCACCCGGGCCCTTGCCCGGCAAGTCGCCTCCGACGGAGTTCGCGTCAATTGCGTCGCTCCCGGTCCCATCTGGACGCCACTGCAGGTCTCTGGCGGTCAGCCCGACAAGAAGATTCCCGCCTTCGGCTCAGAGACGCCAATGAAGCGGCCAGGACAGCCGGTTGAACTCGCTCCGCTCTATGTTCTTCTTGCCTCGCAGGAGTCAAGTTACGTTACGGGCGAGGTCTACGGCGCGACGGGTGGCCTGGAAATCTCCTAGGGCTTCTTGACTGAACAACCTGAACCGAGTTGGGGTGTGACCGGCGAAAACGATTGTGGAAGAGCGAAGAAAGTACGAAATGCCAGGCTATAATCCGGCATGGCCTTACCTCCCGCTCTCACCTGGGCGCACCCCATAACAGCTGAGTGGTTCCTCGGGAAATTTGGTTCGCCTACCGAGCCTCAAGAAGAAGGCTGGCCCAGCATCGCTGCCGGGGAGACCACGCTTATCTCCGCGCCCACCGGTTCCGGCAAGACCTTTGCTGCGTTCCTGGTTGCGATCGATACGTTGCTCCGGGCTGCTCTTGAGGGGCGCCTGCAATCCTGTACGCAGGTCATCTACGTTTCGCCGCTGAAGGCGCTGTCAAATGACATTCAGAAGAATCTCGAACTGCCGCTCCGCGAGATCCAGCAGCTCGCAATGCAGCGCGGCTATCTTTGTCCGGAGATTCGCACCGGCGTCCGTACCGGGGACACACCCACCAAGGACCGTGCGGCCATGCTGCGCAACCCGCCGCATATCCTCGTCACGACGCCGGAGTCGCTTTATCTTCTGCTTACCGCGGGCAAGAGCCGCGAAAATCTGCACTACGTTCGAACCGTCATCGTCGACGAGATTCACGCGGTGGCCGACGACAAGCGTGGGGCGCATCTCGCTTTGAGTCTGGAACGCCTGGATGCTCTCGTCTGCGGCGAAAACCGGCTTTGCCCCGGCGCGTGGCTTACCGGCCGGCCGACGCCGCCGCAGCGCATCGGCATCTCCGCCACGCAGAATCCAATTGAACTGGTTGCGGAGTTCCTTACCGGCTGCTCCCCCAACCGAAGGCCCGCCAACATCATCCAGGTCGGTCAGCGCCGCAGCCTGGACCTCGCCATCGAGGTGCCGAGCGATGAACTTGGCTCCGTTACCTCGAACGGCATGTGGTCGGAGATCTTCGACAAACTCGCCGCCCACGCCAACAACCATCGCAGCACGCTGGTGTTCGTCAACACGCGCCGCCTGGTCGAGAAGATCGCCTTTGCGTTGTCCGAGCGGCTCGGCGAAGAACATGTCGCCGCCCATCATGGCTCGCTGTCACGCGATCTTCGCCTCGATGCCGAGCAGCGCTTGAAGAATGGCGAAATCAAGATTCTTGTCGCCACCGCGTCGCTCGAACTCGGCATCGACATCGGCGACATCGACCTTGTCTGCCAGATCAACAGTACGCGGGCCGTCGCCGTGGCCATGCAGCGGGTGGGCCGGGCCGGCCACTGGCGCGGTGCCATCCCGAAAGGCCGACTCTTCGCCACCACACGCGATGATCTTCTCGAACAGGCCGCCCTCGTCAAGAAAATGCGCGCCGGAGAGCTCGACCGCCTCGAAATCCCCGACCAGCCGATCGATGTGCTGATGCAGCAGATCGTCGCCTGCTGCGGCGCGGAATCATGGGAAGAAGAGGCGCTCTTCAACGTTCTTCGCCGCGCCTATCCTTATCGCAACCTGACCCGCGCGCTCTTTGACGAGCTTGTCACTCTGCTCAACACCGGCATCGAATCGAGCCGCGGCCGCTACGGCGCATACCTGCTGCGCGACGGCGTGCAGCACCAGCTTCATCCCCGCCGCGGTGCAAGGATGATCGCCATCGCTAACGGCGGCAGCATCCCCGACAATGCTCTCTACAACGTGATCTTGCAACCGGAAGGGTTACAGATTGCTACGCTCGATGAGCACTTCGCCGTCGACTCCCGTCAGGGCGACGTGATCCTGCTGGGCAACACCAGCTGGCGTGTGCAGCGCGTTGAGGCAGCCGGGCGAGTGCTCGTCGAGGACGCCCATGGCGCTCCGCCCAACGTGCCCTTCTGGTTCGGGGAAGCACCCCAGCGGACAGCCGTCCTCTGCGATGGCGTCGGCGAGCTCCGCGAACATATCTCCGCCCTCACCCCCAACGTCTGTCCGACCCTCTTTGCCGGCCAAAATATCACCACAAATAAAACCTCGTCTTCGTTCCCCTCTGAATGCGTCATCTCGACCGAAGCGAAGCGAAGTGGAGAGATCCCCGCATTTCGCCCTTCAACGTGGGAAACTCACGCCCCCACTCTCCACCCTGAAGTCACGAACACCATCGACTATCTCACCAAAGAATGCGGCGTCTGCGCCTCGGGCGCTCTCCAACTCATCGCCTACATCGTGACGGGCCGCGCCGTCCTGGGTGCCGTGCCTTCCAAGACCACCATCATCGCTGAGCGTTTTTTCGACGAAGGCGGCGGCATGCAATTGATCCTTCATGCCCCCTTTGGCGGCCGCATCAACAAGGCCTGGGGACTTGCTCTGCGCAAGCGTTTCTGCCGCGGCTTCAACTTCGAGCTACAGGCAGCGGCGACCGACAACGGCATCAACATCTCGCTCGCCGAGCAGCACAGCTTCCCGCTCGCCGACGTCTTTCAGTTCCTGACCGAACACACTGCCAAGGAATTGCTCGAACAGGCCGCGATCGCCTCGCCCATCTTCAAGGCGCGCTGGCGCTGGGCCGCAGGCCGCTCTCTGCAATTGCTCCGCATGTCGAAGGGCAAACGCATCGCCCCGCAGATTCAACGCACGCGATCGGAGGACCTGCTTGCCTCTGTCTTTCCGCAAGCGGCGGCGTGCTTCGAGACCATCGTTGGCGACATCCAGATCCCATCGCATCCTCTGGTCGATGAAGTGATGAAAGACGTGCTGCAGGAGGCAATGGACCTTGAAGGCCTCATCGAAGTGCTGCGTGGGATAAAAGACGGGGGCATCCGCTGCCTGGCCGTCGATACACCTGTTCCCTCGCAGTTCGCGCATGAATTACTGAACGCCAACCCCTATGCCTATCTCGACGAAGCGGGCGCGGAAGAGCGCCGCGCCAAGGCGGTCTCGTTAGGCCGCGGTATCCCGCAATCGCTGCTCAATCAGACCGGCCACCTCGACCAGGCCGCGGTCGACGCTGTCCGGCGCGAGATATTTCCAGACCTTCGCGACGAGCACGAACTGCATGACCTGCTGCAATCGCTCGTCGCCTTGCCGCTGCACTTTCTGGATCACGAGGCGGCCCGCCACTGGCCGATCTTTTACGAGCGTCTCACGCAAAGCGGTCGTGCCCACATTTTGGATTGCGCCGGGCAAGCTTGCTGGGTCGCTACCGAACGCCACGCCCACGTCGCCGCGCTCTACCCTTCTTCCCCAAGCAATGAAGGTGTCATTTTGAGCGCAGTGAAAAGTCCCGGCGCTTTCAGAATTGCCGAGACCGTTCCCCCACTTCAGCCCGCCTCTTCGTCCGTTCATGTTCCTAAAGAAGTCACAAAAGAAATCGCCCTCAAGCAACTAGCGCAAGGCTGGTTACAAATCATCGGTCCCACCACCGCGGCCGCCTTCGCACAGCTTTTATTCCTCGATCCAGCCGAAGTCTTCAAAGCCTTTCTCGCGATCGAGATGCAGGGCCTGCTCATGCGCGGTGCATTCGAGCATCCCGCAGCAACTGAAGACCACCATATTGAGTGGTGCGAGCGACGCATCCTGCAGCGCATCCATCGGCTCACACTCGGTACACGCCGCAAGCAGGTCGAAGCCGTTACTCCCGCGGTCTACATGAACTGGCTTCTCCGCTGGCAGCACGTAGCCCCGCAGTCGCATTTGGCCGGCGAAGAAGGCGTCCTCGAAGCCCTGCGCCAGCTGGAAGGCTTTGAAGCCCCGGCCATTGAATGGGAGCGCACTCTGCTCCCCGCCCGTGTCGCAAACTACGACCCCCGCTGGCTCGACAATCTGTGCCTCTCCGGTGCGGTCGGCTGGGGCCGCATCTCGCCGCATCCGGCATGGGCGTTGGGAGACGGCAACGCTCCCCGCCGCGTCATCCCTACCAACGCAGCCCCGATCACCTTCTACGTTCGCGACACCGCGGACTGGCTTCCCCACGCCCTCGCCCAGCAGTGCGTCGAAGAGCCTAAGCTCGCCGCCGCTCTTTCGCCCGAAGGTCTGCAGGTCCGCGCCCTGCTGCAACAGCGTGGGGCATGTTTTGCCAACGACATCCAGCGGATCACGAATCTCACGAGTCCGCAGACGCAACACGCTCTATGGGAACTCGCCACCGCTGGCCTTGCCGCCGCCGACGGCTTCGATCAGTTACGCGCCATGATGGACCCGCGCCGGAAGAACGTCTCGAGCACCGTCGAAAGGAAGACCCGCAGTTCAGCCGGCCGCTGGTCGCTCTTGTGCGAGGAGGTTCACGCCGCACCGACGCGTTTAGAACAGGCGCGCCGCACGGATGCTGCTCTCGAATCAGCGGCGAAGATGCTGCTCGCCCGCTACGGCGTCGTCTTCCGCGACCTGCTCGCCCGC
Source organism: uncultured Granulicella sp. (assembly GCA_964658395.1). Lineage (GTDB taxonomy): Bacteria > Acidobacteriota > Terriglobia > Terriglobales > Acidobacteriaceae > Edaphobacter. Next base: position 50,984 of record CAZZYQ010000009.1, on the reverse strand, counting down.
GAGTCCAACGCTCCGAAGTGGCGCGATCTTCTCGGCGTCTTGCGCCGGCTCGAAGCCCGCGGCGAGGTCCGCGGCGGCCGCTTTCTCTCGGGCTTCGGCGGCGAACAGTTTGCGCTGCCGGAAGCGGTCGAGTCGCTTCGCGCCGCCCGGCACTCGACCAGCGAAGAGGAGACTACCGTAGCCGCGGCCGATCCCATGAACCTCGTGGGCATCGTTGTCCCCGGAGAGCGAATTGCCTCGGTACCCGGCAGATTTGTGCAATTCCGCAACGGCCAGATAATCGACCATGAGTCCACCGGCGCCGCTCCGCCCGCTCCGCCGCAGCGCCCACGCATTGCGCGCTATCAACAACCCCTGACGCCTCTCCCTGCGGCCGAGCCGCCTGCTCTAAGCTTGTTTTAGCCCTGTGTTTCAGCTGTCACCCGGGGCGCGGCGAAGGATCCCGATGGACTCCAGATTCCCCATACCGCTCGGACTTTTCCGCCAGCGGATCAGGCATTTTAGACCGCAGCGAACGCTTCAAGTCGAAGGAGCCGCGTGACAGATCCAACCCAACCCGCGCCCGGAGAAGGCGCCATCGCCCAGCCATCCGAACTGGCACCCGAGGACTTTTACTTCGAAGGTCCGTACATGGTCTTCACGGCGGCCTATCACCTGAAGCGCGGCTACTGCTGCAACTCCGATTGCCGCCACTGCCCCTACCGTTGAATGCTCATCGCGCAACTGGCGCAGCAACCGTTTCGGTCGCCGGGGGAAGAGCCGTCGCGACATTGCTGCCAGCATTGCGGCTGGCCCGGAGAGTCTTGGCCACCATGACCAGCCGGACGACGCGCGGGTCCTTGATGTACTTCGTGAGGTCCTGGCTCTTCGACATCTCATACTGCACATCCAGTCCCGCCTCGCTCGCCATCTCCAGTTGGTGGATCATCTCGGCTTCATTGCCGATGTGCGCGTAGACCTTCGCCATCTCGAAGCAGAAATTTGCGCGGTCCTGCGCCGAAAGCATGTGCAGTGCCACGCCGGCCGAGCTGTTGTGTTGAAAGATGCCCGGATCTAGCTTCAACGCGAGCGCGAACTCCTTGTTCGCAGACGGAAGATCTTTCAACTCAACATATGCCATTCCTAGGTTCGAGTGGGAGACCGCAGCGTGTTTATCCAGCTTGATGGCGCGCTTGTAGTTGCGCAGCGCCCCCCCGTAGTTGCGATCGAGAAACTCGACCGCTCCCAGATTGTTCCAGGCTTGCGGATCGGTCCGGCGCATCTTGACGACACGGTCGAAGAAGGCGCGCGCTAGCTTCGTATTGCCGATCTCCAGTTCGGTGATCCCTATCTTGTTCATCAGTTCGGCGGGTTCGCCGCCGTGCTTGATGGCGTAGCCGTAGTAGTCCAGCGCGTCCTCTGGAAACCGACGCACCCGAAGCAGATCCCCCTGGGTTTCGAGGATGTCGGCGGAAGACGTCTCCGGGTCAGGAAGGTGAGGCTCGATCAGCTTCCAGTCGGGACTGGCGTGAGCCGCGGCTCGATCCGTGTCCGATGTATAAAGTCGAAGAGGATTGGAAGCAGTGCCCGGCGGGAAGTTTGCTCTGGACTGGGCTGCTAGAGGCAGAGAAGCAAGGGCGAGACCGAGAGCACTGAAGAGAAAAACCGGCGAGATACGCATAGAAGTAACCCCCTTAAGGGCTAACTCGCGAGATTCTCCTCTTGCTGCTGCAGCACTGTCAAGCACCCGTTTGGGTCACATCGCACGAGAGCTAAGGTTTGGTGACAGCAGGGTTCCCGGCATCTGGGGCAACTGATGAAATGTTCGCCGGTTGCACCAGCAGCGCCATTCTGGGAAAGGTGAAATTGCCCCCAGCGTCGTCGATCACGTTCACCTGGCAAATGTAGTTTCCCGGCGTCAGCTGCGACAATGCCACGTCAAACTGGAACTCCACTGCGTTCCGTACCGTTTCATTTACTGCCTTCGCCTCCACTAAGGGCGTCTCGTAAACCTTCACGCCGCCGCTCAGGAACTCGATGCTGGTAAGCACCCGCACCGGGCCGTTTTCGCGGCGCTTCATGCCGGGGGCAGGAGCGTCCGGCTTGCCGCCGTCAGCTTTCACGCGCGCGGGGTCGTACACCTCGTAGAGGAAGTAGAGATGCTGGTCCTGGCGGAAGACGTGCGCCAGATTCGGGATCCACTCGAAGCCGTCGCGTACCAGCGGGCTCTGCGACTTCTTGTCCGGATTCGCGTTTCTCTGGCTGGCCAGGACGATCGAACTCAGCTTCAGCGGCGACTTCTTCAGGTCAGGCACCTGGAGATCGGTCTCAAAGCTGCCCATCGCGCCAGTCTGGTTCTCGCGCACGACAAACTTCAGGTGGTATTTGCCCGGGGCGAGCGTAAAGCCAGTCGAGTACTGGATGTTCTTTCGCTTCACCTGCTGCGACTGGTCAAGCGCAAGCTTCACCGTGTCGCGCGCGTTGCCGACAATGATGCCTTCGCCGTTCTTCACCTGTCCGATTACATCGAGAGTGGCTTTATCGCGGTCGCCATTGGTCACGAACGGAATCTGCGAGCCCGGCACGATCAGCGAGACCGGTACGAAGAACTCGTTGTTCTCCATCCTGAAGTAGAGCGCCTGCAGATAGAGCGAGACATCCGTCGCGGGAAGGTCGCTGCGCAGTTGTTCTTTCAGTTGCAGCTCGCGGTCTTCTGTCTTCGAGTGCTGGAAGTCCGCCTGCGCATAATAGCCGGGACGGTATTCGAGCTTCACGTCGTTCCGGTTCAGCTTTACAGTCAGATGCCGGAAGCTGCCGTCTTTCGCGAGGTTGGTCGAGCGGAAGCCGATGATGTAGTACGCCTCGGTGTCGTGCTGTATCTGCTGGAACGCGGCGCCGAAGTCGTTCGAATCGAAGAACGCCTTGCCGCCGGTATCGGCCGAAAGCGTGCCCAGCACCTCTTGCGAGGCGAAGTTCGCGCTCAGGTTGCTCTGCATCGCGGCACCGCTGTATGCCGCGGTGCCGCGCAGGCTGCCGGTCGAGGCGTTGCCGACGGGCGGGATTGCCTCGAGTCCGCGAGAATCGACGCTGTAGATCGCCATGTTCGCCTTCACTGCTTCATTCGTGGCGGCACGCATCGAGGCCTGATTTTCGATCCCGTTCCGCGACAGGCCGCCCGAGAAGTAGAGGAGGCTCTTGCGCTGATCGACGCGCCCTAGCGCCCGGGCAATGTCGCGAATGGCGTAGAGTTCGCGGTCCGTGTTCAGGCTGTTGTACTCGGTATCGTCGGCGGTGTAGCTCGAAGCATCGTCAGCCGTTCCCGCGGAGGTTCCCGTTGCGCCGTTGGCAAAGCCGGTGCCTTCCGTTCCGTTGTACCGGCCTACTCTGCGCAGCAGCGTGGTTTTATCCGCGGTAAAGTCCTGGTCGACGCTCAAGCCGGTTGCCATGCTGACCAGCGCGACCAGGTCCGCAGGCTGCATCTTCTTGTTGACGTACTCCTTTGCCGCATCGACGGCGCGGTCGATGTCTTCTGGCTGCATGCTGCTCAGATCGAAGAACATGACGATCAGGCGATGGTCGCGCAGCGCGCTCGCGTCGGACGCGAAGTTGTTGTTCAGCATGTCGGCGACGGTCGGCGCCTTGCCGGTTGTGGTCTTCTCATTCAGCGCGAGAGCCTGGTCGGCGTTCTGGTAGTCGAAGCTGGCGATCTTCTGCGGCTTGCCGTTTTCGAAGATCGTGAAGTCCGAGGCCTTCAGGTCCTTGACCACCGCGCCTGTCTTCTTGTCGCGCGCGACCACATTGGTCAGCACGATGTCGGATTGAATCTTCAGCGTAAACGCGCCCGGTCCGGTCTGCCCAAGGCTGGCCTGGTCTTGCGCCGATGCCACCCCGCACGCCAGCAATAAAAGAAGCGTCATCCTGACCCTGAGCAACGCGAGGGGAAAGGATCCCGATGTTCTCCACAGCGCCACAGCCGCGCGAACTTTTTCGCCTCTAGAGTCCATCGCTCTCATCCTCAAAACCGGTATCGCGCCACAAACACCAGCGTCCTCACCGAAGCCACCGAACTCACCTCCCCGAAAGTCGGCGAGTTCAGCGTCGTGTTGATGCCCGAATACTGGATCGTATTGAAGACATTGTTCGCCGTCACCCGTGCCTCGAGGTTGCGCGTGCTGCCCAGCGCGAAGGTCCGCGACAGTGACGAGTTCACCGATACCACGCCCGGTCCCTCGATGGAGTTTCGCGAGGCCGTCCCATAAGCTCCCGCGGCTGGCGCGGTAAACGCCGCCGGGTTGAACCAGTTGAAGAACGTCTTGCCTCCTGCGATCGGCACGGCAAAGTTCCGATTAGGGCGCAGCGACCCGGTCACACCAGTCGCCGTCTCCTGTACCGTGCCGACGTAGTTCGGCGTAAAGTAAGCGCCACTTTGAAACGCGTAGTTGCCACTGATGGAGAAGCCATCGAGAGCCTTCGAAAGCCAGCCGCCCTGCGCCAGAAACTCGCGGTTCGGCCCGAACGGCAGCTCGAAGACCCAGTTGCCGCTGACCTGATGGCGAATGTCGAACGAGCTGTTTCCTTCCTCGGCGTTCAGGTTGTTCGGGTCCTGGGCGACCACGTTGCCGCTTCCACCGATCGAAGATGCATTGTCGATCGAGTGGCCGTACAGATAAGTCGCCTGTATAGCGATTCCTTTTTGCAGCCGTTTCCGCACGTTTACGGATAGACCTTGAAAGCGCGAATATCCGACCGAGTCTTCGTAGTTGAAGGCTCCGGCATTGGGATTGAGTAGGCCCACAGGCGTCCGATTGGGTGCGCGGATGATGTCCAGTTCTCCGCTCTTCGCGCCGTTGTAGCCGATGTTCGTGACGATCTGGAGCGGAAGCGTCTTCTGGATGTCAATGTTCCACACCTGCACGTGCCCCAGCCGGTAGTTCTTGTTCGCGGAGAAGTTGTTCTGCACCGCTGCGGTCGAGCATCCGAACGCGTTTGTTAGCGTAAATGCGCCGAAGGTGCCGCAGCCCTGTTGTCCGGCGATGTTCGTCTGGGTCACTGCGAAGGGCGGCTGGAATGCAAGCTGCGAAGCAATGGTGGCGTACTGCCCGGTGTTGAAGTTGATGCCATAGCCGCCGCGGATGACCATCTCCTTGGTCAGCGCGGGAAGAAACTTCGTCGAAGGCCGATAGGCAAATCCGAGGCGCGGCGAGTACAGATCGCGGTCGGGCCTGACGAGCGACCGCGGAAAGCTCCCGCTGAAGGCTCCGGCCTGTCCTGGCTGTACTGCTCCAACAGCGGTAAAGTCGGCGTTGTGGTCGAGGTTCACGAGACGGTTGTACTTCTCGACATAAGGCGAGAAGTATTCATAGCGAAGGCCAAAGTTCAGCGTCAGGTTAGACCGCGCGCGCCAGTCGTCCTGCGCATACCAGTCGAAGACGTTCGCCCGCAGATATGTCTTGTTCGCACCAGCCTGGATGGTCGACTGCTGCGGCAGGCCCAGCAGAAAATCCGCGAAGCCGGAGCCGCTGGCCGGCTGGACGCTGTCTGTAGCGCCGGCGGGGCAGGGGATGTCCGTGGTGGGCGTGCAGCGTGTTCCGTAACCCGTAAACGTAAGGGTTCCTAGTGCGTTCGTCCCGCCGATCGAGTCCGCGTGGACCCGCCGGATATCGAAGCCGAAGCGCATGTTGTGCTTCTTGTGGTTGTATCCAACGAAGTCCGAGAAGGAAAGCGTCTGGTTCACGCGGTCGCTCGGTGTTTGTACATTCAGCCCGGTAAAGCCGGTGAACGAGAGCGATGGAATGCCGTAGTAGATACCCGGATCGGCACCAATGACGGGTTTCGGAATGGCAACTCCGGTCGCATCCAACGGGTCCACCGACTGGTTTGTAAAGTAGTTCGTCGCCATCGAATGCGAGCGGTTCCAGTTCAGCGATGCGTTGTTCCGCAGCCTGCCGTAGCTCACTGTATACCCAGCGGTTACGCCGTAACTGTCGCTCGCGGTCGACCCGCCCAGCGGCAGGAAGATGTTCCGGTTGTCGCTGGCGGAGTGGCTGTAGCTGCCGTTGAAGTTGATGTTCTGCGAGAGCGTGGGCTTGGCGTTGGAGCTTTGCCCGCCACTGCGCCTGCCGCCTCCGCCGCCGAATGGGTTCGAGGCGTTTGCTCCGAAGTTGCGCACGAACCGCAGCGCAGCGGTGTCGCGGTTTGAACCCGCGTTGGTGATCGTCTGGTAGTTGTAGCCCTGGTTGCCGGTTACCGGAATGTTCGGTGCGGGATAGAAGTTCAACAGCGCCTGCGCCTGTGGTGAGATCGCGAGCCCCGCGTTGGCGAAGTTGTTGCCCGGAATCGGAGTCGCTGTTCCTGGTTCGTACAACGTTACGGGCTCAACGGCACCGCCGTTGCGCTGGGTCAGGTCGGAAAAGTCGCCGGTGCGTTCGGCCAGAGTTGGCACGGTGCCGTAGAGGTTCTGCGGCGTGATGTTGCGCTGGCCCGTGACGCTGAGGAAGATGAACTGCTTGGAGTTGGCCTTCAAGACGCCGGGGATGTATGGCGATCCGGTGAAGGTGACGCCAAAGCTGTTCTGCGCTCCGCCGAGCTTCGGGGTAGGCGCTCCGGTAAGCGAGTAGGGCGTGGCGTTCAACGCGTTGTAGCCGCCCTGATAATAGACACTGCCATGCGGTTGAGCGGGATTGAACCCGCGAAAGCCCCCGAACCCTCCGCCGCGTCCTCCGCCGC
>CAZZYQ010000009.1:0-44269 GCA_964658395.1 uncultured Granulicella sp. | reverse complement strand
AACCACCGCCCGGCCCGCCAAATCCGCCGCCGCCCGGACCACCCATCATGCCGCCCAGCATTCCTGCCACTGCATTCGCAATGTCTCCCGTCGCGCCGCCCTGGCGCTGAGCCTGCTGCATGGCGTCACGGATGCGGTCGCGGATATCGTCCTCGCTCACGTTGGCGAGGCCGTTGGTCTGACCCATCGCTCCGCTCACCGCCACCGAGTCGCTGGCCGCGGAATCGCCTCCAACTCCCGTCGGCAGCTGCGTTCCTGTGATGCCGCCGCCCGAACTCGCATCGGACGCATCCAGGCTGCTCCGCTGCGCACTGAGCGCCTGCAGGCCTCGGCTGATCGCTCCGTTCGCGGCGCTCGCCTGCTGCGTCTCCTGCTCGGCTGCGCGGGAGGCCAGCTGCAGCCCGAAGTCGGCTACCTGCACGGGCTTGCCGCCGTTCAGGCCGGCTGCGTTGATCAACACTTCCTGTGTTGCCGCAGCGAACGCGGCCAGCTCCGCGCGAACGACATAGCGGCCGTTCTTCGGGATATTCATCGAGAACGACCCGGCAATGTCGGTAGTCGTCGCGTACTTCTTGCCGGTCAGAGTATTGGTTGCGGTCACGGCGACACCGGGAAGAGGAGTGGTTCCGCTTTTTACCATTCCCGAGAGCGTTCCTCCCTCAGCCGACTGCTGCGCCGACTGCTTGCCCGACGCCTGCGCCGCCGAGGCCACACCATCAGGAGCCGCTGCCTGCCCTACCGCTACGCCCGCGGACAACGCAGCGAGCAAGGCAGCAACCACGACCCGCGCCATTAAGCTCAAGCCGCCTTCACTCAGAGCCACGCTGTGAAGTTGAACCGGGCCAAGGATGCCCAGGCCTTCGTCACGAAACTTGGCTCTTTCGTCGCAGCGATCGTTTGAACAGCGATCTTTCGGAAAACCCATCGCTCGCATATCTGCAGTACGCGATCTCTCGGGTGCATGTAGTCCGGGGCTCAATGCGCGTCCGGCCCGTTCTCGCCCTCAGGCCTGTGCCGTCTCCCCATCGAAGCCGGGTCGACCACGGTCAACTGCGTCGGCACAAACGTGCCCGCCTTCAACGCTCCCGGCCCGACTACCATGTCGCCCACCTTCACGTCCGCAAGCGTGATGCTTTCGCCGCCGTTCTGTTGTCCTACGGCGCCTGGCCCCCCGAACGCGGAGTCTACGCTACCATCGCCGCGCATGGCCGCGCCAACCCTGCGGCCGCCCTTCTTGAAAGAAGTTCCCTCATCGACTGCGATCTTCTGCGTCACGCCGTCCTGCCGGTGGATGGTCAGCTCGAGCTCATCGATGGCAGTGACCTTGCCGCTGATATAGGTCTTGCCCATATCCTCTTTCATCTTCTTTACCTGGGCCGCATCCATAACGAACACTGCGGCCGCGTGCACGGTCTTAGTGGGCTGGTCGATCACGCCCATGGCGCCCAGCCCGTCGCCGGTATGGATGTCCACGAACTTTACCGGCTGCCGGTCCTTCATCAATCGGGTGTTGGTCGTCACTACAATCTGAAAAACGTCTCCCCCGTCCGTCTTGACGGTAAGGTGATCTGCTGCCGTGGCGGTGACAGTGCCGCGCACCATCCGCCCCTGGTTGCCTAAGGCAACGCCGCCGCTATCCTCTTCCTGCGCCTGCAGAAAGGCCGCCGCAAACATCACCATCAGGGCAACAACGATCTTGAACTTGCTCATCAGGCTGCCTACCTTGCATAGCCATCGATTCCAGCTGCTGCAAATAAAGACGTTTGCTGGGGATGAAAGACGCGCGCAATCGCGAACTCTGCTGTGGTTCTTGTTTCAGTGGTTCAGCTGCGCCGCAACCGCCACAACTACGGTAAACTCCCGCCATGCATGACGTTGCCCGCCCTCCCCACATCGAAGGCCATTTTCAATCTACGGAGACGGTTCGTGATGTCGTAATCGGCCTTTCGGACGGACTTACCGTTCCGTTCGCGCTCGCCGCTGGGCTGTCAGGTGCGGTGGCGTCGTCGCACATTGTCGTCCTCGCCGGGCTCGCAGAGATCGCGGCCGGATCCATCGCCATGGGCCTTGGCGGCTATCTCGCCGCGCGCGGCGACGCGGAGCACTACGCCTCTGAACTCCTCCGCGAGCAGACCGAGATCGTCACCCGACCACGCGATGAAGAAGAGGAGATCTACGAGATCTTCGAGCAGTACTCCGTAGACCGTGCCGCTGCCAAGCCCGTCCTTGAGGCGCTGAAGCAGCATCCCTCAGCCTGGGTGGACTTCATGATGCGCTTTGAGCTTGGATTGGAGCGGCCCGCCGCAAACCGAGCCCACCGCTCCGCCCTCACCATCGCGGCCTCCTACATCGCCGGCGGATTTGTCCCGCTGCTGCCTTACATGTTCCTGGAGCACAACTTTTCAGCACTCAAGTTTTCGGTTTTGATTACCTTGATCTCCCTGACACTCTTCGGTGCACTGAAGGGAAAGCTGGTTGGCACGGGCGCTCTTCGCAGCGCCGTTCAGACCGTCTGCATCGGCGGCGCTGCCGCTGCAGCCGCGTACGGACTGGCCCGGTTGTTGAACGAGGCCCAATGAATCGGGCTCAATGAATTAGGTCCAATGAACGAGGCCGAACAATTTGAGAACTCGAGAGTTTTGATATTGTCGCTGCGCGCACAAGGCATTGCAAAATCGAGACCAGCTTCTGCATCTCATTCTAAGAACCTGCGGAGACCGTTATGCCCACTGCACTCCTAACCCCGACCGGCGCACTGGTCGAGCGCTTCCACGCTGTACGATCCGCTACGATGCAGCTGATACAGCCGCTTACGCCGGAGGACCTGATGGTTCAGTCCAGCCCCGACGCCAGCCCGGTGAAATGGCATCTCGCGCATACGAGCTGGTTCTTCGAGACCTTTGTTCTGCGAAGTTTCCTGCCGAACTACCAGGCCTTCGACCCCGACTTTCACTGGCTCTTCAACAGCTACTACAATTCGCTGGGCGAGATGCCGGAGAAGAAGCTGCGTGCGTCCTTCTCCCGGCCTCCGCTGGATCAGATACTCGCCTACCGATGTTATGTTGATGAAGCTGTTACCCTCCTCCTTGACCAAAACGTCCCCGATGACGCACTTCGGCTGATTACTCTGGGTCTCCAGCACGAGCAGCAACATCAGGAACTGATCGCGACCGACATCAAGCATGCCCTCTTCACGAATCCTCTACATCCTGCATACATCAAGCCTGAAAGCAGTTCCTCACGAACATCTTCCAACGAGGTCATGGCTCCACCAGTTGAGTGGATCTCATTTGCTCCAGGCCTGACCCAGATTGGAACGGATTTTGACGCGACCGCTCCCGCATCCGACCCTGATGCGTTTGCATTCGACAACGAAACCCCACGGCACACGGTGTATCTCGCTCCCTTCCTCCTTGCCAGCCGTCTCGTAACCTGTGCCGAGTACCTGGCCTTTATGGAAGACAACGGGTACAGCCGGCCGGAACTGTGGCTCTCGGAAGGCTGGACGCGGATGCGCGAAGAGGCCTGGCAGGCACCACTTTACTGGCGTCAGGACAAGTCCGCCGCATCGGGCTGGTCTGTTTACACCCTGCATGGCTCTAAGCCGCTTGAGGACCTAAGCGAAACCCCGGTCTGCCACCTCAGCCTCTTTGAGGCCGATGCCTACGCCCGCTGGGCCGGCTGTCGATTGCCCACCGAGTTCGAGTGGGAGCATGCCGCCACCTCGCTTCAGCTCGCCGGAACCACGAACTTTCTCGAGAGCGGCAATCTCCACCCCGTCGCAGCTTCTCATGTGGAAGGCCTGCAGCAGGTCCTGGGCGACGTCTGGGAGTGGACATCCTCGGGATATACCGGTTATCCCGGCTACAAGCCTCTTCCTGGAGCCCTAGGGGAATACAACGGCAAGTTCATGTCCAGCCAGGTCATCTTGCGTGGTGGGTCATGCGTCACTCCGGGCAGCCATATCCGTCGTACCTATCGCAACTTCTTCCCTCCAGCGACGCGATGGCAGTTCTCCGGTCTTCGTCTTGCGAAGTAGCGCCTTTACCGCCAGCGCGCTCACCTGATTCCGAGCAAACAAATAAATCAAAGGAAGTTCATTGTCCTCTCTCGCCGCTGCTCCCCAGGTCTCACCCGCATCTCAGGCGATCGTCTACGCCGTTGCCCGCGAGGCCCGAATGGGGCTGCTGGCAAACCCGCGCACACTATCGCCCTGGCTCTTCTACGACGAGATTGGGTCCCGTCTCTTCGAAGAGATCACGCTTCTGCCAGAGTATTACCCGACGCGCACCGAGCGCTCTATCTTTGCCGCTCATGCCGACGAGATCATCGCCCTCGCGGCCTCCGGCCATTGCCTTACCATGGCCGAACTCGGCGCCGGCACCGCTACGAAGACCGGTATCCTGCTTGAGGCCGCGGTTCGGAGCCAGTCGCGAGTCATCTATCAACCCATAGACTGCTCGGAGACCGCGCTTGAGGATGCCCGCGAGAATATCGAGCACAACATTCCGGGTGTCACCGTCATGCCACAACTGGCTAATTACGTCACAGACGCCGTCTGGCTGTCCGGCACCGGCGAGGCTCGACCAGCGCATTCCCGGATGCTCGTCCTCTACATCGGCTCTAGCATCGGCAACTTCTCCCCTGAGGAGCGACGCCGGATACTTACCCGTCTGCGCGGCCAGCTTGAGGTTGGAGACGCTCTTCTGCTCGGCACCGATCTTGCCCCGGGTGAACACAAGAACGTAGCGACTTTGATAGCCGCTTATGACGACAGCGCCGGGGTAACTGCAGCCTTCAACCTGAACATCCTGAACCGGCTGAATCGCGACCTTGGCGCAAACTTCGAGCTTTCCGGCTTCAAGCATCGTGCGATCTGGAACGGAGAGCAATCGCGGATTGAGATGCATCTGGAATCCACACGCACGCAGCGGGTGTGCATCCCTGCGAACTCCGCCGGCAGCGCACTCTCTGTTAACTTCGCGGCAGGAGAGACAGTCCACACCGAAAATAGTTACAAGTTCACACTGCCAGCCATTGCGGCCCTTCTAGCCGAGTCCGGATTTGCCCTGGACCGAGCATTCACCGATGAAAGAGATCTGTTTTCCGTAAACCTTGCCGCAGCGGTTTAGCGACGGTAATCGCCGCTTTTGCCGCCGCTCTTTCGCAGAAGGACGACCTCACGGATGCGTATCCCCTTGTCCAGCGCCTTGGTCATGTCGTACACCGTAAGGGCCGCAACGGACGCTGCCACCATCGCTTCCATCTCGACACCCGTTCCGGCCGTAGTGGCAGCGGTCGCCTCGATCGCTACGCCTCCTGTAACCACGAGCGCCTGTACGTCGACGAAGCTAAGCGCCAGCGGATGGCACATCGGAATCAACTCCGATGTGCGCTTCGCCGCCTGTATGCCCGCGAAACGTGCTACTTCGAGCGGGTCTCCTTTAGGGTTTTGCGGGAGTTCCGCCAATACCGCGGCTGAAAGTTCAACGAACGCACCCGCCACAGCCTCACGTCTGGTGGCTGCCTTTCCGCTTACATCCACCATGTGCGCCCGGCCCGCGTCATCGTAGTGCGACAGCTTGTCCATGGTTGACAGCCTACCGCAAGAGCACAGAGATCACGTCGCCAGCGCGAAACTCCCCTCGCTCCGGCGGCAGCACCGCGTAGCAGTTCGCCCTTGCGTTTGCGGCGAGGTCGCCGGAACCCTGCCAGCCCACCAGCCTGACCATGGGCGTTCGAAGTGCGGATTCAAGCCGCGCCGGAAGCAACCTCATCAATCCTGCTTTACCCGGCACATCCTCGCCGAGGGTCGCCTGCACGAAACGCGGGCCTTGCGCCTCCTGCCCACAAAGCCTTCGCAGAAAGGGTTCAACAAAGCAGTGGAAGGTGACCTGGGTAGAGACCGGATTGCCCGGCAGACCGAAGAAGTAGCATTCAGGCACTCCGTCCCGCTCGGGCAGGCGACCAAATACGACCGGCTTGCCCGGCTGCATCTTTACGCCAGAGAAAAAGAACTCGGCACCGAACTCCGCGAGCACCTCCTCAACCAGGTCGTACTTGCCCATGGAGACTCCACCTGAAAGCAGCATCAGGTCACGCGTTCTTCCTGACGCGATTCTGTCTCGCAAGTCCTCCCGACTGTCTCGCGCGATCTCCATTCGGTGAGCGGACCCTCCTGCGGAGTCGATCAGCGCCGCGAGCCCATAACTGTTGGAGTTCCTGATCTGGTGCGCTTCAGGGGCCCGTTCGAGCTCAACGAGTTCATCGCCGGTCGAGATGATTGCGACCGAGGCCCTCGGAAAAACACTCACGTGAGCCATTCCGCAAGCGGCGGCCAAGGCAATCTCGCCCCCTGTGATCACCGTGCCCGCGGAAACCAGAGCATCGCCTGCTTTCGCCTCTGCTCCTCTGACAACGATGTTTTCCAGTCTGCCGACAGCGCGGTCGGAAGCGGGCCTGATCGTTCCCTCTGAGACTTGAACATGTTCAATCATCACGACGGCGTTTGCGCCGGCCGGCATCGGTGCGCCCGTCATGATCTCTACGCACTCTCCCACGCCAATCGCCGGCCCCTCCCATCGCTCTCCAGCGCGGATCAATCCAGCAACCCGCACCGTCCGGCCACTCGCGATGTCCTCGGCACGCACTGCAAAGCCGTCGCGCGTTGCACGGTTGAATGGGGGCTGATCCCGATCAGCAATGATCGGCGCAGCGAGCACCCGGCCGGCCGCTCGTAGAAGTGGCAGCGACTCGGTCGGCCTTTCACCGCGGCTTTCACGCATTAATTTGGCGCGGCCCATCACCTCCGCCAGAGCCTCTTCAAATTCCAGCACCTTCATGGCAGACTCCGCCTCCATTTGCCCGGAAACAACAGAAAGGGCCTCGAAGCACGCTTCGAGGCCCTTTCTTACTCAGTCCGTGCCTATGACTTCTTGCCCGCCTTGTAGTTCGACCGCACCTTTTCGCCGATACCGGTAAGGATCTGGGTGACTTCTGCGGCGTGGGGACCATCAGGAGCGAGTTCCAGGTACTTCTGATAGGCGTCCGCGCAGCCAGGCGGCGCAACCACCTTTTGTGTCTTCGGATCTACAGTGACCTTCTGGATCAGCGCCTGGCCCTTGATGTAGTACGCTTCCGCCTTGTTTGGATCTGCTGCGATCGCCTTGTCTGCGGCGGCCGCTGCCTCGTCCATCTTGCCGGCGTTATAAAGAGTTGCCGCTTCATTGAACATGTACATGCCCGCTTTGGCCGGTTCGGCCTTGGCGGCATTGTCGTAAGCGTCCGAGGCCCCTTTGGCATTCCCGCTACGGCCGTAAGCCTGGCCGATCTGGTTGTACGCTGCTGCAGCCGTCTCCGGGCTTGGCTTCTTGGAAGCGGCGTTCAGGTCAACAGCCTTCTGGTAGGACGCGATGGCGTCGGTATATTTCTGCACGATCGCTGCGTCGGTCGTCGACTGTCCTGCAGTCTTCGCGGCCTTCTGCGCCTTGTCCGCTGCGCCGAGCTGCGCGTCCCCTAGCGTGACCCACAGGATCGGCTGGTCTGGAGCCTGCTGCGTCGCCTGCGTCATCGAAGTCACTGCCGCGTCGTAGTTGCCGGCCTTATTGTCGTCTCGTGCCTGCTTCAAGGCCGCATTCAGGTTGGCGATCTTTGCGTTGCCGGCGATCGCAGCCGCCGCGTTCTTCTTATACTCCTCTAGCTGCTTCTTCTGCTCCGGAGTCATCTTGTCGATAAACTCCTTCCGCGTCATGTCAAAATCGACGAGCTTGTCTTCGCCCGCCTTGAAGACGACATCGGGGAAGTAGTCGGCGATGATATCGCCCACCATAACGACAACGGTGTACGACTTCGGCGCGATGCCCGTGCCTTTGTAGTCGCCGTTTGCGTCACCCGGAAAGGTATAGGCAAACTTCAGGGTCTTGGGGTCGGAGGAGTGGTCTGTGGTCAGCTTTACGACCCCATCTTTGATGGGTACTCCCGCGGCGTTGTTGATGTGTCCGTGAATGCTGGCGGGCGCTTCCTGGGCCCAGAGAGTCGCTGCCGGGCTTACTGCCAAAATCGTAACAAGCGCAGCCAGCAACACTGCAAATTGGAGGGTCCTAGCTCTACGTAACATCTGTTTCATCGCTTCGTTCTCCCGCGCCAGCCTGGCGCATTTCTCATTTGTTCTGGTTCCAATACTTGGTATTCTGCGTGCGTAGCGTCTCTTCGCAATCGATCTAAGATGCGACAATCACGTCCCAGCTTTGCCCGGCTCTTCTCGAAGCGGTGTGCAACCTCGCCCATCCGGGCACCGCAGGCGGCCATGACAGGCACCGTCCAACTTACATGCAACACTGCAGATTATTCAACTTGCGATTACTTTCCGCAGCAAGTGGCTACTTGGCTTCAAGGGACTTCAAGTGAAAGGTGATTGTTCCCCAAAATAGCCTTGCCCGGATTTGTACCGGAATATGCCGCTCATCGTCCGTGTACCAAATCCAGATATTACCCCGATTCTTCACGACGCCTTCCTCTGCCGTCGGCTGAACCCGAAGCGTCTGGAAGGTTCCCGCAGGCGTCTTGATCTCCTCTTTGGCCTCCACCTTCATTACCACCGTCACGGTGCGCATGGCATCCGCCAGCGGGAAGCGAATGTTCTGTCCCACCATCAGCGGTTGCGAAGCCGCGTAGAAGATCGCCGAGAGGGAGTCCGTAACGCAGGCCGGAATCGAAGCGGTAAGCGTCTTGGACGTTCCTTTCACCAGGTTCTTTTCAAACTGGGTCTGTTTACCCGCTGCATAGTTGAAGCTGAGGTCGCTGCTTACCTTGCGCAGACCTTCCTGCAACTGCTTGCTGAATCCACTCGAACAGCCGGTGTGGGTGTCGAATGCCGACTGAAATTTGTCCACGACCGGAAACAACATACTGGTCCCGCCGATCGTGTCTGCCGTTGCTGTAATCTTCTGCTGCGTGCCCTCTTGTTGGAGATGGAAGATGGCGGTACCGGCGGTAAATACTCGCCAGTCGACGTCGAACGTCAAAGTTTGTCGAGCTGGAAAGACGTATCCGGAGGCCGGCGGTTGCAGCGTTGGAATGGGGGTGTATTGCGCCGGGGCACTTCCTTGCAGGTATGCCGACAACACCGCGAAAACCAGGAGAAATTGAACACGCTTCAACGATCGGCGCTCGCAGGATTCAATTTGGACTTCAGCGGCTGGCAAACCATAGTCGAGCTGCCAGCGCCGCATAGATCGCGACTGCGCCCATCAGAGAATTGTACTCGCGATGGTGCAGGTAAAGCGCTTTTGAAAACGCCCCTGCGGCGGCCTCTGTCTTCGCCGCCGTGAACCGCGGCAGCAGCCTCGGCACCCTTGCCGCATAGCCAGGAAAATCTGGGAAACGCTGCCGGAGGAACTCTTCTTCAGACAAAATGGTTGGAATGTAGATCGCGGCAAACAGCAAGGCGAGCACGACCAGAACAATCCAGCTTCTCGAAGCACCGGCGAACCCGAAAGCGACCATGATCGATCCCAGATACAGCGGATTGCGCGTGTAGGCATAAGGTCCGGTCGTCGTAAGTTCGGTGTTCTTGCGCACGTAACCGCCCGCATACGCACGCAGCCACAGGCCCGGACCAACCAGAGCGAGGCTCGCGAGCATAGAAGTCCAGGTTGGTCGCGCCAGCCAGAGAAATACCGCCGCAAAGACGAAACCGAGCGGCACCCTTATCCTGCGCGCTATCTTCTGCCATTCTGCCTTCGTGCTCAAATTGTTGCCCCTGCACGAGTCGTTAATTCGATGTTTGCGCTCGATCGCTGCAGAACGCGCAACGCTGCGGTCGTTACTTCGGCGGTGGTGATCTTCTGCAGCCCCTCTTCTGAGGCGTCCCTGCGCGAGTGATCGACCACACTGGACGCATTGCGCAGCACCTCGCCCAGAGCACCGTAGGGCCCCGTCCGGGCGGGATCTGTCGGGCCGTAAAGGCCAACGACAGGGCGCCGCAGCGCCGCGGCAAGGTGGAGCGGGCCCGTGTCCCCACCGATTACCAACGCAGCGCGCCGTTCAAGAGCGATCATCTGGGTCATCGTCGAGGGCGTGATCACCGCACAGCCCAGACTTGCGGTGACGATCGCCCGTGCCGCAGCATCCTCTGCCGAGTAAGCGTTGATCAGCGTGGCATACCCCGCCTCAGCAAGTGCAACAGCAACCGCTCCGTAGCGGTCTCGCGGCCACTGCTTTGCGCCCCAGCCAGCCATTGGCGAGATGAAGACAAACCGCTGCCACAGCTGCCGCGGCAGCGTCTTCTCGAGAAACTCTTCCGCCCAGGTCTCGGCCGCATGGTCTACCGGCAGAGCCACATCGCCTGCCGCGAGCATCTCCCCCACTGCCGCTCCCAGCAGTTGACATCCCTGATCGATAACATGAGCCGCGGGTGTCGCGTACCTTGACTTGTACAGCCAGCGGGCGGGGCCTTCGCGCGGCGTCAAACGTCCGGCGTAGCGCGGAGTTCCACTGAGCTTACCCACGAGTGCCGACCGGATGAGACCCTGCATGTCGACGCACAGATCGTACTGTGCCGCGCGAAGTTCACGCCCCAGCTGCACGATTCCAAGGGCTGTACTTCGGGTCAGCGGGTGATGCTTCCAGGCCTGAGTCGGAACTAAATGGGTTCGGTCGACGATGGGTCTCGCGGGCGATCCAGTCGGCACCTCTAAACCGTCGCTGCTCTGCAGAAGCGGCATCCAGCGCGGATCGATCACCCACCCGATGTACCATTCGGGATGCAGTCTGCGCAGCGCCGCTACCGCCGGCAAGGCATGCAGCACGTCGCCCATGGCGCTCGTACGAACGATCAGGACGCGCATCGTGTTGATCTCTTCCGTTCAGGCGGTAGCGGACGAACGGAGCTGGTTGGCAAAAAAGCGTTCAAGGCCCAATTTTCTCATGGGTGTTCTGCGCGCTTGGCGGTCAGCAAGGTCAGCAACTCATCGAGCTTGGACGCCTCGTCGATCAGCTTCACGTGCAGCTCAGGAATGACCACCGGCCCTGCACTCGAGAGTCTTTCCATCATCGGCGCGGTCAGTTTCACCGCATCTTTCTCTGTGGTCAAAAAGCCATCCGCTCTATTCGCGAGAGCGATCTTGAGCAAAGCTTCGACGTCTCGTACCGAATAAGGATGATGGTCTCGAAACGTCGCCGTCGCTACCGTCGTGATGCCTTCGGCCGCCAACATCGCCGCGAATGTCTCTGGCCGCGCAATGCCGCAAAACACGACCGGCCTTTTCAGCCCTGTTCTTCCCTGCGGAAATCTAAGCTGCCTCTGGATGACCCAGACTTTCGCTCGTATCTGTGGCATCTTCGCGGCAAGCCATTCAGTTACCTCTGGCTCGTCCTCGCGCACCACGATCACGTCCGCACGCCGAAGCGCGGAGAGCGGCTCGCGGAGGTTTCCTGCAGGAAGCATGCGATCGTTTAGCTCCTGCCGCGTGAGCAGCACGATGTCGAGGTCCCGGACCAGCTTGCGATGCTGAAACCCGTCGTCGAGAAGATAAATTGACTTCTTCCCACAGGGCCGATCGAGTTCCGCTAGTCGCCCCGCCTTATGGCGATCTGCGCCCGCATAAACAGATGCCGGGGCCAGCCGCTGCGCCAGCAGCAATGGCTCGTCTCCAAAGCAGGATGGTTCTCCTTGCGGATCGACCCGCTCAATCCGTGTCGAACTTCGCCTGTATCCCCGCGTCAGTACGCAGAGGTTGAACTCTCTCGCTTGCAGCAGACGGCCCAGCATCAAGACCACTGGCGTTTTGCCCGCCCCACCCGCTGACAGGCTCCCAACGCTGAGTACGGGGTGAGCCAACCGGCGGCCGCTCAGCAACCCGCGCTCAAAGAGGCGACTCTTCGCAGCGATAACACTCGCATAAACCGGTACGAAGGGCACGAGCAGTGTTCGCCATGCTTGCGTCTTCACCGCCGCGCCGCCGGTGATCGTGCAGGCAGCAGTCGCAAAACGGCAGCCGCCATCCGTGCCGCCGCGCCTGATTGAGCCGCCGATACGGCCCTTCCGCATGCTCCCATCGCAGCCGCCGTCTTCCCATCCCGCAGCAGGTCAGCCATTGCGGTTGCAAGCGTCTCCGGGGTCACGACACGAATGCCCTTTCCAGCCTGCATCGCCTCTACAATCTCGCGGAAGTTCTCAAACGAGGGTCCCATCAACACTGGAACGCCGAATTGCGCCGGCTCCAGAGGATTGTGGCCACCCGCCGCAACCAGGCTGCCGCCGACGAACGCCAGTGTGGCCGACGCATACATTGAAGCCAGATCGCCGATAGTGTCCAGCAGCACGACGCTTCCGGCACGAACCGCCACCTGCGCCCGCAGGTAGCCGGACGCGCGTGTGACTCCAAAGCCGCGGTCCCGAATCAATTGCGCGACCTGATCGAACCGGTCTGGACGGCGCGGAGCAATCACCAGTAATGCCTCGGGCGTGGCACTCAGCACCTTCGGCCAAGCATCCAGAATCATCGCCTCTTCGCCTTCAAGCGTGCTTCCGCAGATCACAACCAGCATGTCCACGGCAATATGAGAGCGCATCGCTGTGACGAGGGGTGTCTCTTTGCCTGGCCGTGCGTCGTACTTCAGGTTGCCGGTCAACTCAACGCGAGGTGCGCCCATCGCCCGCAAGCGGTCCGCGGATTCCTGGCTCTGAGCCAAGAACGCCGAAACTTTGTTCAGCACAGGGCGCCAGAGCCGCCGCAGTCGCATGTAGCGGGGGAAAGACCGATCTGAGATCCTCGCATTGGCAACAACTACCGGGACCCCGCGTCTCTCGCACTGCCAGATCAACTGCGGCCAAAGCTCGCTCTCCATCAACACCACGAGTTCAGGCGAGAGCAGGTCGAGGTATCGACGCACAGCATAGCCGAAATCCAAAGGGAGATAGAAGATGGCGCAGCCCGTAAGACGTTCGTGCGCCAGCCGCTGTCCAGCTTCAGTCGTCGTCGACAGAGCGAAGACTGAGCCCGGTCTGATGCGGTGAAATTCGCCCGTCCGAAACTCTTCAATTAGCCTGGCGGCTGCCAGTACCTCGCCTACCGACACCGCGTGGATCCACATTAACGGCCGTGTGCCGCCGCTACCGCGCCGCTCGACGCGAATCGCCGCGACCCGGTCGCGTAGGGCGGTGGGAATGATCCCCAACCTGCCGGCCAGACCAGCCCGATAGCGCCCGCTGGTTGCCATGCGCAGCAACCAGTACGGGGCCCCAAGCAGGAGCGCCGCAAACAACAGGAATTCGTAGAGCAGCATCCCCAACCCGCCGTACCTCGCTCTTTACCTTCTCTGCCAGCCGGGACGATAATCAGGCAGACATGATGCGGCCGCCAAATTCTCTCTTTCGCCCATCTCTCCCGGCTCTTCTCCTGGCTTTGCTGAGCGTACTGAAAGTAGATCATGCGGCTGCGGCGGACAAGCAGGCTCCCCCCGTCAAAGCGGCGTCTCAGTATGACACTTTTGACGCACACCCGAAGGAACAAGTGACGATTGCCGCCGAGCCGTGCGACGATCCAAAGGACTGCAAGTTCTTCCGTCTGCCGTACGTGCAGCATGGATTGCTGCCGGTCAGGGTCATCATTACCAACGACAGCGACCGCGCCCTGTCGCTTGATGACGCCCGCCTCCAATTCATCTCTGCGAACAACGACATACTTCCTGCAGCGACCGACGACGACATCAACCGCCGCCTCTTCACCGTCAAGAGTGTCGCAGGAACGAAGATACCCATGCCCGCTCCAATCCCGACGATCACGGTCCATCACCCCGCGGTCGACAAGAAAATTCTCCAGGACGAGAAAGACTTTGGCTTCCAGGGAACGGTCGTGAACGCCCACAGCACATTGGCCGGGTACCTGTTTTACGACGTAAAGCCGCTTGACGACCCCGCTCTGAAAGGGGCACAGCTCTACGTCAAGATGGTGCACACACTCGATGGAAAGCAGAACCTCTTCGCCTTCACCATACCCTTCGACAAGTGGCTCGCCATACAGGAGGCCAAGGAGGCGAAGCAGGCAAAACCGGTCGATCCCGTCCATCATTAGCGGTGCGGCACAGTAGAGCGTTTCCGGGTAGGAAGAAGTACGCTGCCACCATCTTTGACTTACTTCTTGCTTGGGCCAGATCTCCTATTCAACTTCTTCTGACCAGATCTGCTGGGTCGCCCCATCTCTCGTGTCCGTCCAGAATGCCTTCACGGTGTTTCGCGCCGTGGCCACGATGGAGCCGCTCGGGCCTGCGCCACCGATGGTCGGGTCGAATGCCACATCGTTGACCGCCCGTTGGTCTACGAAGGTCCTGCCTCCATCGATCGACTTTGCCACGTAGTAATTCACCTTCACCCGTGCTGGATCCTTGCGGTTATCGAACCAGCCGACGTAAAGGTAACCGTTGGGCGTAACCGCGACCGAAGGATTAAAGTGGTCTTTACCGCCGGAGAACGGGTCGTTGTTGACTCGGGTCAACCTCGCTTTGCCGTCGGCGAGATCGATGGCTGCAAGGAAGACGCTGGGGGTAGAGGCTGCCGGGGCCGTGCCTGCCTGGGTCGCCGCGAAGGCACAGTATGCAACCCCTGCATGCTCCGCGCATTGAAACTGCTTATCCTCCGGGAAAGTCCACTTAGCATTACCGAGTCCGGCATCGGCGAACTCGACCGCCGGCACCGCCGCAACCTTTCCGTTCGTGCTCTGCCACAGGTCGATCTTTGGCGAGTTCGACATGTCCGCGAAGAACAGATACGGAGTTCCATGAGCATCGATGACGAGGCTGCCGCCCGCTGCCTGACCGCCGTAAAGCGTCTTGCCGGGAGCGGGAGGCAAGGACCATATCTGCGGCGGTCCGAAGGGCTGGTTCCAAGCCGGCGATTGCGCCACCCGAAATATGGTTGAACTCCCCGCGATCGTATCTTCACACTGCGGCGTGTAGACGTCGCAGATCACGTTGTAAAAGACGTACACCGTTCCATTCGTGGCCGCCGCGGAGTTGTCGACAGCCACCCCTTGCGTCCTGAGCGTTTCGCTACAGCCGTAATCCTGGATTCCGCAGACGTTTGTGGCCACAACCGATGGGAGATCATTGACGTAGTTCCCGTGGTCCATCCCTATCGAGACCGCCACGGTGGTGTCGTTGTAGTAGTCCAATCCATTCTGGATAGCGAGCGCGTTGAAGGTGTGGCCAGTGCTGTCGAAGCCGGTGCCTACGGATCGCTGGGTCAATGCTGGACCGGAATCTTCATCCGATACGGCGACGATCGCGAGCGGATCGGCGTCGTCGGCCCAGCGAATGCCATCGTCTCCGGTCACATGAAAGAAGTCGTTCGTGAAGAGTGGACCGCGGCGATTATCGTTGTCGTACACCACCGTGTTGCGCGGGTCGGTGGGGTCGACCGCGACTCCGCCGATCGACTTCGCATAAACGTTCAGGTCCTGATTGACGCGAGTGTTCCGGTAGCCGGGATGGGGCGGGATAGCCGGAACGGAGACGTCTTTCAACGCCTGAGGCCGAGCATTGGCCGCCGCCAACAAGAACGACGTCAGGCCGATGATCTGAGTGAATCCGGATAGGTTCCTGGTAGGCATCTGGTCCTCCGCCAAGGTCTCTGGTATCTGAGCGTTTACTTTAGTTCGTCTTTGGAGAGCGTGGGTCAGAACCGCAGCGTCTGAAACCACAACTTCAAGCCGACGCCATCCCGCGTGTCGGTCCAGGCCGCATGGACCGCCCCATCCGGACCCGCCGCAAGGACCCCCGAAGGGATCGACGGGTAGGTGGCAGCGTTGAGATCGAACGGCACATCATTGACGGGCTTCTGGAGCGGGAAGGTCTTTCCGCCGTCGGTCGATTTGCCGACGAAGTAGTTCAACTTGATGTTCTTCGGATCGTCTCGATTATCGAACCATCCCACGTAAACGTCACCCGCACTATTTACCGCGACTGTAGCGTCGAAGTGATCTTTGCCCTTCCCGAATGCATCGTTGTTTACACGGGAGACCGTGGCCGCGCCAGTCTGCAGGTTGACTGCCGCGAGATAGATGTCGGGGTGCGACTGCGCGGGGCCGCCGTTTACCTGCGTCGCCTGAAAGGCGCAGTAGCCGGTCTGTTTATACGAGACACAAGCGACAGGATAATAGTTGCCGTAATTGCTGTTTGAAGGATTATTCACGAACTGCGCAAAGGGTGGTGAGTCATACCGGAATAGCTCGTCGAGATAAAGCGAAAGCGTGGGGTCGTCGGAGTAACTGACGGCTACAACATGAACGCCGCCGGCAGCGTCTACGAAGACGCTGCCTTCCTGAGCATTCAGATCCTGGTCCGTAACATACCCGCCATTGACGTAGATTGCACTTTGACCAGAATCGAGGCCACTATCACAACTCTCTTCCTGGTCACACCTGTCCCAGCCTAATACATAGGTTTGCCCATCTGTGCTGGTGCCGGAGTTATCCGTGGTGACGCCTAGAACTCCCAATATGTCGCAGCGAAAATCGTAATCGTTGCACTCACTGGAGGAGATAAGCTGCGGCCTGTTGTCCAGCGACAAACCGTGGTTCTGGCTGGTGATGCGCCCTGACATCGTATCCAACGCCGCCGAGGATTGATTGAACGCTTCTGCTGCAGTGTAGGTGTGACCGGTCCGGTCGAACGAAATGCCCTCGTAATAATTTTGCTGGGCCGGTGCTGTATATGACACCTCGTCAGTCTGTTCGCCGACCGGAAAGACCGGGTAGAAATCCTCTATCCAGGTCCGGCCATAGGTCGTTGAGACCTGCAACGATCCTGCGTTGATGGCGATGTTGTCCGGATCTGCCGGGTTGACGGCCATCGCGTATACGCCTTCGGGCTCAGGACCCCGGTATTGGTCTACTCGAATGTTGCCATATTGCTCCGGGAGCCGCTCAGAATGGCCTCGTGCTGCTTGCACAGGATCAGCGCTCGACCGCTGCCGGGCTTCAGCGGCGAGCCGCTTGATCACGTGCGCCAGCGGCTCGTGGGCCAGGATGGGCCGAGTCTGGACCGCGACGCGCTGCCCGCGCCCCGCCGCTCCCGGTTTGGCTCTGTTCCTTGGCACAGTCTGAACGCCAGAAGCGGAGTTGTCAGGCTGGGTCGCGGACGACGCAGCTTGCAAGGGGGTGGCTGCGACGGTCTGCCTAACCGCCATCCCTGCCGTGGCAGAAAAAAGAACGGCTGCTGCCAGGTGTCCCAGGCGTGAACTGTAGCTGATAGTCATGACGTCTCTTCCCGGTTGTATCGCGGTTGCGGGGGTTGTCGTGTTCTTCTAAAGCTTGATCTTCGGTGCCGCATCCCGAGGTGCACGCTGCGGAGTGGGTGAAACAGTACTCTCCTCCAAGCCTGCCGTCAAGCGAGCAGCCTTCCTGGTCGTGTCGAAGTATTCTCCCAACTTGACCCACTCGCGTGTGCTGCCGCTGGCGTGTGCTGCCGCGCTGATCCCCACCGCTCAAACAAGCTTCAGGTCAGGTGCCGGTATGCCCGCACCGGGCAATGCATGCATCTGGCGGATGTACTTCTTGGAATCGAACTTCTTTCCTGTCGACGCGCCAGACATATACCGGATCTTGCCAAAGACCGGGCGTTCAAACCAGGGCCTGTCGAACTTCCCTACAACCGCCCAGGCAATTCCTGCGTAGCCGCATGGATCACGCCCGTCCAGGAAATATTTGTCGTTCAGATAGACACAGTACTTCATGGCTGTGGCCGCATCGGGCGTCCACTCCAGTATCTTCTTACCCCAGTACATGCGCATGTAATTGTGCATCCAGCCGAACCGCACCATCTGGATCTGTGCGGCATTCCAGAGCTCGTCGTAGGTCTCGGCCCTTTCCATCTGCTCGAGCGTGTACAGCCGTTCGCGTCGGTCGTGGTCATGCAGGGCGATCGATTTCTTCGCCCAGTCTTCGGCGCACTCGACTGAGTCGTACTTGTCTGTGAAGCGCACAAAGTTGACGGAAAGCTCGCGCCAAGCGATCAGCTCGTTGTAGAAGCTCTCCTTGGCTGGAGCAAGCGAGGGGTTCTTCTTCACCGCAGACTCAAGCGCCAGGGCGATAGTCTGTCCGCCCATGTGTCCGTAATGCTGATAGGGCGACAGCATCGATGTCCCGTCTGCCTCAGGCTGGTTCCGGGTTGTGTCATAGTGCGGGAAGATCTTGTCCCGGAACAGCTTCAGCCGCTTTGCCGCTGCATGAGTGCCGCCGCGCCAGTATTCGACGGGCGGCACACTGCGGTCCAGGTGCGTCCAGCCCCCTGTGATGTCTTCATGCACCGAATCGGAATGAAAGCCGCGCGGCCGCTTCCACTCGTGCTTCGCGTGGGGGTTTTGGTAAGGAACGAGGTACTCCGGAAGAAGGCGATAAAGCCTTGGCCGTATCGTATACGCCCCGTACTGTGCCTTCTCGATCAGTTTGCCCGGAACGATGAGTTCGGTGTCGATCGTCCAGAAGGGAATCCTGATTTGCTCTGCCAGGCGTTTTCGCCATCTTTCCGGCTCGCGCATCGGGTTCTCGTCGCCCACCACAATCGCCGCATCCACATCGGCGAGCAGGCGCTCATGCGACTCATGCGGCGCACGGCGCATCACCAACGTGATGTTCCGCTCGGCGAGGTCTTGCTCGATGTCCGGCAGGCCTTGCTGCAGGAAGACGTAGTGTCGCAGGTTCGCGCTCGGAAAGTTCGATATACCCGCGAAGTAAACGACCAGCGGCAGCTCCAGCGCGTTGGCAACTTCCACCGCTATGTTCACGGCATGGTTGTCCACGCCGCGCTGCGCCCGCTGCATCCAGTAAACGACACACTTGCCGTCCGGCTTTGGAGCGCCGGACCGCCTTACGGTAACGCGTGGGTTACTCAGCAGATGCCGCAATGACTCCGGCAGCTCTTTTGTATGGTCTTCGGGCACCACTTTCCCCCTTCGTTCAATGATTCAAACATAGCGCGAACAAAGGCGTTAAGATCGAGAGGTCACGCGAGGGAACGGATGGCTGTTGATCAGATTTCACTAAGACCGTGCGGCGTTGACGATGCAGCCGCGCTTGCGCTGGTCGGCTCCGCGACCTTCCTTGAGGCCTTTGCCGGAGTTCTGGACGGCGGCTCGCTCCTGCTGCATTGCCAGCGGCACCACACCGCTGCTGCATACGAAAAGTACCTTGCTCATCCAGTTACACGGGCATGGCTTGCCGTCGTTCAGCCAGGCGACGCCCCTGTAGGCTACGCTATGCTGACCACGCCAGATTTGCCCCTGGCCGACATTGCGGAAGATGACATCGAGTTGAAGCGCATCTACATCTTGTCTCGATTTCGCCCCTCAGGCGCTGGCAGGCTGCTGCTCAGCCAGTGCGTTGACGCTGCGCGTGAAGCAAGAAAGCGCCGGCTTTTGCTCGGCGTGCACGCAGAGAACTTTCGTGCGCTTGCGTTCTACCGCAAACACGGCTTTGACCAGGTCGGTGTCCGCACATTTCTCGTGGGGGACATCCTTCATGACGACCTGGTCTTGGGCCGACCGCTTTAGAGCTGACCTTTAGAGCTCACCAGGCATATAAAAGCGCAGCCCGTAAGCTGCGCTTCGGAAAAAAACCTTGAACGTTGTTACCAAAGCCCCCACGCGCGGCTGATGTAATCACTCAGCGTCATGGTAATCAGGACCAGGAACGTAAAGAACCCGGCTGCTACGGTCATTTTGATTAACCGCGACTGAAATTTGACGTGCATGAAGAACAGGATCACAACCACTGCCTTGAAGCTGGCAATCGCGAGAGCGATGACAGGGTTCAGCACGCCCATATCGAACTCGGCAGCCACAACGGTGAGCAGGGTTCCGACCAGCAGCGTCCCGAAAACGGCCACATACGTGATGGGCTGCACCACGTGATGTTCTGCATGCTCCGGGTTGGTTATGTTGCTCGCATCGTGATGATCAGACACGCGGACTCCTTTGTGGGCTACTTAAGCGGATGGCGGTTTATCAGATACAGGAGCGGGAACAGGAACAGCCACACGATGTCAACAAAGTGCCAGTAAAGACCAAAGTTCTCGATGGGTGCTACATAGCCGGCAGAGAACTCACCGTTTTTCGCTCGCCAGATCAGCCAGAACAGAATGCCCAGTCCGATGACCATATGGAGCGCATGCATGCCCGTCATTGCGAAGTAAAGGAAGAAGAAGATCTGCGTCTTCTGCGCCATGTCCGGCGCCATTGGCACTTGCGTCGCTTTGCCGGTCTTTGCGTCGACCGGAGGATTGATGAACTCGTGAACGTCGAAGCTGGCACCCGGAATATGGTGCTTCTCCCACTTCTCGTGATACTCGTCGGCTTTCACGCCGAGGAAGATGAACCCGAAAAATGTCGTGAGGATGAGGAAGATGACCAGCAGCTTCTGATTACGGATCTCGGCTGCCCACACGCCCAACGCCATAAAGAAGCCTGAACTGATAAGAACGACCGTGTTGATGGCTCCTTCGGTCACGTTCAGCTGATTTGAAGCCGCGACGAAGGCAGGGTTATACCAGTTCCGGTACAGCAGGTACGCGAAGAACATGCCCCCAAAGAACATGATCTCGGTCAGCAGGAAGAGCCACATGCCAAAGCTTCCCGCCTCGCGCTGCTGCTGTTCCGTCTCGAAGTGGTGGCGGTGTTGAGGGAGCACCACGTGGTCGTGGTGCTCCACAACTGCCTCGTCATGCGTATACGGGCTGGTGGCGATGGCGTTATCCAACGGTCGTTACCTCGTGTGCGGTCTTGTTGGCGAGCCACTCGTAATCGTACGCTTCGTGGTCGACCACCGGAACTTCGATGAAGTTTTCCGTGAGTGGAGGCGATTGGATCTGCCACTCGAGCCCGGTTGCCTGCCAAGGATTGTTTCCAGCGATCGCGCCATACTTCAGCGACCAGCCAAGATACAGCAGCGGCAGCATGTATCCGACGCCCAAGACCGTGGCGCCGGCCGTCGATAGCACGTTCAGCACCTGAAACTCCTGGGGGTAGGCATGGTAGCGGCGAGGCATGCCCAGGTAGCCAAGGATGAACTGCGGCAGGAACGTCAGGTTGAAGCCGATGAACGTGACCACTGCGGCCAGCTTCGACAGCGGCTCTGAGTACATGCGACCCGTCATCTTCGGCCACCAGAAGTGTATGCCGGACAGGAACGCCATCAACATGCCGCCCACCATGACGAAGTGGAAGTGCGCCACGATGAAGTACGTCTCAGTAAGGTGGATGTCCATACCAAGCGAGCCGAGGAAGACGCCTGTCAGCCCGCCGATTGTGAACAGCCCCATAAAACCGAAGGCGTAGAGCATGGGCGTTTCGAAGGTAATTGACCCCTTCTGCAGGGTGAACGCCCAGTTGAAGATCTTGATCGCAGAGGGTACCGCAACGAGCATGGTCAGCAGCGAAAACACCAGGGCGGAGTAGTTGGAGATGCCCATGATGAACATGTGGTGCGCCCAGACGAAGAAGCCAAACAGAGCGATGGCCACCGAGGAGAATGCAACCGCCGTGTACCCGAAGACGCGCTTGCGGCTAAACGTGCTGATTACCTCAGAGATCACGCCCATGCCGGGCAGAATCATGATGTACACCGCAGGGTGCGAGTAGAACCAGAACAGATGCTGGAACAGCAGCGGGTCGCCCCCCTTGCTGGGGTCGAAGACTCCGATGCCCACCGTCCGTTCCAGAGCGACCAGAACGATCGCGATCGCGAGGACGGGGGTGCCGAGCACCATCAGGATCGACGCCGCATAGTTCGACCAGATGAACAGCGGCATCCGGAACCACGTCATTCCGGGAGCACGCATGCGGTGGATCGTGACGATGAAGTTCAAGCCGGTGAAGATCGAGGAGAAGCCCGCGATAAAGATCGCGGTCGCTGCCGTGATGACGTGGGTGTTTAGGTAGTGGGTCGAGAGTGGCGTCGTAAAGGTCCAGCCCGTGTCCACGCCGCCCAACACCAGAGCAGCCAGCGTGAACGTTCCGCCTGCCAGGTACAGGTACCAGCTCAAAAGGTTGATCTTGGGAAACGCAAGGTCCTTCGCGCCCAGCATGATCGGGATGAGGAAGTTGCCCAGCGTGGCTGGCACTGACGGCACCAGGAACAGAAAGATCATGATGATGCCGTGCATGGTAAAGAACTTGTTATAGGTGTCCGACGCCACCAGGTCCGGTTGCGGAGTAAGCAGCTCCAGCCGGATCAGTCCCGCAAACGCTCCGCCGATAAAGAAGAAGAACGTTATTGAGATGAGATAGAGCATGGCGATGCGCTTATGGTCGCCAGTCAACAACCAACTCAGCAGACCATGCTCGTTGTTCAGATAGTTACGCTTCGGTATCGTGGCCGTGGTTTGATCGGGCAGACTTACGATTGTATGTTCTGTGGCAGTACTCATGGTCTCACCATCCCCGGCGTGTTCGGCGCCGATTGCTCCGCTTGCGTTGTTACCAGCGTCTGATGCACGCGGTAGTTTGAATCAAGGTTCTTGATGAACTCTACGAGGTCGATCAGACCCTCCTCGCTGATCTGGCCCTGGTATGTTGGCATGATCGGCGCATAGCCTGCGGTGACGTGCTGCGATGGATTAAGGATCGCATCGCGCAAATACGCATCGTTCACCAGCACCTGCGACCCGTTCGCCAGGGTGAGACGCGACCCGTACACGCCAGCCAGACTTGGCCCTCGTGCCGCCGCCGTACCGTTGTGGCAGGCGTTGCAGCCCATGCTGGCATAGAGCCGTTCCCCATTCTGGGCCAGCGACATGCCGCTCGTCGACTGCTGCGTCCACTTCTGGTAGTCGTCCGGGCTAAGTGCGACAATCTCGCCCACCATCGCGGAATGTGCGGTGCCGCAGTACTGGGTGCAGAACAGATGGTAGCTTCCCGCATCGGTCGCCTGGAACCACACGGTAGAGTAGCGACCGGGGATGACCTCGCGCTTCACCCGGAAGTCGGGAATGGAGAAGCTGTGAAACACGTCCTGCGAGATCATCGTCAGCTGCACCGGGCGTCCAACCGGGATGTGAAGAGCGTTGATCTCGTGCTGTCCGCCGGGATGCTCTGCCTTCCACATCCACTGCTTGCCGACGATGTAGATATTCATGGCGTTGGTCGGCGGGTTGTAGATGCGGAAGTACAGGAGCGCGCCCCAAACAAAGGTCACCAGAAAGATTGCCAGTGGAATAATCGTCCAGGTCGCCTCGAGCAGCGTTGATCCCTCGACCTGGGTCGCAACCGGATTTCTCTGCTGCCGGTAGCGGATCGAGAAGCCAAAGACCAAGACACCCACCAGCAGCAGGCCGACCAACGTCATTGCGAGCAGGAAGAAATAGAGCGCATCGGTGTACGGCGCGATCGTCGACGCCTCGCTCGGGAACAACGCCGAGGCGTGAAGCCATTTCACCAGAAACTGCCACAATACTGGACTGATATGCATCGTTACCCTTTTTTCGTTCGTGTCCGGTCGCTCTTGGTCAGATTGGCGCTCGCCAGATCATGATCGCGCCCAAGCTTCATGTCACGCCGAAACATTAGAAAGATAAAACCGCCTAATCCGGCCATGGTCACCATGCCGCCGAGCTGTACCACGCGCGCCACAATCAGCGAGTGCTTGTTCGTCTGCGGATCGTAGTGGTAGCAGTACGTAAGAATATTTGCGACCGGCGTTCCGATCCTATTGCCGGAGGCGTCGATCAGGCCCAGCAGAACGTCCTTGGGAGAGTACTCGACGCCAAGGTAATACTGCGCCACCTTGCCCTCAGTCGTCGCCAACTCAATCGAGCTTGCATGCGCGAACTGGGTCATCCGGCCATCCGGGCCGGGAACTCGCACATACCCGAATCCGATCGCGGAGGTGACCGCGTCGATGGCAGGCTTCTGCCCGGTAAGGAAGTGCCACCCGTTGGCCGTATCCGGTCTTCCGTAACGTTTCAGGTAGAAGGCCTTCTTCTTGGCCGCGTCTGCCGGAGTCTCGCTCGGATCGATGCTCATGATGACGATCTCGAAGTCCTTACCCGGCGTAAGCTTCACCATCTCGAGGGCGCTGGTCAGGCCGTCAAGCTCCTCCGAACACAGCATCGGACAGTTGTAGTAAACCATCGAGACAATAGCCGGGTGCTTGCCAAAGTAGTCGCCAAGCTTGACCGGCTTACCCGTATCGTCGACGAACGCCGCGTCGAGCGGGAGCTGCTGGTTCAAGTGCTGGGCGACGCCCACCGCCTTCAAAACGGTAGGAAGCTGGTCGCCGGTGTTCTCTCCCGTTGCCTTGTCGCCGTAGCTCGACACCTGCGCGAACGCTGCCGCAGCAGACAGGGAAGCAGCCAGGAGCCCGGCGCAGAACATCACCGTGAGCTTCAAGCCATTCCGAGTTTCCTTCGCTACAAGCATCTCGTCGCCTCTAAATCTACAAGCCTTACGCGGTGGTCTTTGCTGCCACAAGCTCTTTGCCTCTCGCTCCGAACTGAGGCCTTCGACCTTCAGCCCCAACCGTCACGAGACTCCATGCTTCTATGTTAATGGCTCCAAGCATCGCCAACTACTTCATCGGAGCGAGTTCCGCGTGGTTGGCCCCTTCGGCTTTGCCGTAGTTCATCTTCTGTTTCCGCGCTTCCATCGCATCAAGTTCATACCCCGTCCGCGCAAACCCCGTCGTCAGGGGTACGGTTACTACCGGCTTCGCGTCACCCGCCATCAGGTTCCCTGGTCCGGGCTGGGATGCCACCGGCAGACCACGCTGCGCAATCAACTCCATCGCCCGGCTGATCGGTATGCGGATCGCTCCGCCGTCCTCCGGCAGGGAGCTGTAGTGGTCGAGCAGGAGGTCTTCGCGCGCGTGAAGATCGGCCATGCCCTGGTTGCTGTCGTCGATGTCCAGCCGCGGTGCCGGGAAGTTCTCCGTCATCTGCTTGAACTCTTGCTGCTGCAGCGCCGCGTTGCTCTCAAGGTTCTGCCGTTTGCCGCCGGTGGCGGCCGCCCCGGCAAAGGCGTTGAAGCTGTGCCACTTGTCCTTCGGGCCATCGCTGGTGGCCAGCGCCGAGTTGATCACCTTGCCCATAAAGAAGCAGAAGATGAAGAACACCAGCAGGAAGCCCATCAGCCCGCCCAGAAAGACGACCACGCCGTTCACATTCACGTCCGTCGTCTCGTAGCCCGGCCCAAAGGCCGGCTCCGGTCCGCCGACCGGCCGTTCGCCGATTTCGTTCTCGTTAATGGGCATGTTCAGCCTCCAGCATCTCCACCAGGTGGGGATCGTTCACCACCACAAGCGGTCGTTTGCTCAGTTGAGTCAGGTAGTAGGTGCCCCAAAGCCCAAGTACGGCGATCGGGACGGTGATGTACGCAAGGATGCCGAAGTTCCCGGCAAGGTGAAGGTTTCCCGCGGCGTCGGGGAAGTTTGGCTCGATGAGCCAGAACATGTCCAGCAGCCGGGCAAAGATCATGAAGCAGCACAGCGCCGTCATCCTGCGCTTATCGCGCTTCAGGTCACGCGAAAGCAGCAGGGTAAACGGAATCAGCCAGTGGCAGATGAAGTCAAGCGAACAGATCGTCCACCACCCGCCATGGATCCGTGCCAGGTACCACGGAATCTCATCCGGCACGTTGCCCGACCAGATGATCAGGAACTCGGCAAAGGTCAGGTAGATGTTCAGCATGACGAAGCCGAGCGCAAACTTGCCCAGGTCATGCTGCTCCGTCATACGCAGGAGCGTCTTGAACGGCTCGACCCTGGACAAGCTGATCGCGGTCAGGATGCCGAGCGCCAGAACCGAGTAACCCTGACCGACCAGGAACTGCAGTCCCCAGATTGACGAGTACCAGCTTACGTCAAGCGACATGATCCAGAGGATCGCACCATCTGTCAGGCAGAAGACATAGATCAGGATGCCGATGCCGCAGAGGTTCTCGAACTTGATGCGCCACCGGTCGAAGCTCGCTTCCGTACCTGCTCCGACGTCGGCGTCGCGCTGGAGCGACCATCGCCGCAGCGTGAATGCGAAGAAGAGCAGAATGGCAAAGACGATGCAACTCTGCGTGACTGCAGAGGACGGGCTGAGCATCGCGCGCTTGGCGTTCATGGTAAGCGCATCTTCAAGGGACAGCTTGTGGTCCTTCACCGCCTGCAGTGCGGCCGTCGGGGTGGTGTATACCGCCCACGTGTACAGGTTCTTCATCGAGAGCAGGATCGGAATGAGCATCAGCGCCACCAGCGGCAGCGTGCCTGCCATCGCTTCCAGAGGACGGCGCAGAAGCAGCCCCCATTTGCCGCCGGTAACATACTGCAGCATCAGCATGCAGAGTCCGCCGCCCGCGAATCCGAAGCAGGTCATGTAGCCCATCAGGTAGGCACGAAGGAGGTGTTCGCGGCCGCCGTCGGTCCATGCAAAGAGAAGCACAGACAGCACCGTAAACGCCACGCCGACGATCAGCGACCGCGTCCGCCACACGCTGATTACTTCAGGCGAGTTCAAGGTCGACGGCAGCGCACGCGGCCCGTGCTGTGCCGCCAGATGGTGTCCGTGTTGTTCGTGTCCAGAGGCCATTCGTCTTAAACCTTCAATCCGTGTTGTTCCTGCCTGA
Source organism: uncultured Granulicella sp. (assembly GCA_964658395.1). Classification (GTDB taxonomy): domain Bacteria; phylum Acidobacteriota; class Terriglobia; order Terriglobales; family Acidobacteriaceae; genus Edaphobacter. Next base: position 17,670 of record CAZZYQ010000009.1, on the reverse strand, counting down.
ATCTCTTGCCCGTACTCACGTCCAATGTGGCTTCTACTGTGGAACCTTCGACGGCCCCTCGGGCGGCAGCTTGGCGGCTGTTGGCCCGGTAAAGGGCGGCGCCGGCAGCCCGGTGGCGTTTGGTGCCGCGCTTCCGCCGGTCCGGCCTACATTCGTTGTGCCCGGGTCCTGCGTTGCCAGCGGAATCACGTAGACATCTCCGGTGTTCGTTCCGGTGACCGCCGTGGGCGGCAGGCCCCACTGTTTCGCGAAGTCCGGAGCAAATCCCTCACGCTCTTCAATGTCGGTCAGCGGCTCGACGTGGCCGCCGCTGCCAACCTCCGCCTGCGTCGCTTTCTGACTCAGCTGCAGCGCCTTGATATAGGCAACGATTGCCCAGCGATCTTCTACCGCAACCTGCGACGCGTACTCCGGCATCGCCCCATAACCGTTGGTGATCACGTTGAAGAAGTGGCCAAGCGGTGCCGCCTCAAGTCGCGCAGTGTGAAAATTTCCTGCCTGATGATAGCCCCGGAGAACGATCATCCCCGCCCCGTTGCCGACCCGCGAGTGGCAGGGGGTGCAGTAGGTGTTGTAGCGTTCCTGGCCTCGCTGAAGCACCGCCATAGTCACCGGAAACGGCAGCGCGTTGCCTTCCTTGCCGCCCTCAAGACCGGTGTAGAAGTAAAGGTCTGAACGCAGCTGGTTGCGAGCAACGGTGTTTTCCACCTGTGGCCGAGCCGAGCGACCGTCTACAAAGAAGTCTGTTCCGCGCTGAGGATAGAACTTTGGCTGATTATGCATGTCCTGCCGGCAGCCCGTAATAAGGAGCATCGTCAGGCCGCACGCCAGCAGACCCGTGCGCCGGATTGTCTGTCGCGTCTTAATGGTCCACCTCCACCACGGAGACCGCGGGGAATTGCTCGAGAAACTCTCGCGTCTCACCCACCGAGAACTTCGGGTCCGACGCTTCGAGCACCAGGAAAAACTTGTCCGTCGTCGCACCATTGCGGAAGTTCGGCGCATTGAAGACGGGATGATACAGCTGCGGCAGGCCGTTCAGGCCGATCATGCCAAAGGCCGCAGAGAGCCCGGCGAAGAGAATGGTCCACTCATATGCCGGAATGATGAACGCCGGCCACGAGAACAGCGGACGCCCGGCAACGTTCAGCGGATAAGACCACACGTTGATCCAGGTCTCCATGATGTATGCCGTGGTCAAGCCCATCAAACCGCCGACCAGCGTCAGCAGAGGCACTCGCGTCTTGTGAAAGTGCAGCGCCTCCGCAGCCTCTTCGACCGGATAGGGCGTGTAACACTCCATCCGACGATAGCCGGCCGCGCGCGCCTGTTGCGTCGCGTAAACCAGGTCGCTTGGCGTGTTGAACTCGGCGATCAGTCCGTAAATCCCTTCGCGAGGCGGCATTAGACAGTCTCCTCAATTACAGTCTCGGCGTCGCCGCCATGCGGCCTTACCTTGGTCTGCGGCAGCATCATCCTGATCTCGGACATCGGGATCATAGGCAGGAAACGCACGAAAAGGAAGAACAGGAACGTAAACAGCCCCATTGTTCCGATGTAGATCATGTAGTCCCAGCGCGTGGCACGGTAGGTTCCCCAGCTCGATGGCAGGTAGTCCCGATACAGACTGGTCACAACAATGACAAACCGCTCGAACCACATGCCCGTGTTGATTACGAATGAAAGCAGAAACAGGTAGGTGACGTTCACCCGCAGCTTGCGCGACCACAAAGTAGTAAGCGGAATGGCAATGTTCGTCAGGATCAGGATCCAGTAGCCCCAGCCCATTGGCCCGAACATCCGGTTCCACATCATGAAGAACTCCCAATGGCTCGCCGAATACCACGCCATGAAGACCTCCATGCCGTAGCCATAGGCAACGATCAGGCCGGTGCCGAGCATGACCTTCGCCATGTTGTCGAGATGCCGCAGCGTGACCAGATCTTCGAGATGGTAGAACTTGCGGATCGGAATGGCCAGCGTGATGACCATGGCAAAGCCCGAGTAGATGGCGCCCGCAACGAAGTACGGGGGGAAGATGGTCGTGTGCCATCCGGCGAGTGATGCGACCGCGAAGTCGAAGCTGATGACGGTGTGTACGGAGAGTACCAGAGGGGTGGAAAGGCCGGCCAGCAGCAGCGAGGCCGACTCATACCGGATCCAGTGGCGGGTCGAGCCGCGCCAGCCCAGCGAGAGCAGGCCGTAGAAGTACTTCGCCAGCGGCATTGTCGCTCGATCGCGCAGCGTGCCGAAGTCGGGGATCATGCCGACGTACCAGAAGACGATCGAGATCGTGGCGTAGGTAGACACGGCGAAGACGTCCCAGGCCAGCGGCGAGCGGAACTGCGGCCAGACGTTCATCGTGTTCGGGTAAGGGAAGAGCCAGTAGGCGAGCCAGGGGCGGCCGACGTGGATCAGCGGAAACGTTCCCGCGCAGACCACCGCAAAGATCGTCATGGCTTCGGCGAAACGGTTGATCGAGTTGCGCCAGGTCTGCTTGAACAGCAGCAGGATGGCCGAGATCAGCGTTCCGGCGTGGCCGATACCGATCCACCAGACGAAGTTGATGATGGCAAATCCCCACGCGCCTGGAATGGTTACCCCCCAGATGCCAACGCCCTTCAGGAAGAGCCAGGTACAACCAACCACAACACCTTGGGCCACGGCTGCACCCACAATCAGGCCGAAGAACCAGCCCAGCGGGGTGTTCGAGGTCAGCACAATTCCGGCAATCTTCTGCGTGACCGACTTGAAGTTGTGGCCCGGCGCGATCACCGCGTACTCGCCGGTGCGAGGATCGATCATGGGGTCGACAATCGGGTTTTTCGTCGCCATAGTTGCCAGTTCCTTATGCCAGTTCCGGGTTCGGGTTAGTAACGCCAGCGGTGTACGTAGTGCGCGGACGGAAGTTCAGGTCGGCCAGCACCGGGTACTCGCGCTCTGTTGCCTTCGCTTTAGCCACTTCGCTGTTGCGGTCGTTGATGTTGCCGAAGATGATCGCTGAAGTCGGGCAGGTCTGCTGGCACGCCGTCGTAATGTCTCCGTCGCGCACCTCGCGGTTCTCCTTGTCGGCCTCGATCTTGGCCGCTTCGATGCGCTGCACGCAGTACGTGCACTTTTCCATGACGCCGCGCGAACGCACGGTCACGTCCGGGTTCCGCATGAACTTCAGGCTCTCGGTATCGTAGTCCGAGTACAGCAGGAAGTTGAACCGGCGTACCTTGTACGGGCAGTTGTTGGAGCAGTACCTGGTCCCTACGCAGCGGTTGTAGACCATGGTGTTCAGGCCTTCGGGCGTATGCACCGTCGCGCCCACGGGGCATACTTGCTCGCAGCCCGCGTTCTCGCAATGCTGGCAGGCCATCGGCTGGAAGTGCGCCTTGGGGGCGTGCAGGTCGCCTTCGAAGTAGGTATCGATGCGGATCCACTGCATGTTCCGGCCGACCTTCACCTGCTCGCGACCGACCACGGCAATGTTGTTCTCCGCATAGCATGCCACAACGCAGGCGTTGCAGCCGATGCAGGAGTTCAGATCGATCGACATGCCCCACGCGTTCTGCACCTTGCGCGAAGAGACGTCAATGTTGTCATAGCGCCACGCCTCAGGGAACATGGACTCATTCCGCTTTGGCGTCTCGCCCTCGGGCGCATAGCCCACCTTGCCGATCAGTGCGCCATCGGTTGCGTGGCCCAGATCTTCCTGCTCGTGCGCGAAGTTAGGATTCTTTTTCGCCTCTTCGAGCGTAGCGTAGCGGATAATCGCCCGCTCCATCGCCTCGTGCCCAGCCAGCGAGTATGTCCCTTGCTTGTCCGAAAGCGGATGCTCCAGATCGTGCTGAGCGAATGAACCGCGGTGCTCGATATTGTGCACCTTGGTCACGCAAAGGTCCCAACTCCCGGGCGCCTTCTTGGCCGTTCCGCCTGCCGCGAAGTAGGGCGAGTCCACACTGCGCAGCTTGTACGCGTCGAAGCCGACGCCCGCGCCGACGCGCCCCGCCTCGACGCGGCGGCCCATCCCCAGATGAACGGTGATGGCACCGTCCGGATGCCCGGGCTGCATGAAGATCGGCGCGATCACCTTGCGTCCGTCAACGTTCAACTCGACCAGGTCGGTCTCTTCCGTCTTTAAATCGGCCATCGTCGCCAGACTTACCAGTGCAGCGTTGTCCCAGCTCATGCTGGTGATCTGGCGCGGCAGTTCCTGCAGCCAGCCGACGTTCGCGAACCGGCCGTCGTATACCGAAGTGTCCGGCTTGAACGAGATCTCGTATGCGCTCGTCGAACTTGGCACCGACGCTGTGACCGGGCCCGGCTTCGGGGAAGCTCCGGATGGCTTGAACGCCGTTCCCTCGACCCAGCCATCGTGCAGCGCCTTGCGCCAGCCTTCGGCGAAGTCGCCGCCGTTCTTGTTAGGGATGTATGTCTTTGCGTTCGCCGAAACCACGTCGTAGGCGGAAGCCTGCGGATCGTCGAGCAGCGCCTGAAACACGTCGTGCGCGCTTCTGCCACCATACAGCGGCTCGATCATCGGCTGTACGATTGAGATGGTTCCGTCGTAAGCCCGCGCGTCTGTCCAGCTTTCAAGATAGTGCGTCTGGTTGATGTGCCAGGTCGACTGGAAGCCGGTCTCGTCGCGGTACATCCCCAGGTGCGCTGTTGTCGGAACGTTCTTGAACGCCTCCAAAAAGTTGAGGTCAGCAGGAGCGGAGTAGAACGGATTCACGCCCAGCATCACCAGCCACTTCACCTTGCCGGCGTTCATGTCTGCGACCAGCGCCTTCAGATCGGCGTTCTGCTCGGACGGCAGCGGGTTCACGGTCTCGGTGTAGACCACTGTCTTACCGACCGCTCCCAGCGCTACATTCAGCGCGTACGCCGCGGCGTGTACGGCCTCAGGTGCCTGCTCGCCAGGTATCACCACAGCCTTGCCTGGATTGGCCTTCAGGTCGTTCAACACAGCGGTGAGGAACTTCTGTGCATCGGGGTTTGTCAACGCCGCCCCCGAGCCGCCCGCCAACGCCGCAGCGAAGCTGACGATCTCACTCGGCTTCAATCCCAGGCGATGCTCGGCCTTCATCCCTGTGACCGTCGGCATGGTTTCAACGACGTACAGGCGGTTCGGCGTGCGGTCCTCTTTATAGCGGTGCTTCTCGGCATACGCGGCTGACATGGGCAGAAAGCCGGGATAGTGGATGCCGCCGAGAAAGTTCGCGTCGAGTGACAAGATCACATCCGCGTTCTCAAGCCTGTACTGCGCGTCCATGTACTGCCCGAACGCCGCCTTTGAAGCTGCGCGAGAGGAGTCGCTGTTCAACGGGTCCCACTGCACCAGCTTGCTCTGCGGATACTTCTGCTGCACCTGCTTCCACTGCACCGCCAACGTGGGCGAGGTGATCGTTTCGGAAAGGAAGTAGATGCCCTCGCCGCCGGCGGTCTTTTTGGCGGCCGCCGCAAACTCCTGCTGAAAAGCGCCCCAGCTGGAAGCCTCGCCGCGCGCGATCACGTGCTGCGACCGGTCCGGGTCGTAGAGCGCCAGCAGCGTCGCCTGCGTCCACGCGTCCAGCTTGCCCCTGGTCACTGGATGCTCGGGATTGCCCTCAAGCTTGATCGGTCGGAACGCGTCCGACTTCACCAGCACTGGAATGGCTCCCGTCGGGAAGGGATGTGCCGTAGCGAAGTACATCGGCTTGCCGAGCACCAGATCTTCAGGCTGCTTGATGTACGGATAGATCGGTTCGTCCGGCTGCTTGGTGCAGCCAGCCAGGCCGGCCATCGTCAGCGAAGCGCCCATCACCTTCAGAAACCCGCGTCTGCTTACCGCGTCGACCCACTCGTTTGCTCCGGCCTGCCGGGGAAACTCCTCGCGCATCAGGTTCTGGAATGACTCCGTATCGGCAAGGGCATCAAGGTCCTTCCAGAAGCGCCTGCCCGTCTTGCCCTGAAGCTTCGCCTGCACCTCAGCCAGCGTCAGCTTCGCCGGGGCGATACTGGTCACGACTACCGGCGTCTCCATCTGCTTCGTCTCTGCCATCGCCTCTTCCATTCCCAAAACTGCGTTCTTGGCAAGCGCGTTGTTCTTCAAGGCTTTCTGTGTCTCCACTGTCTTCATCGGTGACAGGTCTCGCAGCTCGACAACTCATTCGGCGTACGTATGTGGTACTGCCCGGTCAGGTATCGGCCCAGATCAGCCTGACTCGTGAACTTCCTGAAGCTCGTTGGCGCCGCAATCGTACCCAGCGGAGGTCCGTCACTTACGGTCTGGCCTTCGCCGCCCACGGTCGGATGGGGCTGGAGCTGCGTTCCCGATTGGCTGGAGTTGGCGGAAGACCGCGCCAGCCCATTGCCGGCGGGAGTCTGCTGCAAGCCGCCCTGCAGCATCGCCACCTCAGGCTCACTGCCTGCAGGATTCTTCGTCGTGCAGGCCACGTTTTGCGCGGTCGGCTGCGCGGCATCCGTGTCCGCACACCAGACCGGCTTATCTGCCGAGGGCCCGGCCCAGGCCATGTTGTAGATCTCGCTTGTTGGGCGGAGGTTCACGCCTGGGTTGCGATGACAGTTCAGGCACCACTCCATCTGCAGCGTGTTCTGCTGATACATCAGCGGCATCTCGTCCACCCGGCCATGGCAGCTTGCACAGCCGATGCCTTTATTCACGTGGATGGAGTGGTTGAAGTAAACATAGTCGGGCAGATCGTGCACCCGGATCCAGGTGAGCGAGGCCCCCGTGGCCCAGCTCTGCCGTACCGGCTCTAACAGGTTCGCGTTTGTCCAGATCTGCGAGTGGCAGTTGATGCAGGTCTTCGTTGGTGGAATACCCGCATAGCTCGACTTTTCAACCGACGCATGGCAGTACTGGCACTGCAAACCGAGGCCAACGACGTGGTGTTTGTGGCTGAACGGCACGGGCTGGTCAGGACGCTGGCCTTGCCGCGTGACCCAAGGCGACCGCTGCAGGTTGTCCAGCGTCACTCCGAGCGCAATGACAATGACGCCCGTAAGAACCAGGCTGAACCGGGCCAAAGCGTTCGAACTACGATCAAAAACTTGCGCCATGAGAACTTTCCTGCTTCCCCTGCGTTTACCAGAGCAGCTTCAGAACCTGCGTTCCGGGACCTTTGAAAACTCCCGACTTGTCATTTCTATTACAGGCCGGGCGATCAGTGTAGCGCTCACATTGATGGTGATGGAAAAATGTTACTTGCGTGCGAGTACGCCCAACCGAAGCCGAACTGATAAAGCGGTCCGAACGTATTCGTCCTTGCTAAGAATCAAAAGTATAGCAGTCAGAAAGAAATGCCAAACTCTTCTACATATCCGACATAACTGGTCTGATATCTTCATCATCCGATAATCGGCACCGCGGCTGGATCCACGTACAAGATGTCGTGCAAGTTACCTCCCTCTCTCAAGTAAAAGCACAAGCATCGCCCAAAATGGAACTTGCTTGTCGTAGATTGATCGCTTCGATATTCGACACCAAAGTAAGTGTGTCTTCTCCGAAGACAACGTGCCGAGTTTCGTTGCCTGTTGCTTGTTGTATTGTTCTGTCGATGCCGCATGTGCGAAAGAATCCGCGTCCACCCCGCTACGACTCTGCAAAAGCAGTCCTCGATCTTGCCGCCGCAGATCGAACGCTCGGCAAGCTGATTACCCGAGCCGGGCCGTTCACCATGAAGCTCGCAAGCACCCAGTCGCCCTTCGAGGCGCTGCTCGAATCGATTGTCTACCAGCAGCTCCACGGCAAAGCTGCCGCTGCGATCCACCAGCGTCTGATCGAGAGCTTCCGCTCGGTCTCGGATGGTGACGGCAGCCCCGCCCACCCTGATCCGCAACAGATTATCGATTGCCCAAACGAGCAGCTTCGCGCCGCCGGTCTTTCGCATAACAAAGCGCTCGCGATCCGCGATCTTGCGGCGAAGACCCTGGACGGCACAGTGCCCAACCTGGTCAGAATCCGTCGCATGTCCGATGAAGCCATCATCGAACATCTCATCCAGGTGCGCGGCATTGGCCGCTGGACAGTCGAGATGATGCTCATCTTCCGGCTGGGACGCCCGAATGTCCTGCCCGTATCGGACTACGGCGTCCGTAAGGGTTTCGCGCTTACCTTTCTTGGCCTCAAGCCTCAGCAGAAAGTAACGCCCGATCTTCTACCCAAACCCGAGGTGATGTACAAGAGAGCGAAACGCTGGCAGCCCTGGTCATCGGTAGCAAGCTGGTACCTGTGGCGCGCCTGCGACCTGGCGGCGAAGCAACCACTGGATTAGAGGCGAAGCAACCACTGGATTAAAGCTGCAGGTCCTTCAGGCGCGCAACTTCTATCCGACGGAGTGGGTTCCTGACCCACACGGATCATGCTGTCTGCTCCTGCTTTGGAGTACGATTCTTCTGACCCGTAAACCTCGCACGTTGCCGATATAGGAAAGAGCGGCCGTACGGCCGGCTTCAGGAGAGAACTGCATCGCATGGCAAAGGCTTCCACTTCCCCAAGACCCGGCAGAACTATCTCACGGGCTTCCCGTCAGCGAGCCGCTGTCTCCGACAACGCCTACCGCTACGTATGCGTCCATGGCCACTTCTACCAGCCGCCCCGGGAGAATCCCTGGCTCGAAACGGTGGAAGTGCAGGAGTCGGCAGCCCCCTATCACGATTGGAACGACCGCATCACCGCCGAATGCTATGCACCGAACGGTGCCTCCCGCATCACCGACATCGAAAACCGCATCGTCCGTATCGTGAACAACTACGGTCGGATGAGCTTCAACTTCGGTCCGACTCTGCTTAGCTGGCTCGCCGACAATGCGCCCCGCGCGTACCGCATGATCCTCGACGCCGACGTCCTGAGCGCCCAGCGCTTCAGTGGTCACGGCTCTGCCATGGCACAGGTCTACAACCACATCATCATGCCGCTCGCCAGCACCCGCGACGCCCTTACCCAAATCCGCTGGGGCATCGCCGACTTCGAGTCTCGCTTTGGCCGTCGTCCTGAGGGTATGTGGCTGGCCGAGACCGCGGTCAACCGCAACGTCCTCGACCTGATGGCCGGGGAAGGCATCAAGTTCACCGTCCTTGCGCCTGTCCAGTGCGCCCGCATCCGGCGCCTGGCAGTGAGAGCCGAGCCTGTGAGCACGGTGGACTCTGAACTCCCCGCCCAGGATGACGCCGGTCTCGAACTCGATCCAGGTCCACAGCCAGAGCCCGGCGACTGGATCGGAACGCCGAACGCCACGGTCGATCCGACGCAGCCGTATCGCGTAGAGCTCGACGAAGGCCGCTCCATCGCCGTGTTCTTCTACGATGGCCCCGGCTCCCGTGCCATTGCCTTCGAAGGTCTACTGAACAGCGGGGAGACCTTTGGGCGCCGCCTGCTCTCCGGCTTTCATGCATCCGATAATCCGGAGCGCGCCCAACTCTCGCACGTCGCTACGGATGGCGAAAGCTACGGCCACCATCATAAACACGGAGAGATGGCCCTCTCCTACGCGCTGCAGTGGATTGAGGAAGAACACCGTGCCCGGCTGACCAACTACGGTGAGTTTCTCGAGAAGTTCCCGCCCGCCTTTGAGGCGGTGGTCGCTGAAGACACCTCGTGGAGCTGTATTCACGGGGTGGAGCGATGGCGGTCCAACTGCGGCTGCAACGGTGGCAAACCAGGTTGGAACCAGCTCTGGCGAGGGCCGCTCCGCGAGGCCTTGGACTACCTCCGCGATGCGACTGCACCGCTCGCGGAAGAACTCGCCGCGGGTCTGTTGAACGATCTCTGGGCCGCGCGCGACGCCTACATCCAGGTGGTCCTCGATCGCTCCATGGCCTCCGTGGACCTATTCCTCGCGCAGCATGCCTCGCATCAGTTGTCGCTCGAAGAACGAACCACGGTGCTCGAACTTCTTGAGCTGGAACGCCATACGCAGCTGATGTATACCTCCTGCGGCTGGTTTTTTGACGAGATCTCCGGCATCGAAACCGTGCAGATCATCGCCTACGCCGGGCGTGTTCTTCAGCTTGCAAGCGAACTCTTCGGCGAGGCCGGTCGTGCGCTTGAAGGTCCCTTCCTCGATGTCCTCTCGCGGGCAAAGAGCAATGTAGCCGAGATCGGCGACGGGGCGGAGGTTTATCGCCGTTACGTCACCGGGATGAAGATCGGTCTCGAGCAGGTCGGCGCCCACTATGCCATCTCCTCAGTGTTTCGCAACTACCCCGAAGACGGCGAGATCTTCTGCTTCGATGTTCATCGCTACGCTCACGAGATCTTCTCCTCCGGTCGTGGCAAGGTTGCCCTCGGTCGCGCGCGCGTTAGGTCACGGATCACTGAAGAAAGCGAGGAGATCTGCTTTGCCGTTCTTCACCTCGGCGACCAGAACCTGTCCGCTGCCGTGAAGCGCTGCGATAGCGATGACGAGGCGGCGCTTGTTGCCTTCTCTGACGAGGTGCGTCACTCCATTCGCCGCGCCAACCTGCCTGACGTGATTCGGCTCATCGACCGCTTCTTCGAGCCGAAAGAGCGGCCAGCCGCAGGTCCTGGCCAGATTGGCGATGCCCGATCAGACAAAACCTCCTACTCGCTAACCTCTCTGTTTGCCGACGAGCAGCACCGCATTCTGCGGACCATTCTGAACCAGACTCTCTCTGAGATGGAGGATTCATTGCGCGGCATCTACGAGGACCATGCCTCGCTCCTGCATTACCTTACCGAATCAGGAATGAGCGCGCCTCCCGCCCTGGCGCTTGCAGCGAGCTTCGCTTTGAACGCCAGTCTGCGCCGCGCCCTCGAAGCAGAGGACTTCGACGCCGCCGAGATCCAATCCCTGCTCGCGCGTGCGGAGACAGATCAAGTGAAGCTCGACACCCCTCTGCTCAGCTTCACTGCCGGCCAGCGCATGAAGCGCGCGATGGTGCGCCTGGAAGTGGCGGCGTCAGTACCGGCGCCGCCCTCCGCCGTCGTACCCATCCATCCCGCCACCCTGAATGCCCTGGGTGTCGCACTCGTCATCGCCCAGACTCTCGCGACGATGCCGTTTGAGGTAAACCTTTGGCAGGCCCAGAACATATGGAACGACCTTCGCCTGCAGAACCACAGCACCGATCGTTACCCTGAATCGAGCCCTGAGTGGCAGGAAGGCTTCCGCAAGCTGGGCCTCGCCCTGAACATCGCCGTCGAGCGCGTCCTTCAAGAAGAACCCGTAGCCGTCTAACCGGAACCATGGACCGCGAGTTCTCCACCTGTCCCTAGTAGCGCCAGTAGCGCCCGGTCCTCGCGACAGCTTGTCATCGACTAGTCAGGTCGCCGGTGCGAAATAAGCCTTTCGGGTCGCCGTTGCGAAATAAGCCTACCTTCTGCAACCTTGAGTGCCAAACGGCCTGTTCCTACCGGGTCTTTCGATCCGATCGAACTCACCCGCCAAACGCAGCGCCTGCAGTTAGCAGCAAGATCCAAACCAACCACCAGCCAAACACAACCGCTCCAGCTGCGAATCTCGTGATCTTTGCCACGATCGAGACGCCGATGGTCAGCAGCACCGCCGTCCAAATAGCAAAAAGGTCGCACGCCGAAAGCAAGGGCAAGAGCGTCTTCGGCAAGTCACCATCCTGCAGATAAAAACCGATGTTGGTGCCTACCGGGTTCTTGATGTTGAAGGAATCGCCCACCACGCCGCCAAGCACCGCCGCAATCACCACCACCGCGAAGAGAGTCAACGGCAGGGCTCCGTAAAACCACACGCCAAGCATCTGTTTGTACGTTGCTTTTCCTCCAGCGCCAAAATTGGCAGTAGCAAGCAGCAGGCCGGCGGCAATCAGGCCAACGACCATGCTGAACACCGGAGCGACATACATGAATTTGAAATTCATCTCCACACGCGAGCGGATCGCCGCCGCCTGCTCTGGAGTGGAGGACGACAGCTGGCTTTCCAGCGCGGTCGATTGCCGCATCACCCCATCGACCAAGGTCGGCAGACCAATCTTGTGGAGCACGACAAAGGCATAAACGAGACCGACAGCCGAGGCGATCAGGAAGGGGATCCACCAGTCGGACCGGCGACGCACATCTTCAAAGGTCTTGGTGGGCGCGACAAAGGTGTTGACGACCCGCTGCATGGCATTCATCGCTGGCGCTTCTACGGCAACCATGGTGGACTCCGTCATAATCGTCTCCTTGCACGGCTCGCATCTCGTCGGCACATTTTGGACTGCGCCGCACCGTGGCTATGCTGTGCGTGCAAATTGTAGACCGGTTGCCGCGACGTCGCGCACAAATTTATGGAACGACTTTCTCGCCTGAGTCTCAGCGCAGCTACTCAACCGTTGCCAGTCGGTCGCCTGCGCTTACGATCGCCCCGACCGCCGCCATGATCTTCGTCACCTTGCCCGCTTTCGGTGACCTCAGTTCGTTCTGCATCTTCATGGCTTCGATGACGATCAGTCCCTGCTGCTCCTCAACGGCATCACCCTCCTCAACCAGTATCCGCACCACGCGGCCTGGCATTGGTGCCTTTACCAGGCGAGGCCCGCCTGCTCCGGCCACGGCTGCCTGCTGCCCGGCAAGCGATCTCGGATCGGCAATCGAGAAGGAAAATCGACGTCCCCTCATCACGACCGCGTCGCCATCGAGCACACAGCGGTACTGCCGCCCTTCAACGAGCAGGGAGAGCACCCCGTTTTGAACTGTGACTGCATCGGCGTCGACGTTCAAGCCGTCGATAAGAAGCGAACGGGCCTCCCAACCTTTTCCGCTCGCACTTCTGTCCGGAACCTCCACGCGCCGACGCCTTCCCGCGATGTCTAACCACACCGTCATCTCCGCAATCCTTCCATGCGACCGATGCGGCCCCAGTGAGAATCCTGCACTGGTAGAGGCTCCGCTCGCATGCTGCCGCGGGCGGCATCTGTTAGCAGCGCCGCCGCCAACGCTACAACGTCGCCGGGAACATCTTGTTCATTCGCCGGTGCGAACTCACTGCCTCTCGCAAGCAGCCGCTCCAGGTAGCCGGTGTCGATCCTGGCCGTGCGAAACTCCGCGTCGTTCAGGATCGTCCGGAACAGCCCTAAATTCGTCTTTATGCCTCCCACGACGTACTCGTCCAAGGCACACAGCATGCGGTCAATCGCGTGCTCCCGTGTATCTGCGAAGGCTATCAGCTTCGAAAGCATCGGATCGTAGTCCAGCGGAACCTCCCAGCCCGCGTAAACTCCGCAGTCCTCTCTGATCCCGGGCCCAGACGGTTGAAGCAACTTCGTGATCTTTCCCGGACAAGGCATGAAGCCATTCTCCGGGTCTTCGGCGTAGATGCGGCACTCGATCGCATGCCCCCGCACTGAGACATCGGCCTGGGTCAGACTGAGCGGCCGCCCCTCGGCAATCTCAATCTGCATTCTCACCAGGTCGAGGCCAGTGACCAACTCTGTAACCGGATGCTCCACCTGCAGTCGCGTGTTCACTTCAAGAAAGTAAAAGTTCTGCTCGCTATCAACGAGGAACTCCACCGTGCCTGCATTGGTGTACCCCGCCGATAGCGCCAGCCGGACCGCCGCGACGCCCATCCTCTGCCGAAGTTCACTGCTTACCACGGCCGAGGGTGCCTCTTCGATCACCTTCTGGTGCCGTCGCTGCACTGAGCACTCCCGCTCGCCGAGGTACAAGCAGTGCCCATGAGCGTCGGCGATCAACTGAACCTCAATATGCCGCGGCCGCTCGATCAGCTTTTCCAGGTACACCTCCCCTGAGCCGAAGCTGCGCTCCGCTTCGCTGGAGGCCGCCGCAAACGCGGAAGGGAGATCGTCGGCATGGTTAACTGCTCGCATGCCCTTGCCGCCGCCGCCAGCCGCAGCCTTGAGCATGACTGGGTAACCTATCTGGCTGGCAATCTCAAGCGCCTCCGCAACATCGCTCAGGCCAGTCACTGAGCCCGGCACCCGCGGCATTCCGACTGCATCCGCCGCCTGCCTGGCTCGCGTCTTTGAACCCAGCACTCTCATCGCACTCGCAGGCGGTCCGATGAAGAGAAGCCCGGCTCTTGTGCAGGCATCGGCAAACTCAGCATTTTCAGACAGGAATCCATAGCCGGGATGGATGGCGTCTGCGCCGCACTGCTTCGCAAGCTGAAGGACAAGGTCCCCTCGCAGATAGCTCTCACCGGCAGCAGCTGGCCCGAGACGGTAAGCCTCGTCGGCATAGGCCACGTGAAGACCTCGGCGATCGACGTCTGAATAGACGGCGACCGGAGAGATGCCCATCTCGCGGCACGTGCGCATCACTCGCACTGCGATCTCGCCGCGATTGGCCACCAGGATCTTCTTGATGCGGATAGTAGTCCCCCATGCTTATCAAGCGGCGATCGAAGCAACACGCAAACAGAAGAGCCTCCCGCGGGAGGCTCTTCAAACGTCCGGCGGATGACCCTACTGGGTCACGCCGCCGCCAATCTTCTGTTCCTTCTTCAACTCGTTCGCCTTCCGTGCTCCCATGCTCTTCTGTGTCCAGTCATCCGCTGCCGCAAGGTCCGCCTTGCGAGCGTTGTCGTCCGGGCACTCAAGGTCCGCTTTACGGCGGTTCATCAGGTTGAGGTAGGTCATGGCTTCTTCGTAGGTGGGGTTGATCGAAACCGCTTTCTGCAGGGCTTCCAGGCCCTCCGACACGTAGGCGGCATTGGCCGTCTTCAGCTTCTCGCAGGCACCCTTGCTCTTCTTCGGGTTGCCATTTCCATCGTCCGTCAAGCCGTCCGCAGCCAGGATGGTAACGGCGTTCTTGTAGGCCTGCATCCAGTCCACAACGCCGATGGTGTAGTACGCTTCCGAATCATTTGGGTCGATGGCGATTACTTTGCGCTCGTACTCCTTGGCATCGTCCAACTTCTTCGTGTTGCGACTGATGGAAGCGATCTGCTTCAACGCCGCAAGGTCGTTCGGGTCCTTGGCCAGGACGGCTTGGAACCCATCCATCGCCTTTTTTGCAAGCGCAAGGTTTTCCGGCGTGTCAAGGTTCGGTACGACCTGGTAAGAGTATGCGGTCGCAAGATAAAGCTTCGCGTCCTCCGACTTTGGATCAAGTTCAATGGCGGTCTGGAAGTGGTTCACCGCTTCTTCGTACTGTGCATTCTTGAACGCCTGCACGCCCTTGTTGAGCTGATCGCGCGACTTGAGCTTGTTACAGCCGGTGACACCGCAAAGCAGCATCGCCACAAGAGCAGTCGTGACCGGAATTCGTGCGGATGGTTTCATCGGGCGGGTGTTCTCCTTGGGAGCTCATTAGATTCACTGTGACGCGAATCCTTAAAGACTAGTTTTCCAGTGCTCTGATTCTAATGGCAGATAGTATCAGATGCCTAGCGGATACAGCATTCGGTCAGGCTAAGAATCAGAACTCCATCCGGTACTCTCACGAACGCGTTGCGCTGGTCAGAACGTGCTTCGACGAGACTTGGACACGTTACATCGACCGCACTCCTAAGTGCAAGCGGTACAGCATGCCGGATGTTTCCGGGCGCGCTAGAGCATGATTTATGGCTGCACCCTAATCACGATTGCCACACGGTCTCATTAACGAGAAAGGCGGCGCACCGGAATGCGCCGCCCTTCCTTCGTGTCAATGTGACCTACTGGCCCGCCGCAACTCTCGGGGTAATTAACCCGATGCTGTCGACCCCAGCCTGATGACCAAAGTCGATGATCTCAGCAATCTTGCTGAAGTCAAGGTCTGGATCACCCTTAACAAACATCACCTTGTCTTGCCTGACCGAAAAGATCTGGAGAAGCTTCGGCTCAATGTCTGCCTTGTTGAACGAATCTTCGTTGATCTTGTAAGCCGGAGCACCGCCGCCGTTCGACAGTACCTGAACAACGATCGTCTTTGTGTCGACCTGATTGTTCTGCGGGTTCTTCGGTGGCTGAGGGATGAGCGTGTCCAGCCCCTTGGGTGTTACCGGCACGATCACCATGAAGATGATCAGCAACACCAGCAGAACGTCAATCAAAGGCGTTACGTTGATCTCCGAGACCGCCCCGCCTGTACCTCCACCGCCCATTCCCATAGCAAACTCTCCTCGTCTTCAACGCTTACTTAAGCTTTATCGTCCTTCGCCAACGGCGAGGATGATGCTTCCGCACTTTACTGTTCCTTTTTCTCTGTCAACATAGCCAGTTCGCTCACACCAGCGGAGCGTATACCGTCGATCGTATCCATCACCTTGCCGTAGTTAGCGCGCGAGTCGGCGCGGAGAAAGACGGTCTTGCTGCCCTTCTTGTTTGCCTCCATGCGCGCCGTCACCTTGGCACCAAGATCATCAACCTGTACCTGGTCGCCGCCCAGAAAGGTCTTTCCGTCGCGGGTCACGGCGATTACTGTGGAGTCTTCCTTGTTCGCGTCTTCCATTACCACTGCGGCTGCAGCTACGGGAAGATCCACGTTCACTTTGTTATTCAGCATGGGCGTGATCACCATGAAGATAATTAGAAGCACCAGCATCACGTCGACCATCGGGGTCACGTTGATGTTGGAGTTTACTTTCTTGCCTTCGTCGCGCTTCGAGATTCCCATTGTTTACTCCGTGCCGACCGCCTTATCGCGGAGGCGCTATTCGATGTGCATAGCTGCTGCCAGATGAAGCTCCGGGCCATCTATCTGGCCCGGAGCCGACAGATGGAGCGCTACCGGTGGCTCTGCTTGATGAAGTAGTCGATCAATTCGCTCGAGCTGTTGTCCATCTCGACGTCGAACGCTTCTACCTTGTTGGTGAAGTAGTTGAAGGTCATAACGGCAGGGATAGCCACGAACAATCCAAAAGCGGTCGTCACCAGAGCTTCCGAGATACCGCCGGCGACCGCGCCGATACCAGAGGTCTTCTGGGTTGCGATCTGCTGGAAGGCGTTCAAGATACCGATAACCGTGCCGAGCAGGCCGATAAAGGGTGCTGTCGAGCCAATGGTTGCAAGGCCGCCCAGTCCGCGCTTCAACTTTGCATGAACGATGGCCTCTGAGCGCTCAAGCGCACGCTTCGAGCTTTCGATCTGTTCGTCCGTGATGCTGCCGCCCGAACCGAAGCTGCGGAACTCCTGAAGGCCCGAGGTAACCACCTCAGCCAGGTGCGACTTCTTGCTGCGATCGGCCACTTTGATCGCCTCATCCAGACGGCCATCCTTCAGCGCGCCCGCGACCTTAGGAGCGAACTCACGCGACTGCTTGCGCGCTGCCGAATAATAAAGATACCGATCGATCATCACAGCGAGCGACCAGATCGACATGATGAAGAGGATGATGACGATGATGCGAGCCATCCAGCCCATGTTCTGCAGCAAGCCTGTGAAGCTGAAGCTGGGGCCGCCGCCAGCGTCCTGGAACAACATGGCGAGTGTGGCGGGAACGTGGGCGAAGTTTGCTGCGACATGAGCGAGTATCACGGGTATCTTTCCTCCAGATTATGTTCGTGCTGAGATAGAAAAAGTTCACTGCAGACTTCCCAACCACAAGGCCTAAGGAAGCTCAAAAAGTTCGAAGCTGGGCAAGAGGAACGCCCGCGGTCTAGCCGCCACCGAAGTTGAAGTTGACCGTAATCTGAGTGTCAACCTCGGTCGGCTCTCCGTTCAGCAGATACGGCTTGTACCGCCACGACCGCACTGCATCGAGTGCAGAGGCGCGAAGCATCTCCGGCCCGCTGATCACGGTAAGATTGTCGATCGTTC
>CAZZYQ010000008.1:79846-83106 GCA_964658395.1 uncultured Granulicella sp. | reverse complement strand
GGAGACAGGACCGGAGGCAGGACCGGAGCCGAAACCTGGGCCAGACGAACGCGACCCACGCCGTGAAGGCCAGCCTCTTGCGTCGGGGTTGTACCTGGTGGCCACGCCGATTGGCAATCTCGAAGACATTACGCTGCGTGCGCTGCGTGTGTTGCGTTCCGTCGATCGCATTGCCTGCGAAGACACGCGGCAGACGCAGAAGCTGCTGAACCATTTCGGCATCAAGACCCAAACCGTCAGCTACCACCTGCACAACGAAGGCGCGCGCTCCCGGGAGCTGGTCGCTGACCTGCAACAGGGTGCTCGCATCGCGGTGGTAAGCGACGCTGGAACGCCCGGCATCGCCGATCCCGGAGATCAGATTGTGGCCGAGGCAATTGCCGCTGGAGTGGCCGTCTTCCCCGTGCCGGGCGCGAACGCAGGCGTATCTGCGCTGATCGCAAGCGGCATGGGCACCGAGCGCTTCACCTTCCATGGTTTTCTCCCCGCAAAGGCTGGACAGCGCAGGACTGCGCTTGGTTCTCTGCTGCGCGATGGGACCACGCACATCTTCTACGAGACGCCGCATCGCATCCTCGAAGCGCTTGGCGACCTGGAAGCTGTATTTGGCGGAGCGGAAAAGATAGTGATAGCTCGTGAGGTGACCAAGTTGCATGAGGAGTTCCTGCGCGGTGCCGTCAGTGAGCTGCGCACCCAGCTCGTCGCCCGGCCGAGCCTGCGCGGGGAGATGGTGGTGTTGCTTGCACCCGCCGCGAACGAGGGCGCGACGGAAGTAGCCGTGGCGAGTATCGGGGCGAGCGTCAAGGCGTTGATGCAGACCGAGGGGGTAAGCGAGATGGCCGCCCTGAAGCGCGTAGCAAAAGAACGCGGGCTGGGCAAGAGCGAAGCCTACCGGGAACTGCAGCGCGAACACAATCGGCGCTGAGCGCCTGGGGAAGTTTAGTCCAGTCTCGAGGCGATTGCGCCGTCGCAGAAGATGGTGCACTGCTCTGTCTTCCGGCTCGGCGCCCTGCCCTACTCCCTGCCCTTGACGCGGTCGTACAGGTAGCGGTCGCTGGTCGTTCCCAGCGCCTCGTTGTACAGGGTGACCGCGCCGGCCGCTTCGTTCAACTCGTCGGCGAAGGTATGGAGCGCGCGGAGGTGGTCGGCGGTGGCCGGTATTTCGAGCTTGCTGGATTTGAGGAACTTCTGATAGCCGCGATCGACGATGCGGGAGATCTCTCCGTTGAGCAACCAGCCCGGGCGGGCGAGCATCAGGACGGTGTTGTCCGGGCCTTCGGCGATCTCCGCCGCGCAGCCGTACTTGCTTACCTTGAAGCCGGTCTTCGCCCGCTTGGCGGAGCCATTTGCACCATCGTTCGCAGGTGCTACATCAAATCTCTGGCCGCCAAGGAGCGCGAGAACGTCGTTGAAGCTTCGCTGCGTTGTCTTTTTTGCCATAGGGGACCATCGTTTAGACTCAATAACTGTCGCATGAATCCGCTTGCTGTATCAATCCATCATAACCATCGCGCAACGTGAGAGCGCCGATACAGGAGGAAGTGGCCTGCCTAGCATGAGCACCGCTGCCGCAACCAGGACGCTGGGCACCACGATCCTCGACCGGGTCGGGCAGACGCCCTTGGTGCGCCTTGAGGGCTTGCATAAAGATCTCGATGGCGTACAGATCCTCGGCAAGGCGGAATGGGCGAATCCCGGCGGGTCGGTCAAAGACCGCGCCGCTTCGGCGATCATTCTCGACGCAAAGTCGAAGGGCTTGATCGGAGAGGGAAAGGCGTTGCTTGATGCGACCAGCGGCAACACCGGCATTGCCTACGCCATGTTTGGAGCGGCGCTGAGGTTTCCGGTCACCCTGTGTGTTCCATCGAACGTCTCGCCGGAGCGCAAGAAGCTGCTCGCTGCTTATGGTGCGCAGGTGGTGTGGACGAACCCGGCGGATGGCTCGGACGGCGCGATTCGAAAGGCCCGCGAACTGTTTGCGGCAGAGCCCGATCGCTACTTCTACGCCAACCAGTACGGCAACGACAACAATTGGCGAGCCCACTACAAGACCACCGCGAACGAGATCTGGGAGCAGACGGAAGGCCGCATTACCCACTTCGTAGCTGGTCTTGGTACCAGCGGGACGTTTATGGGAACGACACGGCGCCTGCGTGAGCTGAACCCGGCCATCCAGTGCATCTCCATGCAGCCGGATTCGCCGTTCAACGGTCTTGAGGGGCTGAAGCATATGGCGACGGCGATCGTTCCGGCGATCTACGATCCCGCGCTGGCGGACAGGAACATCGAAATGCCAACGGAGACGGCGTACAGGATGGCCAAGTTCCTGGGCCGCCACCTCGGGCTGCTGATCGGTGTCTCCTCTGCCGCGAATGTGGCTGCGGCGCTCGAAATTGGCCGTAAGGAGGCCGCCGCCGGGCGCGAAGCCGTGGTGGTGACGATCCTCTGCGACACGGCGGAGAAGTACCTGAGCGAGCGGTTCTGGCAGGAAGGAGACGAGGCATGATCCTCTCCGAGCAGGACTTTGCTGCGATCCGGGCGCATGGCGAGGAGACGTACCCGCATGAGTGCTGTGGCGTGCTGTTGGGAAAGAACGACCCAGAAGCGGGCAACCACGTGCACCGAGTCGTTCGTGCGGGCAATACACGTACGGATTCCGCGCACAACCGCTATAACATCGCGCCTCAGGAGTTAGTAAAGATTCAAAGGCAGGCACGCGGGATGGGACTCGATATTGTCGGGTTCTACCACTCCCATCCCGATCATCCGGCGCAATGGTCGCAGACCGACTTCGCCGAGGCGCATTGGATCGGGTGTTCTTACGTCATCACCAGCGTTGAACAAGGGCACGCCATAACGACGAATTCATTTCTGCTAACCGGAACCACAGAAGAAAACAAAACCTTCCAGAATGAGCGGATCGTCATCGAAGGGCCTGCACGTACAGCCGGCACAACCGAAAGAGGAGAAGCATGAAGATCCACATCCCGACCCCGCTGCGAACGTACACGGGCGGCAAGGATACCGTCGATGTAGCGGGCAGCACCGTAGCCGCCGCGCTCGATCAGCTTGCAAAGGACTATCCCGAGCTACGCACGCACCTCTTTACGCCAGAAGGTAAGCTGCGCTCCTTTGTGAATGTCTACTTCAACGATGAAGACGTGCGGTATCTGCCGTCGAAGGAAGAGACTGCCGTAAGCGACGGGGACGAGTTGACCATTATCCCTTCGATCGCGGGTGGTTGTTGTCGCGAGTAAGTG
>CAZZYQ010000008.1:15529-79746 GCA_964658395.1 uncultured Granulicella sp. | reverse complement strand
GACGATCGATCGCAAAGATTCGAAATGAAGGAGCAGAGACATGCACGCTCTTCTGGAAGAACCAGCAGTGGCCCTCCCCAAGCTTTCAAATGACGAGATTGCCCGCTACTCGCGTCACCTGATCCTGCCCGAAGTCGGCATGGAAGGCCAGCAGAAGTTGAAGGCTGCAAAGGTACTCTGCGTGGGCACGGGTGGTCTCGGTGCGCCGCTTGCGCTTTATCTGGCAGCGGCGGGCGTCGGGACGATCGGTCTGGTCGACTTCGACACGGTGGATGCCAGCAACCTGCAGCGGCAGGTGATCCACTCGACCGCCACGGTTGGTATGTTGAAGGTCGACTCGGCGGAGATCATGCTCAAGGGCCTTAACCCTTACCTGAACGTGGTGAAGTACAACACCATGCTGACCAGCGCAAACGCGCTCGAAATCTTCAAGGACTTCGACGTGATCGCCGACGGCACGGACAACTTCCAGACGCGATACCTGGTCAACGACGCCTGCGTGCTGACGGGCAAGCCGAACGCCTACGGATCGATCTTCCGCTTCGAGGGGCAGGCCAGCGTCTTCGGCACCAAAGAAGGCCCCTGCTATCGCTGCCTCTACCCGGAGCCGCCGCCGCCGGGCCTGGTGCCTTCCTGCGCCGAAGGCGGAGTGCTTGGCATTCTTCCCGGTCTAGTTGGCGTGATCCAGGCGACCGAGGTCATCAAGCTTATCCTGGGCATCGGTGAGCCGCTGATCGGTCGACTGCTGCTGGTCGACGCTTTGGGCATGAGCTTTCGCACGCTGAAGCTGCGCAAGAATCCGGACTGCCCCGCCTGCGGAACGCATCCGACCGTGACCGAACTGATCGACTACGACCAGTTCTGCGGCGTTCCGAAGCCCACCGAGACAGGGCCGCTCGAAGTCATGCAAAATAAGGCGGTGAGCGATCTTGCCGTAGTCGATGGCATTCCCCAGATCTCAGTCGAAGCCCTGAAGAAAAAGCTGGACGCAAAGGAAGAGGTCTTCGTGCTCGATGTCCGCGAGCCGCACGAATATCCGATTGCGAACCTGCGCGCGCCGCTGATTCCTGTCGGCAGCCTGGAAAGCCGCATCGCTGAACTAAGTGCGCAAAAGAACAGCGAGATCATCGTGCATTGCCGGTCAGGAGCGCGCAGCCAGAAGGCGGCGGTGATCCTGAAGAATGCTGGCTTTACGAATGTGTCGAACCTGACGGGCGGGATTTTGGCGTGGGCGGAGAAGATTGATCCGTCGATGCCGAAGTATTGAGCGCCAACAAGGCAGAAACCGTTTGACACCCGGTCTTCATTTTTCTGCCTCTCAAGAATATGGTGCATCTCTCTACAGGACGCCAAGCGTTGCATGTTGGCCGCAGAAACGAAGGATTTGGTTTTGAGGTGCGGCAGCTCATCCATGGCCGCAAGCCGCGCTTCTATCGTGTCCTGTTCACCGTCGAAGATGACTCACTGGTGGTCTTGAATATCCGCCATGGCAGACGCCTCCCAGAAAGCCATGTTAGGGCTCAGGAGACCTCGTGCCATCTCGGTTCAACCTGCGTGTCCCAAGAACGAGATCGTGAGACGGGAATGTATGCGTTAGAAAAGTTGAAAGTTAATTTCAACATGCGTAGGTACTGCAACTGGTT
Organism: uncultured Granulicella sp.; assembly: GCA_964658395.1. Taxonomy (GTDB): domain Bacteria; phylum Acidobacteriota; class Terriglobia; order Terriglobales; family Acidobacteriaceae; genus Edaphobacter. The sequence continues at coordinate 78,103 of CAZZYQ010000008.1, read as the reverse complement.
CGCCGTTGCGCATCGCGGGTTTGAAACGATAGTGGCGGACTGCTTCGACAGCTTTCTCGTCCAGCCCATATCCTAGGCCGCGCTCGACCAGGATATGGCTGGTTGTGCCGTCCGTCTCTACCTGGAAGGAGAGAAGCACGGACCCGCTGATCTTCTTCTTGCGCGCACGCTCCGAGAACTCTGGCTCTTGCATGAAAGTGAGGACAGGTGACGTCGTTCCGTTCAGTGTCGTATGAGGAGGAGGGATGAAGCCAACGATCGTCCTGCCAAGCACATGAATGTTTCCATCGGAAGACGGCGCTGTTAGACCCAATAGTTGGGCGACGTAAGGGTAAACATTCAAGTTTTCGAAGCTCTCGATACGAATGGCCGGCTTTACGTCCGGTCCGTCCGCAAAGAAGATCGCCTTCATCTCCGGCATCGTGGCTGGATCGTAGCCGTGCATGCCGTGCAGCTTCCCGTTGAACGTACCTGGCTTGGCCGTTAGCAGGTACGGCCCGTTCGGCACGATCACCGGGTCACCTTCCCGCGGATTCGAATTGAAGTGCAGGTGCTCCGGCACCTCTGCGCGGCGGTACACGCTGAAGCGTGGATCGGGATGCGCCTTAAAGTCCTTGTAGATGCGCGCCGCCTCGACCTCGTCCTTCGCGTAAATCAGCGAGCCTTCGGTATGCACGCTGGACAGGTCGGCAAAGGTGGAGAGGTCGATGGGATCGCCCTGGAGTGCGATCATGCCGTGGTCGGCGACGACGACGAGGTCGACCGGCAGCTTCAAGGCGGCAATTCCCGCCTGTAACTCGCCGATCATATCGTCGACATGGTGTACCGCGGCCCGAACTTCTTCGGACTCCGGCCCATAGGCGTGGCCTGCGTGGTCGACGTTCGAGTAGTAGAGGGTGATGAAGTGCGGCCGCTGCTCCGGCGGCAGCTTCAGCCACGCGAGCACCTGCTCCACACGCTTTTTGTCGTCGAGTTTGTCATCGTACTTCAGGTAGTAGGAGGGCCGCTTGCCCTGTATCTCCGCTTCGGAGCCCGGCCAGAACAGACACGCGGCCCGCATCCCTTGCTGTTCGGCGAGCACCCACAGCGGTGTGCCACCGTACCAGCTTCCATCGCTATTCGTCTTCGACTGCGTGTAGACGTAGGTCTGGCCCTGTTCGGGCGAGCGCGCAGGATCGAAGAAGCTGTTTCCCACAATGCCGTGATGCTCGGGATAGAGTCCCGTGACGAGCGACAGGTGGTTCGGGAACGTCAGCGAGGGATGCGACGGCAGCATGCCGTCGGGAGCGCTCGCGCCGTCCTTCGCCATTGCCTGAAGATGTGGCGCGCCGTACTTTGTCGGATAGTCGTAGCGGAAGCCGTCGAGCGAGACGAGGATGACATAGTGCTTCGCCTGCTGCGTCGGCGTGTTGCGTGGGTTATCGACGTGGATAACAGGGGTTGGATCGGCTGTAGCTTGCGCCAGCACTGCCGAACAGCAGGTTTGAGCCGCGATCAAACCCAGCACCGTCCAACCCATCAATGAACGCTTGAACATGATTTCCCCCGGGTTGGTTCAATCAGGATGTGTGGCAAACGAAAGGCAAAGCAGATTCCCCACGGGAAAGACAAAGGGTAAGCATCGTTGTTCCCCCCTTAGCCTTTCTCTTCCGGGTTGAGCATCTGCAGGCAGAGCGGCGGCTCCAACATGCAGTCCATCTTTCCAATAGACGCAAGCGCCTTCGCAATCGTCGAAGTCAAACACGGCTCGGTGGTCACAACAAATGGCAGACGGTGTTTCGGATAGCCGGGCTTCTGCAGCAGCGAGTCGATGTTTGCGTTAACCTTCGCCAGCGCGCCGGAGATGGCTGAAACGATGCCGGGCTTGTCGTCGACGGTGAAGCGAAGGTAGTGCGATGCCATGAACTCGCCGGTGACGGCGCGCTTGCGTACAGGCAGATGCACGGCGTACGAGCGCTGCGCCACGGCGAGCAGGTCGGAGACGACCGCGACCGCTGTCGGCTCGCCGCCTGCGCCGTGGCCGGAGAAGACAACGTCGCCGCCGAAGCGTCCGCTGGCGATGACCATGTTCTGCGTGCCGTGCGACCAGGCCATTGGCTCGGAACGCGGTACCAGCATGGGTGCGACCCGGGCGTGCACCAGATTGCCCTCTACCTGTGCGATCGACACCTGGCGGATGGTGCAGTTCAGCTCCTTCGCGTAGGCGAAGTCGATCGCATCGACCTCGGCGATGCTCTGCGTGGTGACGGCATCGGGATCGAGCTCCGCGTGAAGCGCGATCCGCGAAAGGATGCACAGCTTGGCCCGCGCGTCGTAGCCGTTGACATCGGCGGAAGGGTCGTTCTCCGCGTAGCCGAGCGCCTGCGCGTCGGCGAGTACGGCGGCGTAGTCCGCGCCTGCTTCCATGCGCGTGAGGATGTAGTTGCACGTGCCGTTGACGATGCCGCTGATGCGGGTCACCCTGTCGCCGTTCAGGCCCTGCGACAGGCCGGGGATCACCGGAACACCGCCCGCTACCGCGGCGCCATAGACTAGCTGGACGCCGTGCTTCTCCGCCAGCTTTGCGAGGCTCGCGCCTTTATAGGCGATCAGCTGCTTGTTCGCCGTGACCACGGACTTGCCGGAGGCGATGGCCTTGCGCAGCCAGCCTTCCGCAGGGGTGAGACCGCCCATCAGTTCGACGACAACATCGACCTCAGAGTTCAGAATGGTCGCGATGTCTTCCGTCCACACCGTTGTTCTCGGCGCGTACTTCGCCGCCGCCGAGGTGCGTTTGCGCTCGATGTTGCGGTTATAGACATGGGTGAGTTCGATGCCCGGAAAACCTGATTTTGCCAACACCTTCGCAACCGAGCTACCGACGGTGCCGAAGCCCAGAAGCGCAACCTTGATCGGAACAGCGCCTCGGACGCTTCTTGCGTTCTGCATCTCCGAGCGACCGTCATCTCGACCGGAGGCGCGCGTCAGCGCGGCGGAGTGAAGAGACCTCCGCATCTCGTTCTTGTTCTTGCCTATGAATACGCGGCCGCCCGCCATGCTAGTAGTCGACCCGCGCGGTCTGTTCGCGCCAGCAGTTGAAGCTGGCAATGGCCTCGTCCCGCATCAGCTGGACGGTCGGAATGCTGCGGTCCGCGATCGGCTTCTTCACTTCCTCATAGAGCGAGGAGTCGTCAAAGCCCGCATCCGCCGCATCACCCGCCGTATTGCCGTAGTAGATGGCAGCGCAGCGCGCCCAGTAGATGGCGGCAAGACACATCGGGCACGGTTCGCAGCTGGTGTATATCTCGCAACCGGTAAGCTGGAACGTCCCCAGCGCCTTGCCCGCCGCCCGGAGCGCGTTGACCTCGGCATGTGCCGTCGGATCGTTATCGGCGGTCACGGAGTTGACTCCGGTTGCGACGATCTCTCCATCGCGGACGATGATTGCGCCGAACGGCCCGCCTGCGCCGGTGGTCACGTTGGCGGTGGCAAGCTCAATCGCCATCGCCATAAAGGCAGCATTTCCCTGCGCCATGCTTCCGCCTATCCGTTATATACAGGTTGTGGGTACATGAAATTATGGCACAGGCGTATGTATCGAACCGCATTGTGACGCCGCACGGCACGGTCGATGGCGTCCTCTTCGTCGAAGAGGGCAAGATCATCGGCGTGCGACCGCGAGGAGCGCTCGGGAGCTTCGCTCTCCAGCCTGAAGATGTGCATGAACTGGGCAATGCCGTGATCCTGCCCGGCCTGGTCGACACTCACGTCCACATCAACGAGCCGGGCCGCACGGAGTGGGAAGGCTTCTACACGGCAACGCGCGCCGCGGCGGCGGGGGGATACACGACGCTGATCGACATGCCGCTGAACTGCCTGCCGGAGACGACCACCGTCACCGCGCTCGAAGCGAAGCGTGCGGCAGCAAGAGGTAAGTGCTTTGTCGACTGGATGAGCTGGGGAGGAGCGGTCGCCGGCAACCAGAAGCACATCCTTCCGCTCGCACGCGCCGGGGTGCCCGGATACAAGTGCTTCCTCATCTATCCCGGCTGCGACGGCTTCACCATGATCGACCAGCAGCAGCTTGAAGCTGCGCTGCCGGACATTGCGGCGACTGGTTTGCCATTGCTGGTGCATGCGGAGCTTGCCGGGCCTATCGACGACGCGCTTGCCAGGTTGAGCAACGCCGACTGGAGCAAGTATGCGACATATCTCGCCTCGCGTCCCGACGAGGCGGAGCTTGAAGCGATCCGGCTGATGATCCGGTTGTGCCGCGAGTACAAGTTCCGGTTGCACATCGTGCATCTCGCAACGGCACAGGCACTGGAAGAACTTGCGTCGGCGCGGGCCGAGGGTCTGCCGATCACGGTCGAGAGCTGTCCGCACTACCTGCACTTTGCCGCCGAAGACATTCCCGATGGCGCAACGGCCTTCAAGTGCGCCCCGCCCATTCGCAGTAGAAGCAATCGCGAACTGTTGTGGGAAGGGCTGCGCAAGGGCGCTCTCGACATAATCGTCACCGACCACTCGCCCTGCCCGCCGGAGATGAAGCGTATTGCAGAAGGCCGCTTCGATCTTGCATGGGGCGGCATCGCCAGCCTGTCCATCGCGCTGCCGGTTATATGGACGGAGTGCACAAGGCGAGGCTTCACGCTTGACGATCTGGTTCGCTGGATGAGCGCCGCGCCTGCCGCTCTTGCAGGAATTGCGAATCGGGCGGGAACGTTGGAGGCGGGGCGCGATGCGAACTTCGTCGTCTTCGATCCCGAGGCTGCTTTTCGGGTTACAGAGGACCGGCTGCACTATCGCCATACCGTCTCTCCCTATCTCTGCGAGACGCTGCATGGAGTCGTTCGTGGGACCTACCTGCGCGGCGTTCCCATCTTTGAGGACGGCACATTCGTCGAGACGCCGCGAGGGCACGAACTCGCGTTATTCTGAATCCTCCTGATGAGCACTGTTCTCGAACGCTGGAACTCGCTCGACTCGAAGCTCGCCGCAAACGAGATCCTTCCCTGCTGCGGCTCGCGCTCCTGGGCGGCGGAGTTGACGGCCCGGCGGCCAATCGCGGACGAAGATCATCTGCTGATCGCGTCGGACGCAGTGTGGTTCGGTCTGCCCACGGAGGCGTGGCAGGAGGCTTTCGACAGCCATCCGCGCATTGGGCAGCAGCAGGCGAAGAAAGCCACCGATGCCTCGCTGGCCTGGTCGGCGGCAGAGCAGAGCGCAGCCATAACAGCGGACGCCAGGGCTGAGCTTGCACTGGAAGAAGGCAACCGCCGCTACGAAGCCCGGTTCGGACGCATCTTCATCGTCTGCGCCAGCGGCAAATCATCCGAAGAGATTCTCGCTTTACTCGAGGCGCGCATGGCCAACGATCCCATCACAGAACTCCATGCGGCGGCAGAGCAGCAGCGTCAGATCACGCAGCTTCGCCTGCAGCGCTGGCTTGAGGGCACCATTTAGAATGGGCATCTCCACGCACATCCTTGATACCGGTCTTGGAAAACCAGCGGCTGGCGTTCGGGTTTCACTTGCAAGCTGGCAGAGCGGCGCGTGGGTGCTTTTGAAGGATACCGCGACTGACAGCGATGGCCGCGTCAAGCAGCTTCTAACTGCAGAACGGGCCGTTGAGCATGGGCTATATCGTCTTCGCTTCGAGACCGCTCCATACTATGAGGCGCAGCGGCTCCGTGGACTTTACCCGTACATCGACATCGTCTTCGAAGTGAGTGCGGCAGAGCAGCACTACCACGTACCGCTGCTGCTGACCGCTAACGGCTACACCACCTATCGAGGGAGCTGACACGAATGGCCTTTCAACTCGCCGGGAACCGCTACGGCAAGACTCGCGTCCGGCTGATGAAGGTGACGCGGCACGCGCATGGCAACGATCTGCAGGAGTGGAACGTCCGCGTGCTCTTGAAGGGCGACTTTGAGTCTGCGCACACCAAAGGCGACAACAGCAAGATCCTGGCTACCGACACGATGAAGAACACCGTCTACTCCGTCGCGCGAAGTTCCAGCACTTCCTCGATGGAAGACTACGCGAAGGAGCTTGTCGACTTCCTGCTTGGCCGCAATCCGCAGGTGTCGTCGGCTGAGGTACGTATCGAGAGCACAATGTGGAAGCGGCTTACGATCGACGGCAAGCCGCACCCGGACTCGTTCATGCGCGGCAGCGGTGAGTTGCAGACGACGACGGCGGAACGCGCGCAGAACGCGGCGTTCGCGATTACGTCGGGGCTCGAAAACCTAGTCATCATGAAGACCGCGAACTCCGCCTTCGAGGGCTACATCAAGGATTCTCTGACAACTCTGCCGGAGACCTCCGACCGTCTCTTTGCGACTGCGCTAACGGCATCCTGGCTCTACGCTTCCTCCAATCTCGACTTCAACGCGACACGAGAGAAGCTGCGCGAGGCAATGCTGAAGACCTTCGCGGGACACATCAGCAAGTCTGTGCAGCAGACGCTGTATGCAATGGCGGAGAGTGCGCTGACTGCCGTCCCGGAGGCGACTGAGATTCAACTGACGATGCCGAACAAGCACAACCTGCTGGTCGATCTGTCGCGCTTCGGACAGGACAACCCTAATGAGATCTTCGTTCCCACCGACGAGCCTTCGGGATATATCGAAGCCCGCGTGCGGCGAGCCGATTGAACGATGTCGTTCCTTCCCTTACCTGACGTTGCGGATCGCAAGAGTCACCCAAGTGATGAAGCCGCAGGGATGAGACACCCGGCTTCGGTCATCCAACGCGCCGAGCGGATCGTCTCCCGCTGCCGTGAGATCGCGGTCTTCACAGAGGTGCCCGGAGAGACGACGCGCACCTTTCTTGCGCCGTCGATGCACGGTGTTCATGCGCTGTTACGCGCCTGGATGGAAGCTGCAGGCATGACGGTCAAGATCGATGCGATCGGCAACCTGCGCGCCGTCTTCCCCGCTTCGTCGAGCGCAGAAGACCTGCCTCGCCTCATCGTCGGCTCGCATCTCGATACCGTGCCAAACGCAGGCGCGTTCGATGGCGTACTTGGAGTTGTGCTTGGCATCGCGGTGGTCGAAGAACTCCGCGACACCCCGCTGGCTATGGCGATCGAGATCGTTGGCTTCTCTGAAGAAGAAGGCGTGCGCTTCGCCAAACCATTTCTCGGCAGTCTTGCCTTCATCGGCGAGTTCGGGCCGGAAACTCTGGAATGCGCAGACGCGGACGGCATAAGCATTGCGCAAGCAGTACGCGACTTTGGCATCGATGACGCAGAGATTTGCAAGGCCCGGGTGAGCGAAGAAGCTGTGGCCTATCTTGAAGTACACATTGAGCAGGGACCAGTGCTCGACAGTGAAGGTCGGTCGCTCGGCGTAGTAAGGGCCATCGTCGGCCAGACGCGGATGCAGTTCCACTTCATCGGTCAATCCAATCACGCCGGAACGACGCCGATGCATCTGCGCCGCGATGCGATGGCCGCCGCAGCAGCGTGGATAACCGCAGTCGAGACGTACGCACAGGCGACGCCGGGCCTCGTTGCGACAGTCGGGAAGGTTGCCGCAATGCCCGGGGCCGGCAACGTGATTGCAGGCGAGGTTGTGGCTTCGCTCGATGTGCGACACGATGAAGACAGCGTTCGCGAGGCGGCAGTCTCTGAGATGGTCGATTTGGCAATGAGATATGGTGATGCGCGAGGCGTGAAGGTGTTCACGCGCTCAATCCTGCAGCAGAAGATGGTAGCGACCGACCCGGCGTTGACGCGACTATTGGGAGACGCCGCGGCGAATGCGGGGATTGAAGCCAAGCAGATGGTGAGCGGCGCTGGACATGACGTGATGATCGTGGCGCGGAAGCTTCCTGCTGCACTGCTGTTCGTCCGCAGCCCCGGCGGCTTAAGTCATCACCCGGACGAGAGTGTTCTGACACAAGATATTGCAGCGGCCCTCGCGACGAGCATCGAATTTGTTCGCCTGTTCGCGAAGCAGTTCCAGAAGGAGGCCCATGTATAACCTCGGCCATACCCGCAGCAGCCATAAGCGTGACCACCTTCTGCAAACACCCGACACCTTCATACGCATGCCGTTGCCCGGACTTGAGAACGGCGCCGCCGTTGTTCATGCGGCCCCTGCGCTCGGCGCCAGTTTCACGCAATATACGGTAGAGTTCGACACCGCAGGCAAGCTCGCTTCAAATACACTCCAGCGTTTTGCATATGTCATGAATGGTGTTGCGCACCTTTCTGTCGGCTCGGAGCAACACCAGCTGACTCGGGGAAGCTTCGCGTTTCTACCGGCCGGAGCAACCCACACGATCACTGCCGAGGAAAAGACGGTCATCGCCGTCATCGAGAAACCCTACGAGCAGCTTTCCGACATTGCCGGGCCAAAGATTGTCGTGGGGCACGAAGGCAGCGTCGCCTCAGCAGCGCTGCTGGGCGACGAAGACCTGCAGGTCCGCCGCCTTCTTCCGGACGATCTTAGCTTCGACTTCGCCGTCAACACCATGACCTACCAGCCCGGCGCGGCGCTGGCCATGGTGGAAGTCCACGTCATGGAGCATGGTCTGCTGATGCTCGAAGGCGGCGGCATCTATCGTCTCAGCGACGACTGGTACCCCGTCGCCGCCGGCGATTTTATTTGGATGGCACCCTATTGCCCACAGTGGTTTGCTGCCATCGGCAAACAGCCCGCGAAGTATCTCATCTACAAAGACGCCAACCGGCATCCGATCGCCTGAACCCGTGCTTGTGAAACGCCCTGCTTCTCACCCCTAACTAAGCGTCATCTCGACCGGAGCCAAGCGAAGTGGAGAGACCCCCGTATTTGTCTTTCTTCCTGGCTTGTCCACTCTCCTACAAAGGCGAACAATCCGCCTCTCACCTCTGCACAGGCGCCTTCGCATAGACTGTTTACCTGCATGAAGATCGAAGTCGACCAACCGCGCCTCACCAAAGAACTCGCCCATCTCGGTGGCTTCACCCAATGCGAGCCGCATCCTGAGGGCGCTGCCGTCACGCGCGTCGTCTTTACCGGGGACGACCTTCGAGCGCGCGTGTGGATAAAGGCGCTGGCTGAGGCGGAAGACTTCAGCGTTCGAGAAGACGCGGTTGGCAACACCTTCGTGCGCTGGTCCGGGCTTGAACCCGATCTTCCCGCGGTTGGCACCGGATCGCATATCGACGCCATCCCTCACGCCGGTATGTACGACGGCACCGTTGGTGTTTTAGGCGGTTTCGAGGCGATGCGTGCCTTAAAGAAGACAGGACAGCGCTTTCGACGCAGCATCGAGCTTGTCCTTCTCACCTCCGAAGAGCCGACCCGTTTCGGCATCGGCTGCCTGGGCAGCCGGCTGCTGTGCGGGGCGCTCGATCCGACTCGAGCGGACGGTCTCTTGGACCTGTGGGACGCAGCGTCAGGCGGTACTCTCAATTCCGTGCGCACCGCGGCCGGCTTTTGCGGGGATCTTGCTTCCGTGCGCCTGCCCGAAAGTCACTATCATGGCTGGCTCGAACTGCACATTGAACAGGGTCCATTGCTGGAGCGGGCAGGCGTCCCGATTGGCATTGTGACGAACATAGCTGCCCCAGCGGGGTACCGCATCACGATCACCGGCCTTGGCGGACACGCTGGTGCATTGCTGATGCCGGATCGCCGCGATGCGCTCTGCGCCGCCTCCGAGGTGATCCTAACAATTGAACGCAATGCGCTTGCTGCCAACGCCGACTCGGGCACTAGCGACACTGTGGCGACCGTGGGGACCTGCGAAGTTTTTCCCGGCGCGGTGAATAGTGTGCCCAGCCGCGTCGTTCTGCAGATTGACGTCCGCGACACCGATCCTCTCCGGCGCGAGCAGGTCATGGGAGCTGTACGGATCGACTGCTCGGATATCGCGGCGCGCCGGGAGGTGATCATCAAAGAAGACCTGGTCAACGCCGATGAACCGGCCCGGGCCTCTGCCCACCTCGTAGACGTTCTTACAGCGATCTGTGCCGAGCAGAACATAGCCGCTAAGAGGATGGTGAGCCGCGCGTACCACGACTCGCTCTTTATGGCCCGGATCGCGCCGATGGCCATGATCTTCATTCCGTGCCGCGGCGGCGTAAGTCACCGCCCCGAGGAGCATGCGTCACCCGAGAACATCGCCCGCGGTACCCTCGTTCTGGCCCATGCGCTTGCTAAGCTGGCTTCAGAGTAAATATGGCCATCGAATCAATCAATCCGGCTACTGGCGAACTGCTCAAGAGCTTCCAAGCGTTGGCGCCAGAGGTGGTGCAGCAGCGCATCGCGCTCGCGTCGGAGGCCTTTCGCGACTACGCGGGGGTGCCCCTGAGCCATCGCGCTCTTTGCATGCGCAAGCTAGCGAACCTGATTGAAGAAGACATCAACGAACTTGCCGACACCATAACCCGCGAGATGGGCAAGCCCCTGCACGCCGCCCATGCCGAACTTGCTAAATGCGCCGCTGTCTGCCGCTACTACGCCGAGAACGCGATTCGGATGCTGGCACCGGAGATCATCGCGACGGACGCAATGCGCAGCTACGTTCGCTGGGACCCTCTCGGCGTTGTCCTCGCGGTAATGCCGTGGAACTTCCCCTTCTGGCAGGTGTTTCGGTTTCTCGCGCCGGCGCTGATGGCTGGCAACGTGGGCCTGTTGAAACACGCGCCAAATGTCCCGCAGTGTGCGCTGGCCATCGAATACCTCGTACGTCGCGCGGGGTTTCCGCGAGGCACATTTCAAACGCTGCTGATCGAAACAAGCCAGGTAGATAGTGTTCTCGCAGATGAACGCATCGCCGCGGTGACACTGACCGGCTCCGAGGCCGCAGGTCGAGCGGTGGGCGCACAGGCGGGCTGGCTGATCAAGAAGTCTGTGCTGGAACTCGGGGGCAGCGATCCCTTCATCGTCATGTCCTCCGCCGACCTGAACCTTGCGGTTGAGAATGCTGTTCGGGCGCGCTGTGTCAACTCCGGCCAGTCGTGCATTGCCGCCAAACGTTTTATCATTCACCGCGATGTGTACGGCGAGTTCGAGGAACGATTCGTCGCCGCCATGGCGACCGTCAAGGTTGGCGATCCTACACTGGAGTCGACTGAGATCGGTCCAATTGCCAGTGCACGGCTTCTGGAGAATCTTCAAGCGCAAGTCAGTGCCGCCGTCACGGCTGGCGCTCGCATACTCACCGGAGGCAAGCGCATTGCTGGCCCAGGCTTCTTTTTTGAGCCGACGGTCCTTGTGGATGTTCCGCGCACCTCAGCCGTCTATCAGGACGAGATCTTTGGGCCTGTCGCGATGTTGTTTCCGGCCCGCAGCCTGGATGAGGCAATCGAGATTGCAAACGACACGCCGTTCGGGCTAGGCGCCTCCGCATGGACGCGCGACCCTGCCGAGCAGCAGCGCCTGGTCGCGCAGATACAAGCCGGCGCGGTCTTCCTGAACAAGGTAGTCGCCAGCGATCCCCGTCTGCCGTTCGGCGGAATCAAACGGTCTGGTTACGGCCGCGAACTTTCGGCCGCAGGAATGCGAGAGTTCATGAACGCGAAGACCGTAGTGATCGCCTAGATCGCACAGGCGATGTAGGCGTCTAAATCTGGCGTAAGCGGGACCCAGCAGTTCTAGAAGCTGAATGACGCGGTCAGAGTGATCGTCCTTATCGCGCTGTTGCTGGTGTACGGTCGTCCTGCGAGCGAAGTAGAGGTGTAGAACTGCGGGGACAGCACGACGCCGCTTGGGGTACCCAGATCGACGAAGTTGAAGACGTTGTTCGCCAGAACACCAAGGTTCAAGGAATAACGGCGACCGGAGTTCGGGTTCCCGCCGAACGGACCGCCGCCGCCTCCACCACGAGGACCGCCGCGGCCTCCTCCTGGAGGAGGCCCCTGCTGACCTGAACCGGACGCTCTGCTGTTCGTATCGGGGCCGAAGCCGAAGGTCTTCACCAGCCTTAGATTCATGGTGAAGTTCGCCGGTCCAGTCCCGGAGTTGATAGGCACACGGGGCGTGTCTGGTGTCGGCTTTGTCTCGAAGCATCCGTGCGAAGTTTTCACAACACTCGCAGAAGTCGAGGCGCAATCGCCGTATGCTGGGCGATCGTTCGTAAGGATGCTGTCGCCGTTCAGGTCGGTGCCGGTGATGATGTTAAAGGGCTGCCCGGAGGAGGCCGCCATGAACGGCGAAAGTGTAATGCGGTGTGGAAAGGTGAAGCTTCCGCCAAGAAAGAGGCGGTTTCGGGTATCGAAGCTGGCACGGCCGTAGTCCGCGCGGATGTTGTTTGCGATGGACGGGAAGTATCCTGAGCCGGTGCTGTCCGCCTTGGCGAAGTTCAGGCTGTAGTAGCCCCAAAGCGAGAGGAAGCGTCCGTAGCTAACCCGCGGACTAAGTGAAAGCTGGTTCTGCCGGAAGACTGCGTTCGATGCGAACTGGTAGAGGTTCGGTGTGCCGTCAGGATTGGGGATGATGCTTCCATCCGGCTGCGGCAGTGGCGCCGTGACATTCTGGCTATTGAACTCGTGGACGCCGCGCATATTGAGGTAGTTGATGGAGAGCGTTCCCAGCTTTCCAAGCTGCTGGTCCGCTCCAAACGCAAACTGCATAAGGTACGGGCTGCGAAGGTTCGGCGCCAGCGTATATGTAGTCTGCGTGCCTCCGCTGCCAGTACCGCATGCTTCAGGTGTCTGGTTGCCTGGGGTGCAGTCCGGACCCGGATCGCTGATCTTGAAGAGCTGCTGGTTGACGCCGTTCTCCTGCTCCGTCGTGATCACGTTGGTCAGCGTGAAGCGGTCGTAGAAGATACCGAAGCCGCCGCGAAGGACCGTCTTCGGAGACGTGCCTTTACCCAGGCCATACGCGAACGATACCCGGGGCGCGAAGTCGCGGTGGTCGTGGGTGTGGTTTTGTGTCTCAAAGCGGAGCCCATAGCTGACAGTCAGGTTCGGTCTGACTTTCCAGTCGTCTTCGGCATAAAGGCCCAAATCGGCGAGTGTGGCTTGTACCGATCCCTGATTGATCTGCGCCACGACATACTGCGACGCCTGGCCGGTGTTATATGCGCTTGTACACGTAGGTGTCGCCTGCAGACAGCTATAGGTAAATATCCCCTTCGACTGCGAGTTGCTGTAGTTGGCGTCGCGGGTGGTTCGAAGCCTGCCTCCAAAGCGGATAAAGTGTTTGGCTAGGGCAAGTGAAGTATAGTTCTGCACCTCGAAGTGGTCCTGATGATCGATCACTTTCTGCGTGCTCGATCCGCCGCTGGTGAAAGAACCCTGCACCGTCAGTGTAGGCCCGGTTGACAGCGGGTTCTGGGTGCTATGGTCGCGTGAATACTCGAAGTGAGTATCGTTGATCATCCGGGCGCTGATGATCTGGCTGTCCGTCATCTGCAGCGTGTTCTCGGTCTCGTCGAGATTGTATCCAGTAGATGGAAGGTCGAGTTGGCCGATGCCGTCGTTATGCTGCGAGTTCGTCTCGTACTGGTAGCGCAGCGTTAGGGTGTTCTTTTCCGCCAGCTGATAATCGATGCGAGGCGTGAAGTCGGTCCGTACCTGCGGAAAGAGCGTAGGAATGGAGCTTGCATACACGCCGCACGGCGATGGGGCATCGATGGTGCCCGGCGGACATGGATTGGTGGCGTTTGGACCGGTCGCCAACAAGGTCCCGAAGAAGATGGTGTTGTCCTGGATGACGCGGTGAGATCCGCCCAGCGTGAAGGATGCTTTCTTCGAGATCGGGCCAGTGATGTTCCCTAAAATGAAGGTCGTATGGTACGGCTCCTGCGGCACTGAACCCAGCAGCGGATTGCTGGTGTTGAAGAAGTTGGCGTTGCCATTTCCCTGAAAAGAGCCATGCAGCTTATCCGTGCCTGGTTTGGTGAAGACCTCAACCCGGCCATACCCGACGCGGTCATACTGCGCTGAAAAAGGGTTCTGGTTGACGCGAATCTCGCGGATCGACGACTTCGGCGGCAGCTGCCCGCCCGTAAATCCGTCCACGTAGATCTGCCCTCCGTTGGGGCCGGCAGCCGGGCCGGCCAGTGCGGTCAACTCCGAAGAAAGCTCATCAGGATCGTCGGACAGCGCGTCAAGGTCCTTGCCTTTAATAACGGTTGCGCTCGCGTTGCTGTCAGGGTCGGTACTTAAAGTGGTGGAGTTCGCGGTCACATTGACCTGCTGGCTTTGGGCCTGGATCGCCATCTTCGCATCGATCGTGAGCGCCTGCCCAGCCGTAACGCGGACGCCCTGCTTCACGAATGATGCGAAACCCGGCATGGTGACTGTCTCAGCATAGGTTCCCGGCGGAACACTCGGGAAAAGATAGGTGCCGTCGCTCTTCGACTGCACGATCAAAGCTTTGCCGGTTGCAGGAGTCAGCGTAACGGTAGCGCCGGGGATCAGCGCGCTGTCCGGATCAACAACTGTGCCTCGCACGCTCGCTCCAGCAGTCACGCCAGATGGCACTGCCTGCTGGGCCAGCACCGGCACCTGTAGACCTACAGCGATCGCGAGGGGCAGGACTGCGGCGAGACGAAATGCGGAACAAGAGAACATCATGACTCCTTGGCTGGGCAAACCGATTCGGCGCTGAGGGGATGCGCGGGGTTTGTGCGTTCGCGAGAGCGGCGGCGGGGACTATGAGAACGATAACAAGGCTGGACGCGGGTTCAGTCAGAACAGAAGAAGGAGGTACAGATGATCAGGCACCCCCGGCATCTGCGCCGCCCCCGAAGTTCCAGGGCGAAAGTGTCATCGAAGGCGTTCCACTTGGCGTCGCGGCCAGGATGGGCTCTACTCCGGACAAAAGCGTTATGGCAGTTAGAGAGATGCTGTCTGCCTGCGGTTGTGTCGCGACCACCATCAGGGCGTCGCCGACGCGCAGGTCAGTTAGCGAGCCTTGCGGCAGGCGAGTAATCAGTTGCGAAAGGTCTCCTCCAGCACTTCCCCGCCCAGATCCGCCCCCACCACTCGCCGCACTACTACCATTTACCGGCCGACCGGCAGGCGCACCCCCGGGCGGAGTCGGCCGCTGACCAGCCGTTGCTGCATCTGCCGGGCCGCCTTTCGCTCGTGCGGCGAACCGCGACGCAACGTCCGGCGGCAGCGCACGGATGCTGGAGTTGGGTGTGATCTTCACGGAGTAGGTCTTCCTTGTAGCCAGATCCTTGATCGTGAATGTGTCTGATGTGGCGTCAATCGACACGATTGTCCCTGCGAGGTTCCGGAACGCTCCAGTGACAATCTCATCCGCCTGGATCGAGGTACCGTCGTCAGACCTCGTTCCTCGTACTCGAAGCTGATCGCCGGGGTGGATCTGGCTGATCGTGCCGGAGACGGCATCCTCGTACTTCACCGAGTCACCGGCGTAGCGGCGAAACACAGTGTTTGCGGAAGTCGTTATCGTGGTCTTCTTCGCGCGAGCGGTGATCGTGATCGTTCCACTGGATGCGTCAACAGAGTCGACCAGACCGCCAGAACCACGCTTCTGCCAGTCCTCCTGTTCGGCCTGGTGCTTCTGCGCGATGTCCGAAGACTTCATGAGGATGACACGGGACGCGGTAAAGGCATCCGGCGCATCCTGGTGCCCGGTCACCAGCACTCTGTCGCCTGCTTCGATATCGCGCAAAGCTATGGTTGCGGCGGCCTTCAGGTCAGTGCTGCCTGGAGTGAGTTGAAGCACTCGAGCGTCGTCCACGACGGTGACGGCGATACTCTGTCCCGCATCCGTCTGGACGGTGAGTTTGTTCGGCGACACGGCTTTCACGGTGCCGACCTGTTTGCCTGCGGACGCGCTCTGGGCATCTGTCACCAAAGGCCAGAAGGCAATGCCGAGCAGAACAAGCGCCGTCGACACTGCCTGCACTGTTGTTCTAAGCCGTGAACGGCCTCTAAGTTCAGATTCAGGGAAGTGGGAAATCATGCTGGGCCTTTCGTCTCACTGCTCATCTAGGTCATCGTACCTGCCAGCCTGCTCCATAGAGGTACGATCCACGGACGTTGAAAGTCTCTAAGGACCTTAAGCTGGACCTCAATTTTCGCTGGACCTATGTTCGCCAGACCTGTGTATGAGATGCAGGCACCAGAGCAAGGGGGAGTTACTCCCGGCCCGGTACACCGGAGGGGTGAACCGGAGCGATGGTCCTGACGCCGCGCGGGCAACACCATACGCCTAAATGCTTGCTTTCAGAGCTTCAGCACAAACAAAATTTCCTTCGCTACTTTTTTTTGCAAGAACAGGAAAAACTGTTGCCAATTGTTTGCTGGTTGGCATAGTATCCGTTTCGGTTCAGTAAACGTAGTTGCCGTAAACAGTGCGGAATCACCGTTGTAACGCTTTACCGTTCCCCGGGAAAACCTGCCTTTTCAACAACCGACCTCCTTCAGGAGGCCTATCCAACCGTGCGTTTGGGAGTGACGAAAATGTCGTGGTACGCGTATTGCATTGCAGAACGACAGGTCTTCCCGGAACTTGGCCGGCATCGAAAACCGATACCCTTAGCCGGCATCTCCGGTCTCTTCGAAAATCAAACCTTCCTCTTTCCCGCCGGCGACCTCGCCGTCATCGTCTCTGAACACAGCCCGGAAGATGCGGCCCGGACCGACCAACAAGCCGCCAAAGATCATGCCCGAGTGATCGCCGACTGCTTCAAACTTTCTACCGTACTTCCCTTCCGCTTCAACACTACCTTTGCCGACGACGACTCGCTGCGACGGTCCGTCCGATCCAACCAGCGTCATTTTCTCGCGAATGTGGAGCGTCTCCGCGGCAAAGCCGAGATGCACCTGAAAGTCATGGTCGACGATACGTGCCCGGGAAACTCTGCCCGGGACATGACAGTCGGGCAGCAGTACCTCACCAGCCTTCGCGAAAGCGCCAGCCGGCAGCGCGAGCGCCAGTCCCGTGCCCGCGCGCTTTCGCTGCAGATGCACCGGATGTTCCTGCCAATCGCGGAGGAGATCAGCTGCAAGCGGATGGAGTCTGGCAAGCTGCTTCTGGACATCGCGCACCTGATCGACAATAAGACGATCGAGCGCTACCAGAATAAATACTCCTCGGCGACGCAGCAGATGAAGGAGTGCCGGATGCAGTTATCTGGTCCTTGGCCGCCGTATCACTTCGTTCAGAAGACGAACGTTCCTGCACCCGTTTACCACGCATAAGCTCGCAGAATCGCAACCCCTCACAGGGAACCAGCCCCTTCTTCATCGCGAAGAAGGGGCTGGTTTCGTTTGCGGTTGAAACGGGTTGGTATCCCTTCTGCAATGAGCCAGATAACGGGGCTTGTACGACCTTTTCATGGATACGGGCATCCTAAGGTGATGTGCGCATACGTCGCGCAACTATTCAGGAGATTCAAAATGACGCTCGATCGCATGAATGGATCCCGTACTCTGTCCATCTGTACCATTTCTGCCCTTTTACTTTGCAGCTTTGTGCTTCCTGCGTTAGCAGTCAACGCGTCGGCGCAGGAGTTGAACCCGACCGCGACCGTGAAGCCCGCGCAGGATGAGAGTCCGACCACGCAGCAAAACGGCGTGTACATCTACCGCGTCAAGGTGGTCCAGCGTGACCTGGACGCCGTGAATTACCTTCACCGCAGCGGTTCGACCACGATCGGTTTCGAAGGAACAGCCTTGCTGCCTCGCGCCAAGGGCGAAGCAAAGGTGACGAGCGAGCGCGGAGGCATCACCATCGATGCGAAGTTCGAAGGTCTCACACCAGCGAACGGGTTTGGTCCTGAGTATCTTACTTATGTGCTTTGGGCGATCACGCCAGATGGGAGACCCGCCAATCTTGGAGAGGTGCTGCCCTCGGGCACGAAGAACAACATCCACGTCACGACAGCATTTCAGTCCTTTGGTCTCATCGTCACTGCCGAACCTTATTTCTCTGTAAGCCAGCCGAGCGATGTGGTCGTGATGCAAAACCAGATCAAGGAGAACAAGACGATCGGTGTGCTCGAGAAGGTGAATGCACACTACACGCTGCTGCCACGTGGGCTGTACGCCGAGACTGAAGGTGCCAAGTCGGTGGCCGACCCGATTACCCGCGACATGAAGTCGCCGCTCGAGATCTACGAGGCCCACAATGCGCTTCGCATTGCGCTCGCAGTCGGGGCAGAAAAGTACTCTCCTGACATTATCGCCAAGGCCAAGGAAGACCTTCGCAACGCCGACGATATCGACAACAACAAACATGGTGATCGCAAGATGGCTGTGACGTACGCCCGGCAGGTGGTTCAACGGGCTGAGGACGCTCGCATCGATACGCTCCGGAAGCAGGCTGCCGAACGCCAGCGCAATGCCGACCTGGCGCAGCAGCAGGCGCAGCAGGCTGCGCAACAAGCCGCTCTGGATGCAGCCAAGTCGCAGCTTGCAGCCGAACAGGCAAACGCCGCCAAGGCCCAGGCTGATGCCGAGCGCGCCCGCGCCGAGGCGGAAGCCGCCGATGCTCGCGCCCGCGCCGCCGAAGCCACCCGCGCCGCCAACAAGAGCGTTGAGGACGCCAATGCGATTCGCGAAAAGCTTAAGGCGCAGCTGAACAGTGTTCTCGCCACGACTGAGAACGCCCGCGGACTGATCGTGAACATGTCGGACGTACTCTTCGACACCGGCAAGTACACGCTGAAGCCCGATACCAAGGTCTCGCTCGCAAAGGTCTCCGGGATCCTGGCCGCTTATCCTGCGCTGAAGTTACAGGTCGAGGGATACACCGACATCACCGGAAGCGATGCGTTCAACCAGAAGCTTTCGGAGAACCGCGCCAGCACGGTGAAAGACTTCCTGGTGTCGCAGGGCGTATCCATCAACAACATCACCGCAGCCGGCTACGGAAAGGCCAACCCGGTCGCAGACAACTCAACCCCTCAGGGGCGCGCGCAGAACCGGCGGGTACAGCTTGTCGTCTCAGGCGACGCGATTGGCGTGGCCCAGCAGAGCGGCCCGGATGCGACGCCAGCGCCGGCGACAACTCCTCAGTAGCCGCAACAATCGAGAAGGCGGGAGGGGTTGGTATTCCCCTTCCGCCTTCTGGCTTAAAGGCGTGATTACATAAGCTATGTTCAATCTCAAAGGGAAGACCGTTTTTATAACTGGTGCAAGTTCCGGCATCGGCAAAGCGACAGCTATGGCCTTTTCGCGCGAAGGTGCTCGTTTGCTTATCTGCAGCCGCCGGATCGAGGCAGTCACCGAGCTCGCCTCTGATCTGAGTGCTGCCGGGGCTGCAAGTGTCTATCCCTTCGCTCTGGACGTCTCCCGGCGCGAGGCGGTGGAGAGCACGCTGCGCGATCTTCCTGCCGCGTGGCGCGAGATGGATGTGCTGGTCAACAACGCTGGACTAAGCCGTGGACTGAACAAGGTCTACGAGCAGGACCCAGAGGACTGGCAGGAGATGATCGACACGAACGTGCTGGGTCTCTTGCATGTTACCCGCGCGGTCGTCCCGGGCATGGTGGAGCGCGGACGCGGCCATGTACTGAACATAGGATCGGTAGCTGGACACATGACCTACGCAAACGGAGCGGTCTACTGTGCCAGCAAAGCGGCGGAGAGATCGATCAGCGAAGGTCTGAAGCTCGATCTGATGGGCACTCCGGTCCGCGTGACCTCGATCGACCCAGGTATGGTGGAGACGGACTTCTCGAAGGTGCGGTTTCGCGGAGACGAAGCGAAAGCAAGCAAGGTGTACCAGAACATCACACCCTTGCAGCCAGAAGATGTTGCAGACGCGATCGTGTGGGCTGTCACCCGGCCGGCTCACGTCAACATTCACACAGTGGTGTTGACCAGCATCGACCAGGCGAACTCGGTGGTCCTGAACCGGCGAGGTTGAAGCTCAAACAGCCGTCAGATGCCTAGTTCAGAGCGGATGGCGCTGCCGATCGCATCGGCGTGGCGGCGCATTTTGTGCTCGGATTCCGCCTCGATCATCACCCGAGCCAGAGATTCGGTGCCGCTATAGCGAATGACGACTCGCCCGGTATCAGCGAGATCTGACTCCGCGTCAGCGATGGCGGCGGCGACGGCCGGAATGGCTTCGAGCGGTCGCTTCTCCCGGACTCTTACATTAACGATTACCTGGGGAAAGACGTTCAAGTCCGCGGTCAGCTCCGCCAGTGACTTCCCCGACCGGTGAATGACATCGAGGAGCAGGAGCGCCGTCAGGAGGCCGTCTCCAGTCGTGCTCCGACCGGAGAAGATGATGTGACCTGACTGTTCACCGCCAAGTGAAGCACCGATGGCGAGCATCTGTTCGAGGACGTACTTGTCTCCGACCGGAGCGCGAAGCATCTTGATGCCGGAACGCTTCAGGGCGGCTTCAAGGCCCATATTGGACATGGTTGTGGCTACGACGGTGTCCTGCGCAAGCAGGCCACGGGCGGCGAGGTCGCGCGCAGCGAGCAGCAGGACGGCATCGCCATTAACGACGTTTCCGTGCTCGTCTGCGAAGAGGACGCGGTCGGCGTCGCCGTCGAAGGTGATGCCGAGATCGGCCTTTTGGTCGACCACTTCTTTGGCGACAATCTCAGGATGGAGAGCGCCGCAGTTTTCGTTGATGTTTCGGCCGGTAGGGCCAGCATGGGTGAGGATCGTTTCGCCGCCGCCGCGTTCGATCAGCAGACCGAAGAGTTCAGGCGCAATGGCTGAGGCTGCGCCGTTGGCGCAGTCGATCACAATGCGTTTGCCCTCCAGAGAGACGTCCGGGACAGAGTCAAGAAGGAAGCGGACGTAGCCGGCGCGGTGGGACTCATTGACCGGGATTGATTGTGAGGAAAGTGGACCTCCCTCATCACCTTGAGGGTGACACGCTGCATCAGCAACGACCGGTCCAGAACCTGATGCCGAGCTCTGCTGCGCAAGCTGCTCGAAGATAGCCGATTCGATCGCCACTTCGGTGGCATCGGGAAGCTTGAATCCATCCGGGCCAAAGATCTTTATGCCATTGTCTTGCCACGGGTTATGCGAGGCCGAGATGACGATCCCGGCAGCGAAGCCGTGGGTCGCGGCTAGATACGCCACGCCGGGGGTGGTGATGACGCCGGCGGTCTCGACGGACGCACCTCCGGCGTCGAGGCCGGCGGTCAGAGTTGCGGCTATCCAGCCTGAGGATTCCCGGGTATCCATACCCAGCAGAACACGAGGGACTTTTCCACTCACTTGGCCGGGCCTCATCAATAGGTGTTGAGCAATGGCGACACCCACGGCATAGATCGTTCGGGCGTCGAGCGGGGGCTGGCCGGCGACGGCGCGGATGCCGTCGGTGCCGAAGAGTCTTCTCATTAGGTAGGGCGTACTTTCTAGGCCAGTAGGCTATCATGGCCGGATCTTTGGACCAAGCACTTAGAGAATTGTCTCGCGCGGACACGGTTTATGCCAGTGCCCGTTCCAGACCGACGGGAGATCCAAGCACGGAAACAGAGCTTCCCGGCTCGTCAGAAAGTTCACAGTCCCGTAACGCTGTGTTCGCAAAGTACCCCTAAGGTGGTAGTAAATCCTATCTTTATGATCAACAGGGTCTAATCTATGGCAACTCCCGTCCGCAGCTATTCCAGTCCCGCACCTGCCGCGACTGTCTCGCTTCTCGATGAAAAACTGAAGAACTCGTCTCCCGGCAAGATCGGTGCTGCCGTATTCGGCATCATGCTGGTCGCTGGCGTGATCTACATCTGGACCAAGCTGTCGGCTGACCTGTCGATCGTTCACAGCGCTTCGGTGTTTCCGTTCGTTCTGCTCGGCCTGGCGCTGTTCATCGCTCTGGGTTTCGAATTCGTGAACGGCTTTCACGACACCGCAAATGCCGTCGCCACCTGCATCTACACCCATTCGCTTGAGCCGCACATTGCCGTGGTCTACTCCGGCATCATGAACTTCATTGGAGTTCTCCTTAGCTCCGGCGCAGTCGCATATTCCATCATTACGCTGCTGCCCGTGGAGTTGATCCTGAAGGTCAGCAAAGGCTCCGGCTTCTCGATGGTCTTTGCGCTGCTGTTTGCCGCCATCCTTTGGAACCTCGCTACCTGGTGGCGGGGACTGCCGGCGTCCAGCTCGCACACGATGATTGGGTCGATCCTGGGCGTAGGCGTAGCAAATCAATTGATGCAGGGCAATACCGGCACCGCCGGAGTCGACTGGGAGCAGGTCACCAAGGTCTTCAAAGCTCTGCTCGTGTCCCCGCTCGTTGGCTTTATCGGAGCGATGATCGTCTTCTTTCTGTTCAAGGCTCTGGCCCGCGATCCTCGCCTGTACAAGGCCCCTGAGGGCGCAGCACCGCCTCCGTTCTACATTCGTTGCCTGCTCATCTTGACCTGCGGCGGCGTCTCCTATGCACATGGATCGAACGATGGGCAGAAGGGCATGGGGCTGATCATGCTCATTCTGGTAGGCACGGTACCCACGGCGTATGCGCTGAACCACACCGTGGGTGCGCAAGAGGTGCAGACCTTTGCTGCCGTTTCAACCCAGGTGGCAGGCGTTCTGGGCAATTACGTCGAGCCTTCAGCTGTAGTGCAGGACGCCGGCCCCGAACTTGAGCGATTCGTGAGCACGAAGAAGTATGAGCCGGGCGTCATGCTCGCCCTGCAGCAGCAGGTCACCGACATCCGCAATGAGGCCGCACAGTATGGGGCCTTAGGCAATGTTCCGGCGGAGCTGCAATCGAACGTGCGCAACCAGATGTATCTGACGAGTGAGACCTTCCGCATCCTCGGAAAGGCGAACGGCGCTCCGAAGATCGCAGACGCCGACAAGAAGGTGATTGCCAACTACAAGGGTTTCCTGGATAAGTCAACACGATTCATTCCGACTTGGGTCAAGGTAGCGGTGGCACTGGCGCTTGGTCTAGGCACCATGGTCGGTTGGAAGCGCATCGTCGTGACCGTAGGCGAGAAGATCGGCAAGACGCACCTGACGTATGCCCAGGGAGCGTCGGCGGAGCTGGTGGCAATGTGCACAATTCTTGCCGCAGACACCTATGGTTTGCCGGTCTCGACGACGCACGTCCTCTCTTCCGGTGTAGCTGGAACGATGGCGGCCAACAAGAGCGGTCTCCAGGTTTCAACCCTGCGGGACATCGCCCTTGCATGGGTGTTCACTCTTCCGGTCGCGGCGCTGCTTTCGGGCTGCCTGTTCTGGCTCTTCAACCTCATTGCGAAATAAACGCGATCGAATCGCATAGAACGACGGCCCGCGATAAGCGGGCCGTCTCTGTTTGGTCCGCCTTTTCAACCGTCATCGGGCCTGTCAGGCATCCGCGGTTGGTATGCTTGAGGTTGACCATTCATGAGCTTGAAAGCCAAGATCGAAGCCGTCATCTATGCGTCCGAGGAGCCTGTAACGCTGGCCCAGCTATCTGGTCTGCTCGGGATAGAAGCACAGGTCGAATTAGACCGTCTCGCCTCGGCACAGCATTCGCTCGCGCTCGATGGAGAACCCGCAGCAAAGGCGGAACCGTCTCGACTGCCCGAAACAGCAAACCAAGATGCTGGCACCGAACAAGCGGCGGGAGATGAAGATCAGCGCAGTGACGAGGCGCCTCCAAAACTTCAGGCCGTTGAACCGCAGCCAACAGATACTGCTCCCGACAGCGAACCTGAACCAACTGAATACCCACCGGTCGAGGAGCACCCGGAACATAACGTCGTCGAAGTCTCAGCAGCGCCACAACTCGCCCGGGAAAACAGGGAGCAGAAGAACCGCGAGCGAAGGCTGCGCGAGTTCTTCCGGTCCATCCTCGACGAACTGATCGCTGAGTATGCCGCCTCTGATCGCGGCCTCGAGATTCGGGAGGTCGCGGGCGGCTTCCGGTTCAGCACCAAGCCCGAGTACCACGACGCGGTGCGGGGTTTCGTTAAGTCGCTGAAGCCGCCGCTGAAGTTGTCGCTACAGGCGCTTGAGACGCTTGCCGTCGTCGCCTACAAGCAGCCGGTGACGGGGCCTGAGATCTCTGAGATTCGCGGCGTCGACTCGGGCGGCGTTCTGGGATCGCTGATGGCGAGGAAACTGATCACGACGGCCGGACGCAAGCAAGTAATAGGCAGACCCATTCTTTATCGCACTACAAAAGACTTTCTCCTCCGCTTCGGCCTCAAGGACGTTTCTGAGCTTCCTAGCATCGAAGAGTTTGAGAAGATGGCCGGTGAACTAACCGACGCTGAGCCAATCCAAGAGGAGATCTCCATGCCGCAAGGCACCAGCACCCCAGCCGAGTCTGTCGAACAGGAAAAGAACGCGGTAGAACCACAACCTGACGGCACCAACATCCCGCTTGCTGGAACGGACGAGTCGTCGGCTGGTTCACCGGGCGTCACAGCCGCGGACGAGGTGCTTACGGACGGGCGCATCTCTGGACTTCCGCCAGCTTATGACCAGGAGACCGGTGACGAGGCTCCGTTTGACTCTCCTGCCATGGATGCCGAACTGCAGCGCGAAGAAGCCGGGGAGAGTGTCTCCAAATGACCGCCCGATTTGAAGATTCCGCCAATGAGAACTCGCGGAGCGCTCCTGGTTCGAGCAAGCCCGACACTGTGGCCACGCCCGAAGGCGACAACGAGTTCGCTCCCGATCAGCCGATTACGCCTATCCCCGGCGGTCTTCATAAACCGCCCGCGATCGACACGAACGACTTGTAGCCCGAGTAGAGCTGGCGATCCAAGTTCGGTCCGAAAGCGACCATCCTAAGCTCCGGCGAGCTACACCCGGCGGTGTGCCGACGTGCTTATGCCGGGGTTGTTGCCGGTAGAGCGTTCAGGAACTGAACGACTGCGTTCGCCACCGCCTCGATCTGTTGCTGGGTCAGCGGCGTCGTGAGATTGTTCTTTTTCTCATAGTCCGCGATTGAGCCTTCGATGGATTGAACGACGAGAGCCAGTTTTTGAGGTCCCGTCCCTGTCTCCGCACCCGCTGAGGCTGCTGCCGCTTCGGCCAAGCCAACCTGCTGCACGATGGCATTGAAGAGAGGGGCCACGCCGGGAAAGGCTAGATCTACAAACGGTTCGGCTGCTAAAGCGACTTTGTCGCCGACGACGAAGACTTTCTTGATGCCATTTCCGATATCCGAAAGAATGCTTTTGAAGCTCATTGGAGTTCTCCTGGCTGCGCGCTAAAGGGTTGCACACGATCGGTGTTGCACAAGGATTGGTGTCGCAGTCTCTGCGAGCGTGACAAGTATGCACCAAATTCAGTGAGGCTGTCCTAACCCAAATAGCCGGCGCGGCACAGATCAGGCTCAAGCAGCCCTGGATGCACCAGTGGATCAGCCTCTCAGCCGAACTGTACTCCGGTCAATTCTTCGCAAGTGCTCCAGAGGCGGGCAGCTGAGGCCACGTCGTTCGCTCGAGCGGAGATGGCCGCCGGTCCGACATCGCCACCGCGCATCTCCTGAAATCCCTGCGGGCCATAGTAGCCGCCTCCAACAGCTTGGGGAGACACGGCAGCGTAGATGGTTGGAAGTGCGCCTTCCGCGTCGGTGTTGAGCAGAGCACCAATCATGTGGCCGGCAAGACGGCGCACCGCTCGCTCAGTTGGAGAGTAATCGCCATTCCGAAAGAGGTTCGTATTCGCGACGCCGGGATGAGCCGCAACGGAGAGAACTGGAGAGTTCCGGGCGCGGAGGCGGCGATTCAGTTCGAAGGACAGCATCAGGTCGGCCAGCTTCGATTGCTGATAGCTCTTCATCGGGCTGTAAGAGCGAGTGGATTGAAGGTCGTTGAAGTCGATGGCACCTCGCTTATGAGCGATTGAGGCAACGAAGACGACGCGGGGCGACTGTGCCACCAGCGGGTTCGATTGCGTGGTCGCGCGTTCCACCAGCGGAAACAGTCGGCCACTCAGAGCAAAGTGGCCGAGCACATTCGTGCCGAACTGGAGCTCGAAGCCGTCGGCGGTTTCGAGCCGCCTGGGGGGAGCCATCACCCCGGCATTGTTGATCAAAAGATCAAGAGGCAGGCCGCGGTCAAGTTGCTGGGCAGCAAAGAAGCGGACTGAATCGAGCGATGCAAGGTCGAGCAGACCAACCTCCGCGCTGGCAGAGGGCAGCGCAGATTTCAGGCGGGCAAGTGCAGCGTCTCCTTTGCTCTTGTCTCTAACCCCAAGGATGAGGTGAGCGCCTGCCCGGGCGAGTTCCAGTGCTGCAGGATAGCCGATGCCGCTGTTCGCCCCCGTAACCAGGATTCTGCGTCCAGTTTGATCCGGAATTCGGTGTGCGAGATTACTCAAGCGCCAAGTTTCCTCATCCGGGACATGCCTAACAAGTGTCATGACGGCATTGGATGCCTCTCCCGTAAAATAGACAAGACCAACATGTCTACGGGCATCTGACGGACTGTACGTCCAGAAAAGCGGATAGACCGAACTATGCACCTGCCCCGGCTTGCAACCCGGTTGATCGATCGAGTGTTCCGCTCAGGGCTCGCCGTCGGCCTGATCGTGTGCTGCATCATGGTCGGATTTGGGCTACGAGAGTGGCTTCCAAGTCCGGGGCCGCAGCGTTCTACCGGAGGTACCGGGTCACTGCACATCCTGGCGGAGATGGTGCTGACGATCAGCTACTTCATCCTCGCCGCGACCTTTGTCACGATGTACCGCAAGTGCAGGGGTCTGCTTTCGTTCCGCGGCATCTTTCTGATCTTCGCGCTGTTTGTGACGGCCTCGGGCGTGCTCCGGATCATCGGGCTGATGGAGTTGACACACAAGAACTTCCGGTTTTCAGCAGAGCTCGAGATGGTGTCTGCAACGCTCGCGGTGATCAGCGCAGGAATCGTGGCGGCGCTGGTCGGTCGCACTCGCGAGTTCCTGATCACGATGCGTCAAAGTCAACGCAACGAGGCTCGATTCATTGCGGCATCTGAGAGCAGCCTCGAGGCGTTCTATACGCTTGAATCCGTGCGCGGCGAGCATGGGGAGATCGTCGATTTCGAGTTTACGTATATCAATCGCAACGGCGAACGTCTGATCGGGCTATCGCGGGAACAGATCATCGGTCAGCATCTTTGCGCACTGATTCCGGTGAACCTCAGCGGGGGCTTTTTCGACGAGTACCGGCAGGTCGTACTCACCGGGGAACCCGTGGTCCAGGAGTTCCCGATGCAGCTTGAGGACGATATCCCACGCTGGATCCGGCATGAAGTGGTGCGGCTGGAAGATGGCATCGCCATCACGGCCGCAGACATCACCGAGCGCAAAATGATGGAGCGTGCGACGCAGCACAAGGCGCAGCACGATGTGCTGACTGGTTTGCCAAACCGGAGCCTGCTCGACGACCGTATGCAGCAGGCGATCGACAGGGCGCTGCGCTACAAGAACAAGGTCGGGCTGTTTGTGGTCGATCTCGACCTGTTCAAAGAGATCAACGACTCGCTGGGACATGCCGCGGGAGACGCGGTGCTGATAACCGTGGCGCATCGTTTGCGCGACTCGGTACGAGGATCGGATTCGGTGCTGCGGATTGGAGGAGACGAGTTCATCGTGGTCGTACCCGACATCCAGGAAGAGCGCGATATCGTGCGTCTGGCAGGAAAGATCACCGCTGCGATCAGTCGAAGTGGGCCGCCGGGGCTCGAACACGTGAAGATGAGCTGCAGCATCGGAGTGGCGATCTATCCCACGCAAGCGTCAACTCCGGATGAACTCTTCTCCAGGGCGGACGCCGCCATGTACCAGGCGAAACATCGCGGTGGCGGCTGTTTCGAGGTGTACAGCGACGCTACTCCGGGGTTTCAGCCGCATTTCACGCCTGCGCCGCGAAGGCACTCTGAGAGCCGCGCCGCGGCCGTACTGCAGCAGCCAGTCAGCCCCGCCGGGCGATCCTCCGACGCCTAGCATGGCAAATGCTGCTGCCGGCCATTAGCCGCTATAGAAGTCTTGCGCTATTTAGTTGGGATTACGGCGCAAGCATGGCCGCTTCGATGCTCAGGTTCACTTCCGCGTGCGCGAACTCAGCCGCAACGCGGATGCCATTCATGATGGCCCTGTCGTTGGACGACCCGTGGCCGACGATGCAGACACCGCGCACGCCAAGCAGTGGGGCACCGCCGTATTCGGAGTAGTCAAGACGCTTTTTGAAGTCATTGAACGCCTGCTTGGAAAGAAGCGCACCGACCTGCGAGGTCACCGTCGATTTCAGCGCCTCACGGAGAAGCGATCGGAAGAGGTGGGCCGCGCCCTCGACCGATTTAAGCGCCACGTTTCCGATAAAGCCGTCACAGACCGTGACATCCACACGATTATTGAACAGGTCGCGGCCTTCGACGTTTCCGATGAAATTGATTGGAAGCTTTCGCAGCAGCGGCAGAGTATCGCGCGTAAGAGCGTTCCCTTTGGAATCTTCTTCGCCAATCGAGAAGAGGCCAACGCGAGGATTATCGATCTTCAGGACATTGCGGGCGTAGATTTGGCCCATGAGAGCAAACTGCGCGAGGTTCTCAGGTTCGCTGTCCACGTTGGCGCCAACATCGAGCAGAAGAGAAGGCGAGCCGTCGACCGTGGGCAGGACGGTCGCGAGCGCAGGTCGATCGACCCCGCCCAACATGCCGAAGACCATCTTTGCCGTGGCCATTGCCGCGCCGGTGTTGCCGGCAGTTAGGAACCCGGCAGCGCGGCCTTCACGAACCATCTTCACGCCGACCCGCATGGTGGAGTCACGCTTGGAGCGGACCGCCTGCGCCGCCTTGTCGTTCATGGTGATCCACTCGCTGGCGGGAACGATGAAGACGGGCAGCTTTTGACCGCGCAGGTGCTGGCGAAGCACGGGGCGTACGAGATCTTCGGGACCGGTCAGGTGGACGCGGACATCATACTGTCGGGCAGCAAGAATTGCCCCCCGAACCTCAGGTTCAGGAGCTTTGTCGGAACCCATTGCGTCTACAACGATGTCGATGGGCATCAGGGTGCTCGATTCACCTTATACGCCGATCCGCTCGATCCAAGCGTACCGATGGGCACCCAGGAACCTTAGCTTGCCTGTGCAGTTGCGATGACTTCGCGGCCCTTGTACGTTCCACACTTCTTGCAGACGCGGTGTGGCAGCTTACGCTCGTGGCAGTTTGGGCACTCCGAGAGGCCGGTGGGAGTGAGAAAGTCATGGCTGCGGCGCTTTGCAGTACGCTGCTTGGAGTGACGCCGTTTTGGATTAGGCATTGCAGTTCCCTTTCGAGTCGGCCTCGTGAAGGCAATCGAATGCGCAGACCACGAGGCGGAGAGTATCTAAAACATAGCTATTGCTTGAACTTGATCGTGCCTGCCAGACTGGCTAAAGCGTTCCATCGTGGATCGGCCGCGGCCGGGTCACAGTTGCAGGATGCGCCATTCAGATTCTGGCCACAGCTTGGACAAAGTCCCTTGCAATCTTCCGAGCAGAGGGTACGTGTCGGCAGGGACAGAAGCACCTGTTCGCGCACAACATCCTCAAGCGAAAGACCGCTCTCTTCATAGTAACCGATTTCGGTCTCGTCTACGGTGATTGCGCGTTCGCCGGCGACGGAGTCGGCTGCAGACGGCCGGAAGATGAGATCGAAGTTGCCGGTGAGCGGAACAGGCACGGGATCGACGCAACGCGCACAAAGAACTTCAAAGTTTCCGCGAAAGCTGGCGCGAAGGCGAATGTCGTTGACGAACTCGTGGGCGCCACGGTGCTCGATGAGGAGATCGGCCTGCCCGTCCACAGGCAAAGAGCCGATCTGGGCTATGTCGATGGCGTAATCGATGGTGCCGGGTGCGATCGCCTGGTGAATGGTGAGCGACTCTTTCTCGAGGTCAGACGGGGTAATGATCACAGATTAAGGGTATGGAGATGCGCGGTCGAGGTCAAATGGCTGCGTCTCCGCGTGCCCACTTCGTCAGGAGCGCCTGCTGCGAGTGTGTGGCCGTACCGTGGCTCGTTAGAAAACTCTTATCTTTCTTCCGCTACTTTGGGCAGATGAGTGCAGCATAATCTCGCGGAAAAGTCGGCCTTGGGCGAGCAACTGCAGGGTCGACGCGGCAGCCTCGTCGATGGTGTCTGCCGGTTCAGGAGGAGATCATGCATATTCATGCCGATTACAGTCTGCAACTGGCATCTCTTGGGATCAGCCGTGAAGAGATGAGAGAGATGGCAACGCGTCGTTCTGCTGAGGTCCGGCGGAAGTTGTCGGCAGCATCGAACGCCCTCGGCAGAGAAGATGAGGTCTCGGCTGTCCCGGCGCGGAGCGAGAGACAGAAAGAGCAGGAAGCAGCCGGGGAACTGGACAGCGAAACCTTTGGGCGGCTGTTTTCGGTTCGAGCATAGAAGCTAAAGGAAGAGGCGAATGGCGGCGATCCCGGCCGCGCCTGCCTGAATACAGGAGCCTGTATTTTCGGCGGTTACGCCGCCGAGGGCCAATACTGGAAGGGTTCCGGCGGTTGAAGAGGCAGCTCGAAGAGAACTCAACCCAATTCCGGGAACAAGGAGCTTACCATTCGCGGTCTTACCGAATACCGGACCGAAGAGGACGAGATCGGCACCGAACTCGCGCGCTCGCTCGACCTCTTCAAGATTGTGGCAGGAGATGCTGACCATGGGGCGCGGGCCCGTGCCGGTATCTTCGCCGCGCCAGCCAAAGACGCGCCTTACCTCGCCCGGTGAGAGTTGCTGATCGCCCGCCGGAAGGTGGACGCCATCGGCGTTTGCGGCGCAGGCCACATCGACCCGAGCGTTGATCAACAACCTTGTTTTCGAGCCGGAGGAACGGACGACAGTGCGGATCTCGCGCGCCAAGCCGATGAGGTCTCTGGGGGCAAGGTCTTTTTCCCGCAGCTGGATAAAGTCGACACCAGCGTCCCTCGCGCTTCCGGCCAGCCGAGCAGCCTGCTGTACCAACGAACGCCGGCGATCAAGTTCGTTTCCCCCATACTGCAACCGGTCGGTGATGGCATAGCGGAGGGTCAACATAGTGGCAGCGAATTGTCCGACCGTGAAGGGTCTGTCCCAGCCGGGTGTGTTACTTTTAGGCAGTATACGAGTGGAGCAGCCGCAGCAGCCGCGCGGCAGCAATCATGGTTCCCCAGCCGCGGCAGACTCCACTGACAGGGTGAGGGAGAAGCGCCCCGACGATCCGCAGGAAGAACCAGGAAGAGCGTCACAAAGCATGAGCGGTGTTTACGATCTGATCGTCATAGGATCCGGCCCTGCCGGACAGCGGGCCGCCATCTACGGCGCCAAGCTCGGCAAGAAAGTTGCCTTGATCGAGATGCGCGAGGTGGTAGGCGGCGCCTGCATTAACACCGGCACAATTCCTTCGAAGACGATGCGCGAGGCCGTCCTTCATCTTTCCGGGTACAACTATAAGTCGATCTACGGCATGAACTACCGGGTGAAGGAACGCATCACCATGGCGGACCTTGCCTTCCGGGTCCAGCACGTCATCAAGACCGAAGTGGACGTAACCGAAGCGCAGCTTTCGCGCAACAACATCGAGATGTTGGTCGGGACGGCGAGCTTCGAAGACGCGACCCATGTTCGCGTCACCAATTCACGCGGCAGCGTAGTGTACGAGACGAAGAACACGCTGATCGCGACGGGGACTAAGCCCGCCGGATCTGCGAAGGTACCGATCAACGGGACCAGCATCATCAACAGCGACCTTGTGCTCGATCTGCCCTCGCTTCCGAAGACAATGATCATCGTCGGCGGCGGTGTCATCGGTGTCGAATACACCTGCATGTTCTCCGCGCTAGGGGTGCGTGTGACGCTCATCGAGCGCCGCCCGCGTCTGCTCGAGTTTGCCGACCAGGAGATTGTCGAGGCGCTCAGCTACCATCTTCGTGATTCACGCGTAACGATGCGACTCAACGAAGAGGTGGAGAGCGTGGACGAGATGCCGGACGGCACCGTCGTGGCCAACCTTGAGAGTAAGAAGAAGCTGCAGGGAGACGCGTTGCTCTACGCGGTTGGCCGACAGGGTAACGTCGATGAACTGAACCTTGCTGCCATCGGCGTCGAAGCCGACTCGCGCGGTCGCATTCCGGTGGACAAGGATTTTCGCACCAAGGTGCCGAATGTCTTCGCCGGCGGCGACGTGATCGGGTTTCCGTCGCTTGCTTCCGTCTCGATGGAGCAGGGGCGCATCGCAGCGGCCCGGGCGTTCGGCGACGAGACGATCCTGTCTAATCCCAGCTTTTACCCGTATGGAATTTACACGATCCCTGAGATCAGCTTTATCGGTAAGACGGAAGAACAGCTGACCGAAGAAGACGTTCCCTACGAGGTCGGTGTGGCCTACTATCGGGAGATCGCCCGCGGGCAGATCCGCGGGGACACCACGGGCCGGCTCAAGCTGATCTTCCATCGTGTGACCCATGCCATCCTGGGCGTACACATCATCGGGGAAGGTGCCAGCGAGTTGTTGCACATCGGCCAGGCCGTGATGGCGCTCGGCGGAAAGCTGGACTATTTCGTAGAAACGGTCTTCAACTATCCAACTCTCGCGGAATGTTATAAAGTAGCGGCTTTCAACGGATTGAACCGTGTCAGCAAGTTCGACTGATCGCGCAGAGCCTTTGCTGTACGGCTCTGCTGGAAGAAATCGATGAGCGACACGGAAGATTCGGCGGCTCTCCAAACGGGACTGGTGGCGAAATGGCGAAGATAATCGGTGTGACACTTTCCGAGCGCGCAGTGGCGGGCCTGGTGGTCGACAACAAGCTGGCGAGTTCCCTGCACTGCTTCCCTGAAGACGAAGACGACAGCGCGATGATCGAGATGCCGACGGACGGGCTCGTGAAGATGCTGTGCGAACAGATCACCTGCGCGGCCAATGGCGCGACGGACATCTCGGCGGTCGGCGTTGCCCTGCCTGGAGTGATTCGTAATGGGGTCGTCGAAGACTCCCCGAACCTGCCTCAGTTGAAGGGTGCGCGAATCGCCGAACTGCTGACGGCGCGGTTGGTGGAGCATGGGTTGACGACCCGAGTGAACGTCATGAACGACGCTGACGGCATGGCTTCTGGCCTTGCCGCCACCCAAGGCAAGCTCGATCGCCTTATCCGCGTATGGACCCTGGGCATTGGCATTGGGTACGGCCGGTACCCGTTCATCGACGGAGTTTGGGAGGGTGGCCACGGCATCGTCTCACTCGACGACAAAGAGCGCTTCTGCGGATGCGGCGGCCGGGGACACATGGAAGGCATCATGGGCCATCGCGCCATGCGCCTGCGCTTCCTGGACATGGAGCCGGAGGAGGTCTTCGAGGCCGCCAAGACCGGCGACAAGCGCTGCCTTGACTTCAAGCGTCTGTGGCACAAGGCGCTTGCCGCTGCGACGGCGACTGAGATCCACCAGGAAGGCGCCGGCAAATTCTTCCTGACGGGGTTCAACGTCCGCTTCGTCGACCTGCCCATGCTGAAGGATTATTTGCAGCAGATGGTGAAGATGAGCCCGCTGCAGAGTTACTCGGTGGAGGTTGTCACCGACGATGCCGAGACCCGGGTGATTGGATCAGCGGTAGCGGCGGAGCAGGCTGCTGCACGGGCTTAGGTACTTTCCATCGGGAGTCGCTAAGAATTTAGCGGCTTGACCGTGAGGCGCATTCATCGCTGGCAGACCGGGCAGAAGTGGGTGCTGCGGCCAGCGATGACAATCTTCTTGATTGGAGTTTCGCAGATGCGACAAGGCTTTCCTGTCCGCATGTAGACGCGATGTTCAAGCTGAAAAAAGCCGCGGACGCCGTCTGCGTCGACATAGTCCGAGACGGAGGAGCCGCCAAGTTCGATGGCGTGCCTAAGCACTCCAACAAGGGACTCGCGAAGACGTCCAAGCTCAGCACGGGTGAGGCGCCCGGCATGGCGGCGGGGGCGGATGCCCGAACGAAAGAGTGCTTCGTCGGCGTAGATATTGCCGACGCCGTGCAGAAGAGACTGGTTCAGCAGCGCAGCCTTGATGGGCGTCTTACGATGCCGAAAGAGCGTGGCGAATTCGCTTAGCCCAATCGACAGCGGCTCTTTGCCCGGTCCAGCGTAGCCCTGTGCAGGGCTGTCATTCTCCCCAGCCTGGACGAGCACGGAGAGCCGTCCGAATCGCCGCGCATCGACGAATCGCAGCTCCTTCCCGCCGCTCAAGGAGAGTACGGCGTGCGTATGCGGCGGCAGTTCAGTCGCGGGATCCGACACCAAAAGCCGTCCCGTCATACCGAGATGAATCAGGAACTGAGACGCCGGGCTGCCTGACCGCACAAGGTCGCAGACGATGGTCTTGCCCACGCGCCGGACTCGATCGATGCGGCTACCGGTCAGGACCTCTACGATCTGCTCGGGCGGGCTCTTGAAGGTCTGCGGCTTACCACTAGTCCAGACCGAAAGAACGGTTTGCCCATGAACGCGGGCGTGAACTCCGTTGGCGACGGTCTCGACCTCGGGAAGTTCCGGCATAGCTACAGCGCACTCCCTCCTAGCGCATGAGTATAAGATGAAACTCGGGCGCGGAGGACTCCTCGCGTACCCTTCCGCTTGGAGCCTAACTCTCTCGTGACGCAGCGTAAATCAGCGGTAATTCTTGGTGCCCAGTGGGGCGATGAAGGTAAGGGAAAGATCGTCGATGTGCTGTCCGAGAAATTCTCCGTGGTTGCGCGGTACGCGGGCGGCCACAATGCAGGCCACACGGTCATCATCAAGGGCAAGAAGTTTGTGTTGCAACTGATCCCGTGCGGCGTGCTTCGGCCAGAGTGCAAGGGTGTCATTGGCAATGGCGTGGTACTCGACCCGATGGCGTTCCTGAACGAGGTGAAGAAGCTGAAGGAGGTCGGTCTGCCGATCGACGAGCAGCTGTTTGTATCAAATCGCGCCCAGGTAATCCTGCCGTACCACCGGATGATCGAGTTAGCGGCCGAGAACGCCCCTGGCCGCACGAAAATCGGCACGACCAGTCGCGGCATCGGGCCGGCATACGAAGACAAGATGCATCGCAGCGGTCTGCGCGTTATCGACCTGCTGAACTCGGCGCTGCTGCGGACACATATTCAGAACGCCTGCTTCGAAAAGAATACGATTGCCCACGCGTTGTTCGGAACCGAACCTCTGGATCCAAAAGCCATGTACGAAGAGTATGCGCGCGCAGCGGAAAAGATCGCTCCCTTTGTGACCGATACGGCGGTGATGCTGAACCAGGCGATACGCGATGGTGAGAAGGTAATGTTTGAGGGCGCGCAGGGAGCTCTGCTCGACATCGACCATGGGACTTACCCCTTTGTTACCAGTTCTTCAGCGACGGCGGGCGGTGCAGTGACCGGAACAGGTGTCGGGCCGACACAGATTGGGACCGTTATAGGCGTGACGAAGGCCTATGTAACTCGAGTTGGCGAGGGGCCATTTCCGACGGAGATTCATGACAATTCTGCCGACCTGCTGCGCGCGCGCGGGCAGGAGTATGGGGCGGTCACGGGGAGACCACGGCGCTGCGGTTGGCTCGATCTGCCGCTGCTGCGCTACTCCAACATGATCAACGCCACGGAGTGGCTGGTTGTGACCAAGATGGATGTGATGGATGAGTGTGCAGAGATCCCCGTCTGCACTGGCTACAAGATCAATGGCAGGGTGACCGACGTAGTCCCGGCGGACATGCGCGGGTTCGAATCGATCCAACCAATCTATACAACACGAAAGGGTTGGCACTGCTCAACTGAAGGCATCACGGAGTTCGGCAAACTGCCGCAGCTGGCGCAGGATTACCTGCGTTTTGTGGAAAAGGAGTCCGGAGCGAAGATCGGCATGGTCTCAACCGGGCCCGACCGCGATCAAACGATCGTATTGCCGGAGTTTGAAGAGCTGTTGATGGCCTGAGCACCAGAGAGAAGAGGCTATGCTAAGTTTTACCGTCCGTATGCAATTCGATCAGCAGCATCACGACGAGGTCGCCGAACTCCTGCGCCAGCTCACAGTAGCTTCGCGGCAAGAGCCCGGCTGCGTGAGCTATATCGCCCACTTTGTAGAGGACAGCCCCGCAACGGTGTTGATCTACGAGCAGTATCGCGACAGCGCCGCATTGGATCACCATCGCAACACCCCTCATTTCCATCAGTTTGCGATTGGTGGGCTGTACCAGCTCATGCTGCAGCGCGAGGTCGAGAACCTGACTGCGGTCGCGTGAATATCTAGGGGCGCTTCGGGAGCGCGTAAGTTTTGACGGCATGATCTAGTCGGATTACGATCCGAGATCAGATGGCGTTTCTCTCCAATCGCGATGAAGGCCAGCCCTGCCCAATCAGCTTCGAACGGCGTCTTGCTGGGACCGCCCTGTACTGCGCTGCATTGGTCTGCTTAGCGTTCACCGGTCCGGTCGCGGCCGCAGGCGCGGCGGTACATCCTCCCGGAGTGCACAAGCGAAGTGCCAAGCGCGAGATTGAGCTGGCGGAATCCAGGTGGCGCGAGGCACAGCTTACCGGCGACGTGGCGGCGATGGATAAGCTGCTGGCAGACGACTACTTCGGCATCTCGATCGCCGGGCAGTTAAATGACAAGACGCAGCAGCTCGACCGATTGCGTAAACACACGCTAATGCTGACTCGGCTCGATCTTTCAGAGACAAGAATCAAGCTGGTAGGCCGGGTGGCAATCGTCACCTCCCTCGCACAGGTCGAAGGGACGAATGAAGGCGCTTCGATTCGAGGAACGTACCGGTACACGCGAGTGTACAAGCGTTATCCGGACGGCTCTTGGAAGATAACCAACTTCGAGTTAACCAGGGTGCCTCAAGGTTGATCCGCGGCGGCGCTCGCGGGAGGACAGAGCTCGACGAAGGCCGCGCGAAGTCTGCTCCACGTAACATCGAGGGTCTCAGGCAACACACGCGTTTCGGAAATGACGGTCATAAAGTTGGTGTCTCCGCTCCAGCGTGGAAGACCATGCAGATGGATGTGGTTTGCTACACCGGCACCGGCCGCCTCGCCCAGATTGAGTCCGAAGTTAAGGCCATCCGGACGGTAGACGCTTCGCAGGCATCGCTCAGCTTTCTGTGCCAGCAGAATCATCTCCAGAGCGGTTGCGGATTCAAGGACGGCAAGGGAGTCGGTGTGCAGGTACGGCACAATCATGACGTGGCCTGTGGAGTAGGGATAGGCATTGAGGCAGATGAAGCAGGCCGTGCCCCGATGCACGATGTGAGCAGCATGCTCAGCGATCTCCGGCATCGTACCGGACGCGATCGCGTAGTCTACCGAGGCGATCATGTTGCAGAAGACGCAGTGGAGGTCACCGTTCCAGGCGCCGAGCGCCTCGGGTACACCTTTACGCTGCTGCTCGTCCTCCCGACTGACGTAGGTATGTCGCCACGGTGTCCAAAGCCGATCCATAGTTGCAGAGTATAGCTTTCCGGTAATGGGTATTCTCCAACAGAAAGCCTGACGTGGGAGGCTTCTTTCCGGATTCCGTTAACAGGCAGATTGGTGATCTGTAGAGATCAGCGACAGGAAGAACCGCGGCTTGTTAAGAATCAGTCAAATGGCAACTAAATCTCACCCATGGATCTGCTGGAAGACTTCTGACGGGTTGACTCATGAGTTTCAGGGGCATAGTCTTTTAGGTGAGCCCCTGCGTGTGGGATCCAAGTGCAGCCGCTCCTCTGCAAGAATTGTTCGCTCTCCCAAATACCGCATCTGAAACCGGACATTTACAGCCGGCAAGTCCCTCGAGGACTAACCCGTTGTCCCCGATTCCGTTTGAGGCGCGAGAAAGCGAATCTTGGGTCCCGGAGTACGCATCACCATGGTAGACGACCATAATTCTGACTACAACGAAGGTAAACCCCTGAACACCGAAATGGAAACCCTAGCGCCTGAAGTGACAGCCGAGCAACCCGAGCTGTCGAACGAAACTTTTCCCTCTAACACACCGGTCGCGGCTGCAACCGACGCAGTAGCGGAAGGCCGACCTGAGCAAAACGGAGGCACTCCCCCAGCTTCCGCAATCACTGACCTGAATGCGCACGCAGCGCCCGGCGCGACTGACGAGCCAGACTACGATGCGGCCGATTTCGCCGCCGCCTTGGCTAACTTCGATCGCGAACAGGCTGCAGAGACCGCAGCGGCAGCTAATCTGACGACCGAAGAAGTGATCGTGACTGGAACCGTCGTCAAGATCACGGACAAGCACGTAGTCGTCGACATCGGTCTGAAATCTGAAGGCCTCATTCCTTTGGACCAGGTTGTTGACGCGAACGGAGCTTCGAAGTTCAAAGCCGGCGATTCCGTTGACGTCGTAGTCGAACGCGAAGAGGCTGAGGGCGGCTATCTTGTCAGTTACGACAAGGCACAGCGGCTAAAAGTCTGGGACAAGCTGGAGCAGGCCGCGAACGACAAAACGCCGGTCAAGGGCATGGTCCTGAGCCGCGTAAAGGGCGGACTGACCGTCGATATCGGCATCAAGGCGTTCCTGCCAGGATCACAGGTCGAGGTGCGTCCCGTCCGCAATCTTGATGGCTACATCGGGACCGAGATCGAAGTTCGCGTAATCAAGCTCAACAAGAAGCGCGGCAACGTCGTGATCTCGCGCAAGGAGCTTCTTGAAGAAGACCAGAACGCGAAGAAGTCAGTCACGCTCGCCACGCTTGAAGAAGGCAGCATCCTGACCGGAACGGTAAAGAATCTGACCGACTACGGCGCGTTCGTCGATATGGGCGGACTGGATGGCCTGCTTCACATCACCGACATGAGCTGGGGTCGTCTGACTCACCCCCGCGACCTGGTTAATGTGGGCGACGAGATCCAGGTAAAAGTGCTCAAGTTTGACAAAGAGAAGCAGCGTGTTTCGCTGGGCTTCAAGCAGTTGACGCCTGACCCGTGGCTCGACGCAACCGAGCGCTATCCGATCGGAGCGCAGGTTCGCGGCCGTATTCTTTCTGTCACTGATTACGGCGCGTTCGTCGAACTCGAGCAGGGCATCGAAGGTCTCGTGCACGTCTCCGAGATGACCTGGTCGAAACGGATGAAGCATCCCTCGAAGATGGTCAAGCCGGGCGATGAGGTCGACACCATCATCCTGAGCGTGAACCCGAACGACCGGCGCATCTCGCTAGGCATGAAACAGCTGCAGGAAAACCCCTGGGAGCAGCTTGAGGACAAGTACCCGACTGGCGCCATCATCGAAGGCCGGGTCCGGAACCTGACCGACTTTGGCGCGTTCATTGAGATCGAAGACGGCATCGATGGACTGGTACACGTCTCGAACCTGAGCTGGACCAAGCGCATCAAGCATCCCTCCGAAGTGCTGAAAAAGGGTGAGAAGGTACGGGCGATCGTCCTCGGCGTCGAGCCGGAGAACCGCCGGCTTTCGCTTGGCGTGAAGCAACTTCAGCCAGATGTCTGGGACACGTTCTTCGCTCAGCATCGCGTGGGCGACGTGATCAAAGGCAAGATCCTGCGCACCGCGCAGTTTGGAGCCTTCGTTGAGATTGCCGAAGGAGTCGAGGGCCTCTGCCATGTCTCTGAGGCTGTCGACGCGCAGGGCAAGCCGGTCGCGATGGATGTTGACTCAGAGCATGAGTTCAAGATCGTCAAGATGAACCAGGAAGAAAAGAAGGTTGGTTTGAGCATTCGTGCGGTCGGCGAAGAAGCGAGTCGCGCTGAAGTTGAGAGCTACAAGGAGCGGGAGAAGACACCAAAGGGATCTGGCTCGTCATCGCCGTCGTCCTCCTCTTCTTCAAGCAGCACGACGCTCGGCGACCTTCTTAACTGGAAGCGCTCGGAGCGCGAATAAACGGCACCAGCAGCCGAATAAAAGAGCCGTCCCATTTGGGACGGCTCTTTTGTTTTGTTGCTCGCATGGATTTGCTGAAGAACTTGAACGTGGTACTGGCGTCAGGCTGCGTCTACATTCTGCCCCAACGCTGCCCAGTTGGTCTTCATCTTTACCGAAGCGCGCCGCATGACCTCGATCTCGGCCGGAGCAAGCATCTCGGGAGGAAGTCCTCCGATTGCGACATGACCGGGGTTGTCGCCCAGAATCTCGGAGATCTGGTTCCAACGCAGGAAGGGCGAAGTTGTAGGAAGTGTAATGAGTCTGCGCTTTGGCTCAGGAACGATGAAGTAGACGGTCCAGGTTGCGAGGGTCAGGCATGTGGCCGCGCTGCTGATGACGCTAAACAGACCGTACATGTTAGAGCCTTGTGGTATCCAAGCAGACTGAACCATGTTCGTAATGGCCAGTACGCCGAGGCCGAGACTCACACCGAAGATTCGACTCCGATAGGAAAGACCCATCGGGCGAATGGCAAAGCAGACGAACAAGAGCAGGCAAACGATCAAAATGCTTTGCGTCCGCTGCATCTGCGAAACGAACGCAACTATGTAATTGATCTTGGTTATGTGCGGCGCAAAGGCAGAACTCAGTGCAACGAGAACTGAAATCCCTGCGACCCACCTGAAGACGAGCATCCCTAAACTGTGGAGGCCCTTCAATGGCGCCATAGCAAGCCGGTACATGCTGCAGATGACAACCAGCATAAGGACCGACTCGACAGCAAACGCACCCCAGTACAGGTAGAAATAGACTGAGTAGGTAAGAGCTTTGCCGAGCACGGAAAAGCCCTTGGTGAGAACAAGCCAGTAGGTCACGAACGCCAGAACTTTGGTTCCGAGAAGCACAGCAAGATAGCCGAATTGTTTCGTTACCTTGCTCCAAACGATCGCCGCAAACGCAGTGGCGCAAAGGGCGATCTCAGCATACTCGAGAGAAATAGTGACGGCTGGAGAGACCACGATACCTCGCTTTTCGTCCAAAGAATACGCGAGAATTGTAACGGGGGCCAGCTAATTCTTCACTATTTGCCAGATTGCTGGGTACCGATGCCGCAATCACCTTTGCTTCCGTCTGGCGGGCAAACCGGTACGGGAAACATCTTGGGCTGAACCGACGAAGCGATCGTGCGAGCCGAGGCAGCAGAGGTCCGCGTGGAGGCAGCGGCGCCGGTGAGGGTAAGGACGATGACGAAAGCGCGGACGAAAGTCTTCATGGTGGTTTTCCCCTTTTTGCAGTGTGTCCAGATTCCTCTGGACTTCTTTGCTGAAGTAACCATAAAATCGTCATGACGCTAAGTCCAATGGTTTCAACGATATAT
This sequence comes from uncultured Granulicella sp., assembly GCA_964658395.1. GTDB lineage: Bacteria > Acidobacteriota > Terriglobia > Terriglobales > Acidobacteriaceae > Edaphobacter. Next base: position 37,102 of record CAZZYQ010000008.1, on the reverse strand, counting down.
AAGTGTATTAAACAGGTGGCATTACTGAAGTAATAAAGGGATTCTGCAACTAACGTTGCACAGGAACCTGACTCCGCAGATCTTCCGCGGCGTTGCCTGTGGCACGAAGCTCCGAAGACTTCGCGCACTGCGGGAAATAGGATTTTCAGGTTTCGCCCCGCGGCTGAGCAGTCCCGTGCGACTCGAATCGCGCCGGCTATATGAACCGGGTTCAGACTTCTACGGGAGTGTCCGCGGTGGATGCGCTGGTTGGTGCGGGAGTCGCAGGCTTCTTGACCACCACCTCCGCCTTCTTAGACGGCGCAATGATCGCATGCAACGTAGTGCCTTCCATCCGGGGCATGAACTCAACCAAGCCGGAGTCGCCTATGTCCAGGATGAGCCGATTGATGATCTTGTACCCCAGATCGCGGTGGGCCATTTGGCGGCCCTTGAAACGAAGCGAGGCCTTTACCTTGTCCCCTTCGCCCAGGAACCTGACCGCCTGATTCTTCTTGGTCTGGTAGTCGTGCTCGTCCACCGTTACTGAAAACTTAACCTCTTTGATAACGATGACTTTTTGCTTCTTCCGGGCCGCGCGTTCGCTCTTGTCCTTTTCGTAGAGGTATTTGCCGTAGTCCTGAATCTTGCAGACCGGCGGAACCGCATTTGGGGAGATCTCTACCAGATCGAGAGAGCGTTCACGGGCCATCTTGAGAGCGTCAAACGGGGGCATGACCCCTAGCTGCTCACCATTTTCGTCAATAACGCGAATCTCGCGAGCGCGGATGCGTTCATTGGTGCGGATAAAAGACTTTGCAGAGCGCTTATCAATCGGGGGAATAGGTCAAGCCTCCACGGCATGCTCTGAGAGGTGCCGTGCGTTCGTTGAAGTTAGGCGCACCCCTTCCGGATGCGCGGCAAAGCTGAGTATAGCATCGGGCAGTCTGCACGATCGGGAGATTTTCGCCGTATCAATCGCGATCTTCGGCCTACGCCTCGCCTGAACGGTCCGCATGGATGTTCACCATCTTTGCTCGATTGGACTTTGCCGCGCTACAGAGGCAAGATAAAAAAGCCGCTCGCGTAGAGGCAACGGCGCTTAAGACGAGAGGCGCAGGAAAGGCTTTCCATGAAACGCAGGATTCTGCTGGTCGACGATGAGGTCGCTGTGTTGTTGACTTTGAAGGCTGTTCTGGAGATCAGCGGATTTGACGTTGATACAGCTGCCTCGGCTCGTGAGGGCAAGTTGAAGTTGCGGAAGAACGTGTACCAGATGGTGATTACAGACATGCGGATGGAGAGCGAGGAGGCTGGTGTTGAGGTCATCAAGGCCGCCCGCGCCGCCGCCTACGAGCCCGCCGTCGCACTGCTCACCGCCTTTCCCACCAACGACGAAGGCTGGCAGTACACCGGCGCGGACAAGATGCTGGTGAAGCCGATGCAAACACGGGTCCTGCTGCAGCAGATCGAGAAGCTGTTGCTCTCGCACGAAGCCAAGAAGGCCAAAGCGGCTGGTGGACCATCCGCAAAGAGTGGAACAAAGGCGGAGGGCAGCGCAGCTACCGCAAACACTGCGAAGCGATCTGCGGGGTCAAAGCCAGCGAAGACTACGAAGAAAGCGGCGCGGAAGCGTGTGGCCTGAACTCCTTCGCTGCAATTACTGCGCCGTGTGCTTCTTGATGTAACCGCGGAGAGCCAGGTTTATGTCGAGGGCCTTCTGCACCCCGCCATCAAGCATCTGGAGCCAGTCGCTTGCGGGCTCTTTCAGGCCAACCGTGCTCAGCAGATAGCTGGTTTGCACGATGATTTCGAGCGCATTGCTCAGATCATGCGCCAGCTTTCGCACTTCCAATGCGACTTCCTCCGGAATCTTTTCCGATGCGGGAGCATGGTGGTTGTTCTTTTCGCTCATGGACACAGCCCTCAAAACTCCCTTGCTCACTGAAGCGGTTGGAGAAACCCGTTCAGTGTAAGACAGGCAACGCTCAATTGACAGCGGGTACGGTGTTTGTAAGACTGGAGGTTCACGCAGGAAGCTCCAAAGACTTTCCTTACGTCTTTGCTGCTCCTGCTTGCGTACGTGCAGTGCCGTAGTGGCGGAATTGGCAGACGCGCATGGTTCAGGTCCATGTACTCGCAAGGGTGTGGGGGTTCGAGTCCCCCCTTCGGCACCAAAGATTTTCCCCTCCTTCCTAGGACAAGACCGTTCAGACAACGCCTACATCAACGCAGCTGGACCAGATCCTTGCGCGTACGCGGCTCGGAGTCGCGGAACGGAAGGCGGAGACCAATCTTGGCGATCTAGAGCGAAGTGCTGCTGCGCACATGCCACGCGGGTTCAGCACGAGTCTTCGCCGGACCTCGCAGGTCCGTCCTGCAGTTATCGCGGAGCTAAAGAAGGCTTCTCCTTCCAAGGGGCTGATTCGTCCCTCTTTCAACGCCTCAGCACTGGCGAAGTCTCTGGAAGCTGCGGGGGCTGGAGCGCTGTCGGTGTTGACTGAGGAGCAGTTTTTCCTGGGATCGCTCGAAAACCTCAGGGCGGCATCCGCGGCGACGACCATCCCCTGCCTCCGTAAAGATTTTGTGGTCGATCCGTTCCAGGTGCTCGAGGCGCGAGCGGCCTGTGCGGACGCCATTCTGCTGATCGTTGCGGCGCTCTCGGACGCGGAGTTGAAGACGCTGAGCCGGGAGGCAGATCGGCTCGGGTTGGATGTCTTATGCGAGGTGCACGATCGCGAAGAACTAAAGCGCGCAGCCCAGGTAGACTGCCAGATGATCGGCGTGAACAGCCGCGATCTGCGCACGTTTGAAGTTCATCCCGAGGTGCAGATGGAACTGGCACTCGCAATCCCGGAAAACGTCCTGAGGGTTGCAGAGAGCGGTATCCGCGAACGCGCGGACTTAGAGCGGCTGGCGAACGCCGGCTACGACGCGTTCCTTGTAGGTGAGTCGCTCATGCGCCAGCCCGATCCTGCAGCCGCTTTGGCAGCGCTGCTCGGCGGTACCGCGGCGAACTCCGGCGCGGAATGACCTAAACCATGCGTTCTACCTGGATAAAGATCTGCGCGAACACAAACGTCGAGGACGCGCGCCTGGCGTGCGATCTTGGCGCGGATGCTGTCGGCTTCGTCTTTGCGGCGAGTGCGCGGCAGGTGACGCGGGCAGCGGCTGCCGCAATCGTTTCAGAACTGCCAGACAACGTCGAAAAGATCGGCGTCTTCTCGTCGCACAACTGCGAAGAGATCGTTGAGATCGTTCGCGGTGCCTCGCTTACAGGAGCTCAGTTGCACGGAGGACTCGATCTGGCACTCATTCACCGGCTACACGATGAGTTCCAGGGAAGCGTCACCATCATTCAGACGCTGCACTGGAGGCTGGGCCAGAGTGCCGGCAATGCGGAGGAGATTGGTGCACAGCTCCGGTTGTTGACGCATGAGCCTACAGTCCACCGCGTTCTGATCGATTCGAAGACCGAGACGTTAAGCGGCGGAACCGGTGTGACCTTCGACTGGAAGCAGGCCGGAAATCATCTGCTCCCAGGAGGCAAGCCGGTCTCTGAACGGCTGATCGTGGCGGGTGGGTTGAGACCGGGAAACGTCGCTGCCGCAGTCGGGGATCTACAGCCATGGGGTGTAGACGCGGCAAGTGGAGTAGAGGCCACACCCGGGCGCAAAGACGCGGAGAAGATGAGGCTGTTTATCGAAGCTGTACGAGGAGCAGGGAGAACGTATGCGGAGTGACTCTGTCGGGCCCGATCAGAGGTCTTGAAGCGGTTCGACTGCGTTCCGTTTAGTGGCGCGGCTGCGCGTCGTGCGTACGCAGTCTCGGTGAGCGGTCATGAAAGCTTGCACCACGCTGCCGCACGGCCGGTGTCTGCGATCTGGCGTACGCCAAGGCGGGACTCAGACCTAAAAGCAGGGCAAATAGAATTGCGATTCTCGACTTCATACTTACCTCCACAGCTGCTCTATAAGACGCAGCGGCCAGATGCTCGGATTCAGATTCTCGTTGTCTTCCATTTGTGCTCGAATCTCTGCCTTCGTTACACAAAGACGCCCGGCGCGCAATGAAATGTTTCATTTCACGCTTCGTGACTTGCGAGCGGGGCCGGGGGCGTGTATCTTTTGCAACAAGATGATCTTTGCTTCCCGCCGCTTTGGATTTACGTTCCGCTACTGGCGCTCCTTTGGGAGCCTGGGCGCGGTCTCGGCGGAGTAGCTTCATCTGACACTCAGTAACGTTCAGACGATCTGACATCCACACGAACCGCGACCCTACAGGTTGCGGTTTTTTAATGCGGCAGAGGAAATATCCGATATGGCGGCAATCGCAGTAGCAACGGAAGAGGCAAGCAAGTCGGGAGCGGCAAATGTGCCGGGGCGCTTTGGAGCTTATGGCGGGCGGTATGTGCCAGAGACGCTGATGGCGGCGCTCGAAGAGCTTGAGGAGGCCTATGCGGTGGCGCATGCTGACCCGGCGTTTCAGGCGGAGCTTGATGGCCTGCTGCACTACTACGCGGGCCGGCCGACGGCGCTCTACTTTGCGAAGCGGCTGACGGAGACGCTCGGAGGGGCGAAGATTTATCTGAAGCGCGAGGACCTGCTGCACACCGGCGCGCACAAGATCAACAACGCGCTTGGTCAGGGATTGCTTGCGAAGCGGATGGGCAAGCAGCGCATCATCGCCGAGACGGGCGCGGGACAGCATGGTGTGGCGACGGCGACGGTCTGTGCTCTGCTGGGGCTTGAATGCGTGATCTACATGGGCCAGGAGGACATGCAGCGGCAGGAGCCGAACGTCTACCGCATGCGGCTGCTCGGAGCTGAAGTGCGGGCAGTGACGGGCGGCTCGGCGACGCTCAAAGACGCAATCAACGAGGCGATGCGCGACTGGGTCACCAACGTCCGCACGACGTACTACATCCTCGGCAGCGCGCTCGGGGCGCATCCGTATCCGACCATGGTGCGCGACTTCCATCGCGTCATCAGCCGCGAGGCGCGCCAGCAGATTCTCGAGCAGGAGGGCCGGCTGCCCGACGCGATCATTGCCTGCGTCGGTGGGGGGTCGAACGCGATTGGCGCGTTCTACGAGTTTCTCCCGGACGCTGGGGTTGAGTTGATCGGTGTGGAGGCTGGCGGGCGCGGCACGGGGCTTGGCGAACATGCTGCACGATTCCAGACCCGCGGCGGCGGCACACCGGGTGTGCTGCAGGGAACCTATTCCTACGTGCTACAGAACGACTCAGGTCAGGTCTCAGGGACGCACTCGGTCTCAGCGGGTCTCGACTACGCCTCGGTAGGCCCGGAGCACGCGATGCTGCATGATTCCGGCCGGGCGAGCTATGTCTCGTGCTCCGACGCGGACGCGCTTGCGGCGACGGTGACGCTCTCGCGGACGGAGGGGATCATCCCGGCCCTGGAGTCGGCGCACGCTGTCGCGGAGGCGATCCGGCTGGCGCCCGCGAGGGCGAAGACGGATGTGCTGATGGTGAATCTGTCGGGTAGGGGCGATAAGGACTTAGGGATTCTGGCGCGGGAGTTGAATCTAGCTGGGGCTATCGCGAAGGATTCTCTTATATGAGTGGTGCCTCAAGTATGGAAGAAACCCAACAACCAGCAATGCCTCTGAACCAGAGCCAGATTGATGCGGCGACGGAGTTGTCTAGAAGCTGGGAGTCTACAGAATTCGAACAATTGAAGAAGGCTTTCCCGAAACCGCAAGATGGGGTCTGTATAAAAGCAATCGTACTGAACGTTCTATACGGGACCAACATCATTGCAATCGAGAAAGTTGCTAAGTGCGTCGAAAGTGTGCTGTGTGCGACCACCTCAACGGGCACCATTTTGGTTGAGCAATTGGTTTCCGAAATCCGGAGTGTTACTAAGAGGAAAAACTATAGCTTTGCTTCGAAATACGTCCATTTTTTCATTGATTCGAATACCCCGATTTTGGATTGGTACGCGGAGTGGATGCTTGCGAAGCACCTCGGCAAGATTCAATCCAAGAATCCGCTTCGGTACGAAAAGTTTGTTGAAGGTATCGAGACGTTGAGGCGAGTCGCAGGCCTTGATTGCACGTGTGCAGATCTGGACTCATATCTCTGGGTAGCTGGCGAGTATTGGTGGTGGATTGAGCATAGGAACGAGAAAATAGATAGCGAACTGCTGCGGTTGTTCGAGGGCTTCTTGAAAGATCCTCTAGAAGAGCCGGTTCTGGCCCGTCTTCTTGGTCCCAAAACTGTAGTAGAAGTTCATGACAGAGGGCTGAACATTGATCTGTCGCGCTTGAGAGAAGGGATCGAATAACTGCCATATGGCAATTCAGTTCAAGATGAGACCCGGCATCGTCGCTTATCTCACCGCGGGCGACCCTGACCTCGCCACCACCCGCGACATCGCGCTCGCCGCCATCGACAATGGCGCGGACGTGATCGAGCTTGGTGTGCCGTTCTCCGACCCGCTGGCCGATGGGCCAGTGATTCAGCGGGCGAGCGAGCGTGCTGTCGGGCGTGGGGTTCGGTTGACTGATGTACTCGGCGTTGCGAAGGAGATTCGTACAGCGCGGCCGGACGCCGGGCTGGTGTTGTTTTCCTATCTGAACCCGGTCGTCAAGCGTGGGATGAAGCTGCTCTGCGAAGAGGCGGCAGAGGCGGGTATCGATGGTGTGCTGCTGACCGACATGATCGTCGAAGAGGCAGGCGAGTATCTCGCTGCGATGAAGGCGAACCAGCTCGCGCCGATCTTTCTGGCTGCGCCGACGAGTCCGGATAGGCGGTTGAAGGCCATTGGCGAGGCGAGTAAGGGCTTCGTCTATGCGATCTCCCGCGTTGGCATCACCGGCACCCAGACGCAGGTAGCGGGAGATGCAGCGGAGCTGGTCGCGCGGCTGCGGCGTTTTACAGAACTGCCGATTGCTGTTGGGTTCGGGATCTCGAACGCGGAACACGTAGCGGCGGTGGGCAAGTTCGCGGATGCGGCGATTGTTGGCAGCGCGATCGTCTCCTTGATCGAACGGACCGCGCCGGAGGGGGCGGCGGCGGCTGTCGGACGGTTCATTGCGGGGCTGCGCGAGGGGGCTGCGGTCACGGTCTCCGAAGCGTCCGCGATGAAGGAAGTGGTCGCGTAAACAGGTATCATGGGCGTTGCAGATTTCAATCTTCAGCGGACGCTCAGGCAAGGATGGAGAACGACAGGATGGATACAGGCGAGATGGAGATAGCGGACTGGCGGAACAAGATCGATGCACTCGACGAACAGATCGTGAAACTGATCAGCGACCGCGCAGCAGCGGCGAACGCCATCGGCGATCTGAAGCACAAGGCCGCTCTTCCGGTCTATGAGCCAAAGCGCGAACAGGCGGTCTTCGAGCATGTGCGAAAGATCAATCCCGGCCCGCTGCCGAACCAGGAGATGCAGCATATCTTCGAGCGGATTATGGACGTGATGCGGTCGTTGCAGAGGAAGAGTTAGTGCTGTAGGGCGAGATTTAGAAGCAGGGTCCTTCTATGAAGGATGACAAGCAAGAGATGAGGACGCGAACCAAATGATCGTAGCGATGCAGGACCACGCTTCAGCCGAAGCGATACAAAACGTGATCGAGCGAATGGTGGAGCTCGGGTTCAATGTGCACCGGACGACGGGCGAGACGCAGACGATTCTCGCCGGAGTGGGCACACCGGGACACTTCGACGTGGCGGAGTTCAAGGTGCTCGCCGGGGTGCATGATGCGTATCGCATCTCCTCGACGTATAAGCTCGCGGGACGGAACTTTCGGCCCGAAGGCACGAAGATCACCTTCCCGAATGGCGTGGTGGTCGGCGGCGAAGAGGTCGTCCTCATGGCAGGTCCGTGTTCGGTCGAATCGCGCGAGCAAATCCTGACCAGCGCGCGCCAGGTTGCTGCGGCCGGGGCGCAGTTTCTCCGCGGCGGGGCGTACAAGCCGCGCAGTTCGCCGTACAGCTTCCAGGGAATGGGCGTGGAAGGACTGAAGCTGCTGCGTGAGGTTGCCGACGAAACCGGCCTGCTGGTCATCACCGAAGTGATGGAGATCTCGCAGATTGAACCGATGCTGCCCTACATCGATTGCTTCCAGGTGGGCGCGCGCAACATGCAGAACTTCAACCTGCTGCGCGAGCTTGGCTACGTGCGCAAACCGGTGCTAATGAAGCGCGGCATTTCGGCGACGATCGAGGAAGTTTTGCTCTCGGCCGAATACATCCTGTCCGGCGGCAACTACCAGCTCATCCTGTGCGAGCGCGGCATCCGTACCTTTGAGACGTACACTCGCAATACGATGGACATCTCCGCCATCCCGGTGCTCAAGAAGCTAACCCACCTGCCAGTCTTCGGCGATCCATCGCACGGCGTCGGTATTCGCGATCTCGTTCCGCCGATGGCTCTGGCGTCGCTCGCCGCTGGTGCCGATGGCCTGCTGATGGAGATGCATCCGAACCCTGACAAGGCAGTGTCTGATGGCGCGCAGTCGCTGCGGCCAGAGCAGTTGGAGGAGTTGGTGAAGAAGCTGAAACAGCTCGCTCCGGTGGTGGGAAGGACCATCGCGGAGGGCGTTCCAGCGCTGCAGAAGTAGCCGCATGTTAAACATCTCCAAGGGCAATACCAACTTCGGCCCTGCGATGCATATCGACAGTGCGCTCAGGGAGCTCTTCGAAAAGCTCTCCAGCGAGAAATTGCTGGTTTCGCTCACCGCAAAGGACTTCATACAGCGCGCCGCCTTCTACCTGGGCGAGATCAACGCCGTCCATCCCTTTCGCGAGGGGAACGGCCGCACCCAGCGCGAGTCCATCCGTCAGCGTGCGCTCCATGCCGGACATCCGCTCTCGTGCTCGCTGGTCGGCACTGGCTTTACGGAGCAACAAATGATCGATGCCTCCATCCTTTCGCATGCGCGCGGAGACAACAGCCAGCTTGCTGCAATAATCGAAGCGGCATTCTTCTCTACGCGTGCTGGCAAACTCTCCGAATGATTCAACGTATTCTCATGATCGGAACGGGCCTGATCGGCGCATCCGTGGGTCTTGCGCTGCGTGAGAGTGGCTTCAGAGGTTTAATCGATGGTTTCGATGCAAGTGCTTCGGAGTTGGAGGCGGCGCTGGCGCTTGGTGCAGTAGACTCCATCGCCCACAGCCGCGCGGAGGCCATTGAGCTTGCAGGCAGGGCAAACGTCGTCGTCCTGGCGGTGCCGGTGCTGGCCATTCTGGACTGGATGCATCTCCTCGCTCCCGCCCTCGGGCCGGGGCAGCTTGTCACCGATGTCGGAAGTACCAAGCTGCAGATCACCGAAGCAGCCGCGAAGCTGTTCTCAGCAGGCAATGCGAACTTTCTCCCCGGCCATCCCATGGCGGGAAAGGAGTCGGGCGGTGCCGTACTCGCGGATGCCTTGCTGTTCCGCGACGCGATGTGGCTGTTCACTCCCGCGGCGCGCGAAGAACTGCCCGTTGCAGCAGAGTGGCGCGGCTGGGTCGCAAAGTTCGGAGCGCGGACCCTTGACCTGGACGCCGCGCACCACGACGAGCTATGCGCCTGGGTGAGCCATCTGCCGCAGATGCTCTCGACCGCGCTTGCGGCATTGCTCGAAGACACCTTCGGCAAGGACGAAGCAAGCCGTGCCGAGATTGCGGCCATCGGCGGTCGCGCGCTGCGTGAGACAACGCGCCTTGGCGCTAGCCCGTACAGCATGTGGCGCGACGTAGCCTTGACGAACACCGAGCCGCTCGGCGAAGTTCTGCTGGCTTTGGAACAGCGCCTTCAGCACATTCGCGAGAACCTGCGCACACCTGAGCTGCGCAAAGAGTTTCTGCTGGCGAACCAGTTCCGCAGCCGCTAACAGGCATCGAACGGAACAGAGCCACGGAGGCCCCAAGAAAATGCAGAGGCCAATCAGATACGCCATTGTCACTGTGATCGCGATCATGCTGCTGGGAACGTCCGCTGAGGTGTCCGCACAGACCGTGGTGGCGGCTCCTTCTGTCGATTTGAATCGCTTTACGGGCACGTGGTACGAGATCGCCCGGCTTCCCAACAAACGCGAGAAGAAGTGCATTGCCGACGTGATTGAGATTCTGGCGCTGGGAGATAAAGCCAACGGTTTGCAAATCGTCGGCTCCTGCAAGACGAACAAGGGGTACACAGAGGTCCGCAACGCCACTGCAAAGGCCATCAAAGGCAGCGGAGACAGCAAGCTGAAAGTTACTTACCTCTGGCCCTTCAGCGAAAAACGCTGGATACTCGCGATCGGCCCGAACTACGAGTGGGCCCTGGTCGGTACGCCAAACCACAAGATGCTCTGGGTGGTTTCGCGTGAGCGAACCATGGAGGGCGAGCTGCTGTCCAGCATCAAGCAAAAGGCGGTCGTACAGGGATTTCCAGTTGAGAAGCTGAAGACGACGGCACAGAGCGGAAGCTAGCCCCTGTCTACGGACTCTGAGTTAAGCTGAAAGGGATGAAGCTGACCATCGCAGCCATTCGGTCCGGAACCGAGCCTGTCGGCGATCTGCCGGAAGGTGCGTTCCATCGCTGGCTGGACGATCCGATCCATTGTCCGAAGTGTGACGCGAGTTACAATCTGGTCGCTCCATGGGATGCGGCGGTGAACAAGTTCTTCGCCGATACGGCCCGACCGTTGATTGTCCTGCTGCGCAAAGCTGTGTTCCTGGGGCATGCAAACAATCACCGCATCTCCCACTTCGAGACCTCAGGCGTTGTAGTGCGCAGTGTAACAGCTAAAGGCTGAACTGCATTCTCGCGAGGTCGGCTAACATCTAGAGATGATTACAGAAGCGGGCAGCACGGCAATCGTTGGCATTGGCCTTGAGGATGTTCTAGCGGCAAATCAGCGTCTCCAAGGCTCGATTTACTACTCGCCGTGTCCCTACTCGCAAACACTCTCCGCCCTTACGGGCCAGCATATCTACCTGAAGCTCGAAAACCTGCAGATGACGGGCAGCTTCAAGGAACGCGGCGCGCTGAACCGCATCGCGATGCTGACGCCGGAACAGGGCCGCCGCGGGGTCGTCGCAGCCAGCGCCGGCAACCATGCACAGGGGGTGGCCTATCACGCGACCAAGCGAGGCATTCGTGCGCTGATCGTGATGCCGCTGGCGACCCCGCTGGTAAAAGTGACGGCGACGAGAAACTTTGGGGCCGAGGTGCTGCTGCATGGCGCGAACTATGACGAGGCCTGCGCAGAAGCGACTCGGCTGGCCGCGCAACAACAACTCACGTTTATCCACCCATTCGACGACGCGGCCGTGATGGCCGGACAAGGGACGATTGGGATCGAGTTGCTGGAGCAGGTGCAGGAACTTGAGGCCGTTGTCGTGCCAATTGGCGGCGGCGGTTTGATTGGCGGAATCGCCTGCGCAATTAAGCAATCCAAGCCCTCAGTGCGCGTGATTGGCGTGCAGACTTCCCGCCTGCCGTCGATGCAGAGCGCGTTGGCTCAACACCAGCCGGTCACCATCGATCCGGCCACGACGATTGCCGACGGCATCGCCGTTCGACGCGCGGGCGATGTGACCTTTCCGATGGTGCAGCAGTATGTCGACGAGATTGTGACCGTTGATGAGGACGAGATTGCGTCTTCGATCCTGGTGCTGCTGGAACGGGAGAAGACGCTGGCCGAAGGCGCCGGCGCGACTGCACTTGCGGCGCTGTTGCAAAGGAGGACTTCCCTCTCGGGTCGCGCGCGTCCGGCGCACACGGCCGTACTTGTCTGCGGCGGCAATATCGATGTGACGCTGCTGGCGCGCATCATCGAGCGCGGACTGGTGCAGGATGGCCGGTTGATCCGTCTAAGGATCCACTTGCTGGACAAGCCGGGAGCGTTGGCGGAGCTGACCCTGCTGATTGCAAAGTATCGCGCGAACATCGTGGACACGCTCTATAACCGCGCCTATTACGGCGTGAACCTCGGCGACACGGCCATCGATATCACGCTCGAGACGCGCGGGCGGGAGCACGTGGAGGAGTTGCTCGGAGCGCTCGATGCGGGTGGGTATAAGTTCAGCCGGGTGCTGTAGCTGACGTTATTGGCGCCGAGCTTCGAGGACGGCGACGCGCTCGCTGACCGGAGCCACGGCACGAAACGCAGCTAGCTCGGCCTGCGATTTCGAATCAGAGATCGCGGCCAGGATAGCTTCAAAGCGGGTTTCCGCTAGAGATTCCTGTGACTTCATGCTTGATTCGAGTGCCAGAAATTGGGCATCCATTTGCTTTTCGAATGCGTTGAAACGTGAGTCGACCGCGTTGAAGCGCGTATCCACCTGCTTTTCAAGCGAGGACACGCGGACTTTCAACTCGCGCATGTCTGGGGCGATTACATCTTGGATCAAATGCTGCAATGTTTGAAGAAGATTTTCGCTCATGTCTTCCGCCTGCTGCCCTTTAGTACCTCTTGTCGAGGCGTCTCACATCCGAAGTCTCTGTCTACTCTCCCCCGTCAGTTCTTGCTGAAGCTGGTTTGGGATTTTTCTCGTTGCCGCTCGACGGCGAGTTCAATAAGGCGGTCGATGAGCTTTTTGTAGGGCAGACCCGACGAGGCCCAAAGTTTGGGATACATGCTGATCTTGGTGAAGCCGGGCATGGTGTTAATCTCATTGAGATAGATGCGTGCTGGAAGGCTTTTTCCTTTGGGATCCGACCGCTTCGGCTCCATCAGAAAGTCGACGCGGGCGAGGCCAGCGCAGTCGCACGCGCGGAAGGCGGCGATGGCCATCTCGCGGACCTGCCTCGCTTCGGTCTTCGACAGCTTTGCAGGGATGATCGGCACCGAGGCGTCGGAGTGATACTTGGCGTTGTAGTCGTAGAACTCCGCGCCGGGGACGATCTCGCCCACGACGGACGCTTCAGGTGCATCGTTGCCGAGCACGGCCACTTCCAGTTCGCGTGGCTTCACGCCGGGACCGCCGACTCCCTGCTCGATGACAAGCTTGCGGTCGTAGCTCGCGGCGAGGTCCATAGCCGCAGCAAGCTCGCTTCGGCCGTGTACCTTGCTGATGCCGACGGAGGAGCCGAGGTTCGCAGGCTTCACAAAGACGGGATAGGCAAGGGACTTTTCGATGAGTTTGGTGCAGCGCTTCGCGTCCGCGCGCCACTCGCTGCGCAGCATGGCAAGATGCGGTGTCTGCGGCAGGCCCGCGGCCGCGAAGAGGCGCTTCATTACGTCCTTATCCATCCCGGCCGCTGAGCCCAGAACGCCTGAGCCGACATACGCCAGATCAGCCAACTCCAGCAAGCCCTGGATGGTGCCGTCCTCGCCGAACGTGCCGTGGAGGACGGGGAAAATTACGTCCACGCCCAGAGGGTTCGTGGCCGATGTCGGCGACGCCCCACTTCCGTCGCTATTAGCCACAAGATCGATCGTCTGGAAGCTCTGCATCCCACGTGGAACAGGTGGCGGGATGCTGAGGTCTTCGCCGCTGCGAATGACGGCGCGGGCGACAGCCAGCTCAGAGTTGGAGTCGGAACTCTGATCAGTCTCGCCCAGAGGCAGCGGAGCCGGGCCTCCGGTGAGCAGGTGCTGAGCTTCCCCGTCTTGTATCCATTGACCCTGCTTGGTGATGCCCAGCGGAACGATCTCATACTTCTTCCGGTCAATTGCCTTGAGGATAGACGCTGCCGAGAGCAGCGATATCTCGTGCTCCCCGGAGCGGCCACCAAAGAGGACGCCAATGCGGAGCCGTTTCTTTGCCATAGGTATCTTCTCAGTTCCGCGCTTCGTTTGATCTGCAGGAGCCATCATGCCGTCGCAGCAGCCGGGGCGAGTGGCTTGCGCCCGTCCGTAGGAACCACCACGAAGTCGCGCTGGCCGTCCTCCACAATGCGCACTTCACCAGTGCCAATCTCGTAGACCCAGCCCGAGAGTGTGATGGCGTTGCGGGCAAGCGCTCCTGCAACGCTGGGATGGGTCTTCACGTGGGCCATCTGCATGAGGACGTTCTGCTCTGTTAGTCGGCGCAGGCGTTCAAGCGGGTCGGTATTGGAATGGTCCAAGCTGTCGGCAATTTCGAGCGCCGCATGCCCGTTACTCAGCCACCTTCTTACGGTTGGCATAGCAGCAGTTGAAGCCGGGTTGAGCAGCGCCTTCATCGCGCCGCAGTCAGAGTGGCCGCAGATCATGACGTGCTTTACTTCGAGTGCGGTGACGGCGTACTCGATGACAGCGCTGACGCCGCCGAGCATCTCTCCGTACGCCGGAACCATGTTGCCGATGTTGCGCGCGACAAATACGTCACCCGGCCTGGAGCTGGTGATGGACTCAACATCAACACGAGAGTCGGAGCACGCAATCACCAGCGTATGCGGCTGCTGCGGGGTGCTTGCGGCTCTCTGATACTCTTCGGCGCGCTGAGAGTGGATCTCGGCGTAAAACTTCTGCGCGCCCTGCTTCAATCGATCAAGAATTTCACTCATGGGTACACCCTTGCTCCCGTTCTTAACGGTACTGGCGAAGTCCTTAGAGGCTGGAAGATCACGGATAGATCCTGTTTAGCGTTCTCGCAAACGGAATGGTCTCCCGAACATGGTCGAGCCCGCAGATCCAGGCGACGGCGCGCTCGATTCCCATGCCGAACCCGGCGTGAGGGACTGACCCGTAGCGGCGCAGGTCGAGGTACCACTGGAAGGCGTCGAGCGGCAGGTGGTGCTCTTCGATGCGGCTCTTCAGCAGGTCGTAGCTGTCGATGCGCTGCGAACCGCCGATGATCTCGCCATAGCCTTCGGGTGCAAGCACGTCGACGCAGAGGGCCTTCGTAGGGTCGGCAGGGTCGGGCTGCATGTAAAAGGCCTTGAACGCGGCTGGATAACGATGCACCATGACAGGCCGGTCAAACTGGCTGGAGATGTACGTCTCGTCGGGCGAGCCGAAGTCGCTGCCGTATTGGAACTCATTCTCGATCTTGCCTTCCTTGAAGGCTTGGGCGAGCATCGCGGCCGCCTCGTCGTAGCTGATCTTCGGGAACGGTGCCTTGATCGTTTCGAGCTTCGCGGCATCGCGGCCGATGACCTTCAGGTCTGCGCGGTGTGATTCGAGAACGCGGGCAACAATGTGGGCGATAAAGTTCTCGGCGAGCTCCATCAGTTCGTCGAGGCCAATGAAGGCCACCTCGGGTTCGATCATCCAAAACTCGGTGAGGTGGCGGCGGGTCTTCGACTTCTCCGCGCGGAAGGTCGGACCGAAGCTGTAGACCTTGCCGAGCGCGAGCGCGGTGGCTTCGATGTAGAGTTGGCCCGACTGCGTGAGATAGGCCTTGTCGTCGTCGAAGTAGTCCATCTCGAAGAGTTCGCTGGTACCTTCGCAGGCGTTTGGCGTCAGAATCGGCGGGTCGGTGCGGGTGAATCCGTTGGTGTCGAAGTATTCGGCGGCGGCACGCATGATAGTGGCGCGGACACGCAGGATCGCCGACTGGCGCGGCGTACGCACCCAGAGATGGCGATGCTCCATGAGGAAATCAACGCCATGTTCTTTGAGCGTGATGGGAAACGGCGTCTCGGCGGACACCTGCTGCACGGCTTCGAGGTCGATCACGTCGAGCTCGAAGCCGCTGGGGGCGCGGCTGTCCGCGCGCACCTTTCCCGTGACGATAACGCTCGACTCCAGCGTGAGACCCTTGATGCGGTCGAAGACCTCAGGTGCGACCGCGGCCTTGGGGACGATGCCCTGGATGGTTCCCGTGCCGTCGCGGAAGATCGGAAAGAGGAGTTTGCCGCTCTCGCGCAGGTTGTAGAGCCAGCCGCGGAGCGTGATCGTCTCGCCTTCATGCGCGGATAGACTGGCGATTGTTGCAGATGTGACTCTTTCGGTTACAGACTCTGACATTTGTATCTCTTTCGGTTACTTTTTTACGGCCGGACCATAATAAAAACAGATTTCCCTCGGAAATGACAAACAATCGGGGAAAAACAGAGAGCTTTGTCATTCCCGAAGGGAATCTGCTTCTGCATTTCGCTCGAAGAGGTCGAAGGCCCCGCGCGCCTTCGTCGCGGCCGATTCCCCCGTCTCTTCAAGCTCATGCGCGATCTCCAGAATGCCCGGCGTATGCGCGGGCAGCCCTGCCGCCAAGTGCGAGAACGCCGCCCAATCGATCGAGCCGGCTCCGGGCCAGAGGTGCTCGTCTCTGGGCAGAGCGGGACCGTGATTATCGTGGAGATGAAGTTCTGCGATCCGGGACTTCAGCGGAGCGAATGAGCCTTCGAGTCCGATATCCGAGAGGTGAGCGTGGCCTGCATCGAAACAAATGCCGACGTTGTCGAAGTGACCAACCTTCAACACTTCGAGCAGATGCTCCGGCGTAGCGACCTCGTTGTGCAAGTTTTCAAGCAGCACCTTGACGCCGAGTGGATGAGCAAACGCCTTGAGGTGTTCAATCGCCGTAAGCGAGTTTTCGAGCGACCGGGCGCTCCAGCTGTCTTCGCGCACTCCCAGGTGGAGGACGATCGCGGTGAAGGGTATTTGTTCCGCTGACTCGAGCGCCCGCTTTACTTCGTCCATCGCGTCGATGCGGCGGGACTTTTCCACATCGATCAGATTCAGGGTGGGGGCGACGTGGCGACTCCACTGCGCGTCTGCGTACAAGGGCTGGTGCAGCGTGGCAGCAACCTCGTTCGAGCGAAACCAAACGGCAATATCGCGCACGACCGAGCGGTCGGCGTAGTCGAAGTGGTGCCGCGCAGCGAAGATCTCGATCGTCCGGGCGCCGCCATGCACCATGGCGTCGAGCAGGCTAGACGACAGGCGCTGGTGAAGAAACACATGCGTGGAGAGACCGGGTTGCATCTTCTCTAGGCTAACAGCCGCGAACGCTACAGAGCGGACGAAGCTTACAGAGCAACCGCCAGGGCGGGAAGGATCTCTTCCACGTCAACCACCTGGGTAGGATAATTGCCGGTATAGCAGGCCATGCAGAAGCTCGCGCGCGTCAAGCCGCCGGCGGGTTCGCCTCGGGTGCAACTTTGGATCAGCCCTTCGTGCGAGAGATAGGCGAGCGAATCCGCCTCGATGAAGCTACAGATTTGCTCTATCGTGTTGTTCGCGGCAATCAGATCTTTCTTGCTGGGCGTGTCGACCCCATAGAAGCACGGGGAGATCGTAGGCGGGCACGAGATCCGCAGATGCACCTCGGTTGCCCCCGCAGCGCGCACCATGCGGACGATCTTCCTGGAGGTAGTCCCGCGGATGATGGAGTCGTCGATCAGAATGACGCGCTTGCCTTCGAGAAGGCTGCGGACCGGGTTGAGCTTCATGCGGACACCGAAGTCGCGGACGCGCTGTTCGGGCTGGATGAAGGTACGGCCAACGTAGTGGTTTCGGATGAGGCCGAGGTTGAAGGGGATGCCGGACTCGGTTGCGTAGCCGATGGCCGCCGTCACGCCGGAGTCTGGGACCGGTACGACAAGGTCTGCGGGGACTCCGGATTCGCGAGCGAGTGTGCGGCCCATTTCTTCCCTGCTCTGCTGCACCCAGCGGCCGAAGATGCGGCTATCGGGGCGGGCGAAATACACGTGCTCGAAGATACAGCTGGCCTGCTTCTGGCCGGTATCGAAGTAGCGGCTGGTCACACCGTCTTCCGAGACCATGACGAGTTCCCCGGGCTTCACGTCGCGTTCGTACTTTGCATGCAGCAGATCGAAGGCACAGGTCTCGGAGGCGAAGACAAAGGTATCGGGAGCGCCGTCGACGCCTGCAATGCGCCCCATCGAAAGCGGGCGGAAACCGTGGGGATCGCGGGCGGCGAAGATGCGGTTGCGCGTCATCATGACGATAGAAAAAGCGCCATCGACCTGCGAAAGCGAGTCGGCGATGCAGTCGACCAGCGTCGTCTCTTTCGAGTGCGCAATGAGCTGAATGATGATCTCTGAGTCCGAGGTCGTCTGGAAGATGGCGCCATCACGTTCAAGGCGTGTGCGCGAGTTGCCGAGATTGGTCAGGTTGCCGTTGTGCGCGATCGCGATGAGCCCCTTCGTCGATTCCACAGAAATGGGCTGAGCATTAAGCAGCGCGGAGTCGCCCGTTGTCGAATAGCGCGAGTGTCCGATCGCCAGATGTCCCGGCAGCTTCAGTAGCACATCGTCGGTAAAGATCTCCGAAACCAGGCCCATGCCCCTGAAGTCGTTTACTTGGTAGCCATCGGCGGAGGCGATGCCGGCGGACTCCTGCCCGCGATGCTGGAGGGCGTAGAGGCCCCAGTAGGTGAGGCGGGCGGCGTCGGGATGGTTATAGACGGCCATGACGCCGCACTCTTCTTTCAGCTTATCGAAGGGGGTCTCGTCGTCGTCCAGATTGAGGTCTGGACTTGTCATGCTTTGTAATGTGGAGGATTTGATCTTTTCTTCGAGTGCCAGCTCCATGAAGTCGCTCACGCCAGCACCTCCGCCGCAAGCTGCGATTCGAGTGCGTCTGTGTATGAAGCTCGAAGCTCGGCCACAGTCGTTTCAATCAGAGCCGTACCCTTGGAGAAAAGCGAGCCATGGCTCTTGATCTCAACGTGCTCTGAAACCGTTTCGCCTATTACCGCTGCAATCATCGCGGTTTTCGCAACGGCTACCGCTGCGACAACTTCGTCGACGGCTTCCTTCGGACAAGTGACAACAGCGATTGAGCTATGTTCGCCGAACAGTGACACTGGAGCCTTATCCGTGTCTTTACTTCCCCATTCAACCCGAAATCCGATTCCACTCTGGCAGGCTGCCTTGGCAAGGGCAACTGCGATGCCGCCGTCCGAGATGTCGCAAGCTGAATTCACGGTAGCTTTCGAAGCAATTGCGCTCAGGCAGTTCTGGAGAGCGCCCTCTTCATCCAGATTAAGGTAAGGCGGCTTCCCCCATAACGTGCCTAGGACAGTCTTTGCGAATTCCGAGGAGCCAAGCTCTTGAATACTCTCCTTAGAAGAGCCCGCGATCGCACCTTCTTCCCAGAAGATCAGCAAGATAGCATCACCGACATGCTGAAAGGCGCTCGGCACAGCCTTGGTCACATCATCCAGGATGCCGACGACTCCGAGTACTGGCGTCGGATAGATTCCTTCGCCCTTGGTCTCGTTGTAGAGGGAGACGTTGCCGCCCGTGACTGGCGTGCCGAGCGCGGTACAGGCCTCCGCGATGCCGTCGATGGCGGCTGAGAGCTGGGCCATGATCTCCGGCTTTTCGGGGTTGCCGAAGTTCAGACAGTTCGTTGCGGCAACCGGAGTCGCGCCGGTGCAGGCGACTTTGCGTGCGGCTTCGGCGACGGCGTGCATTGCGCCGAGTTTGGGGTCGAGATACGTCCAGCGGCCATTGCCGGCGAGGGCCATGGCGAGGCCGCGCTCCGGCTTGGCGGCTTTGGAATCCCACATCTCAGAAGCGAGATGTGGGGCACCCGCATTTTCTCCGGCACCCGCTCGATCGGCTTCCATGGCGGCTTCGCCTTCGGGGGTGGATTCGGCGATGAGGTCGGCGACCTTCTCAAGGTAGGTGTGTTTGGGTGCGCTGCCGGTGCCCTTGATGCGCATGACGCCGGCTTCGCCGCCCGGGCCTTGGACGGTGTTCGTCTGGACCATGGAGTCGTACTGCTCGTAGATCCAGTGCTTGCTGCAGATGTTCGCGCTGGCGAGGAGCTTCTTCAGGTCGGCGGTGTAGTCGCGCGGCTTCTTCAGCTCTTCGAGCACCCAAGCGGGCGGGTCGAGCGGGACGGGAGCCTTCCAGGTGCCTACGGGCCGGTGGTAGACCGGGGCGCCGTCGGTGAGGGCCTTGTTGGGGATCTCGGCGACGAGTTCGCCGTGGTGGGTGACGCGCATGGTGTCGTTGGCGGTGACGATGCCGACGATGGAGGCGTCGAGGCCCCACTTCTCGAAGACGCGGAGGACTTCGCCTTCGCGGCCCTTGTCGGCGACGAGCAGCATGCGCTCCTGCGATTCCGACAGCATGATCTCGTAGCTGGACATGCCCTCCTCGCGTTGAGGAACTAAGTCGAGCTCAATGGTGAGCCCGAGTTCGCCCCTCGCGCCCATCTCGCAGGTGGAGCAGGTAAGGCCGGCCGCGCCCATGTCCTGAATGCCGAGAACCGCACCCGTCGCCATCGCCTCAAGGCAGGCCTCGAGCAGCAGCTTTTCGAGGAACGGGTCGCCCATCTGGACGTTGGGGCGCTTCTGTTCACTTCCCTCGGTAAATTCCTCGCTGGCCATAGTAGCCCCGTGGATGCCGTCTCTACCCGTTTTAGCTCCAACGTAGATGACCGGGTTGCCGACACCGGTCGCCTTGGCGTAGAAGATCTCGTCTTTGCGGACCAGGCCCAAGGCAAAGGCGTTGACGAGCGGATTGCCGGAGTAACACTCTTCGAATCGCGTTTCGCCGCCGAGGTTCGGCACGCCGAAGCAGTTGCCGTATCCGCCCACGCCGTGGACGACGCCGGACATGGTCTGGCGGTTGCGGGCGTAGTCGATGCCTTCCGTCGTTCCTTCGAGCGGACCGAACCGGAGCGAATCCATTACCGCCAGCGGGCGGGCGTTCATCGTGAAGATGTCGCGCAGAATGCCGCCGACGCCTGTCGCAGCACCCTGGTAGGGCTCGATGTAGCTGGGATGGTTGTGGCTCTCGATCTTGAAGGCGCAGGCCCAGCCGTCGCCGACGTCGATGATGCCGGCGTTCTCCCCTGGGCCCTGAACGACGCTGCCGGGGCCGCTGGTGCGGGTGCCCTCGGTCGGAAGGCGCTTCAGGTGAACGCGGGAAGACTTGTAGGAGCAGTGCTCCGACCACATGACGGAGAAGATGCCGACTTCGGTGAGCGAAGGCGTGCGGCCAAGGGCTTTTTCGATGCGGGCGTACTCATCCGGCGTGATGCTGTGGGTCTTCAGCAGCGCCGGTGTAATGGTAGCTGGGGTGGGCAGGGAGACAGGTTGCTGAACGTCCGTCTGGGACATGGGTGTTTACATAGATTGTCGCACGGAGCCCTGCAGTCCGCCGTTTGTGGTTCAGGCTTTCCCCAGCAGCCGCTCCATGGCGTCGCCTATATCAGCGGGCGACTTCACGACGTGTATGCCGGCGGCTTCCATCGCCTTCATCTTCTCCGCGGCCGTGCCTTCGCCGCCGGAGATAATCGCCCCCGCGTGGCCCATGCGGCGGCCGGGAGGGGCGGTCTGTCCAGCGATGAAGCCGACGACCGGCTTGGTGACGTGCTTTTGGATGTAGGCGGCGGCCGCCTCCTCGGCCGATCCGCCGATCTCGCCGATCATGATGATCGCTTCTGTCTCGGGATCTTCCTGGAGCAGTTTCAGAGCATCGATGTGCGTCGTGCCGATGATCGGATCGCCGCCGATGCCGATAGCCGTCGACTGACCGATGCCGCGCGTGGTGAGTTGATAGACGGCCTCATAGGTCAGCGTGCCGGACTTCGAGACGATGCCCACCGAGCCTTCCTTGTGGATGCGGCCAGGCATGATGCCGACCTTGGCCTTGCCGGGCGAGATGACGCCGGGGCAGTTCGGCCCGATCAGGCGCGACTTTGAGGTCTTGACGATCTCCCAGACCTTCACCATGTCGAGTGTTGGGATGCCTTCGGTGATACAGATGACCAGCGGCAGTCCGGCGGCAGTGGCTTCGAGAA
>CAZZYQ010000008.1:0-15429 GCA_964658395.1 uncultured Granulicella sp. | reverse complement strand
ATGCCTTCGGTGATACAGATGACCAGCGGCAGTCCGGCGGCAGTGGCTTCGAGAATGCCGTCCGCGGCAAACGGCGGCGGCACGAAGATGACGCTGACGTTTGCGCCCGTTTCTGCTACTGCCTCTTCGACGGTATTGAAGACCGGCCAGCCCTCGTGCGTGGTTCCACCCTTGCCGGGAGTTACTCCGCCGACTACTTTGGTGCCGTATTCGGCGCAGCCCTTGGCGTGGAAGGTGCCTTCGCGGCCAGTAATTCCTTGAACTATCAGGCGGGTGTCTTTGTCGACCAGAACTGCCATTTAGAAGCTCCTAGATTAATTGTCCCGATGTACTTTACGATTCAGTTCCCGGAGAGTAAGTCCTAAGGTTTCCCAATGGTCAGACTTCAAACCGTAACTTACAGGATGGGGAGACCAGGCCACAAAGGACTTGCCATATTTGGATATCTTCGCGATAGTGCCGTCTTGGATAGACAGTGGCTCGGCACCCCTTGTCATTACATCCCAGGCTCTCGCACAGCTAGCACTTTTTCCATACAGCAACACAAATTCTGGCGTGTGCGTCTCCATCTTCTTGCGAATCACTTCGATTCTGCTCTCTAAGAAGGATTCTCGGTCTCGCTCTACTTTTTCATTGTGAGCCGGAACGCCAGACAACTCAATAACAGACACATCGCCCAACAGACTGCCCCATTTGCTTGCCTGATAGGTCTTGCGACTCTCTAAGTCACTCGGCAAACCTTCATAAGCCATCAGAGTGATGAGAAGCTTTGCCCATGTTCGCTGTAGAACAGGGCGTTTCCCATTATGCCCATGCCAACGGAATTCTTGGATGTGGCGATGATACTCATGGCAATCATCCAGATCACGACTGCCCCGGCTTCGCCAAGCAGCGACACGCGACGCGAGTTCATCCTCGTCCTTTGACATCCCCAGTTCCGGGCCTATGAACCAGCACTTGGCATCCCAACGACCATATCCATAGCTAGTCTGAGCCATATCGCGAAGGTCGCTGTCCATTAGCATCTCTACGCTTTCGCCGCAGCAACAGCTAAGTCCGCCGCTTCCTTCATAGTCGCCCCAACTTCAAACTTCAAACCTGACTCCGCCAATATCTTCCGACCTTCTTCTACATTCGTACCTTCAAGCCGAAGAATGATAGGCAACTGCACATTCAATTTCTTCGCCGCCGCAACTACTGCTGTAGCCAGAACATCCACCCGAAGAATTCCGCCAAAGATATTAATGAAAATAGCCTTCACGTTTTTGTCGCTCAGCAAAATGCCAAACGCATTTTCAATCTGCTCCTGGTTCGCGCCGCCGCCTACGTCGAGGAAGTTCGCAGCCTTTCCTCCGGCGTATTCGATAATGTCCATCGTTGCCATCGCGAGGCCGGCGCCGTTCACCATGCAGGCGATCGATCCGTCGAGCTTGATGTAGTTCAGCGCGAACTTCGAAGCCTCAACTTCGAGCGGATCTTCTTCGGCGAGGTCGCGGAGTTCCTTCAGGTCCTTGTGGCGGAACATCGCGTTGTCGTCGAAGTTGATCTTGCAGTCGAGCGCGAGCAGCTTGCCGTCCTTGGTGGTGATGAAAGGGTTGATCTCCATCAGCGTCGAGTCGGTATCGACGAAGGCCTTGTAGAGGCCGGTCATGAACTTTACCGCGTCGTTGATCTGCGTCGGCTTCAAGCCAAGCTTGAAGGCCAGCTTGCGGGCCTGGTAGGGCTGGAAGCCTACGGCGGGGTCCACATATTCCTTGTAGATCAGCTCCGGCGTGGCGTGCGCGACCTCCTCGATCTCCATGCCGCCGGACTGCGAGGCCATGAAGACGATCTTGCCGCTGGCGCGGTCAAGCACGATGCCCAGATAGAGCTCGCGGTCGATCGCCGAGCCTTCCTCGATCAGCAGGCGCTGTACTTTCTGGCCGGCGGGGCCGGTCTGGTGCGTGATCAGCGTCATGCCCAGGATGTCTTTCGAACGTGCGACGGCGTCTTCGAGCGTCTTGACGACCTTTACGCCGCCGCCCTTGCCGCGGCCGCCGGCGTGGATCTGCGCCTTCACAACGACCGCCGCGTTGCCGGCGCTGAAGAGCGACTTGGCCGCTGAGTCTGCCTGTTCGAGTGTGGTGACCATCTCGCCGGCAGGCACCGGTACGCCATACCTGCGCAGAATGTCTTTCGCCTGGTACTCGTGGATCTTCATCGGAGGTCCTCTAAGTGACGCCCTCATGGTAGCGGAGCAAAAGAAGGAGGTGCAAACGAATGTCGCACGAATTGGGCGGTTATCGGAGTGATCCTACAGGCAACGGCAGATGGATCCGGCTTCGCCCAGGATCAATTGGCGCAGTTCGAAGTGAGGTGCCTTTTGATACGCTCAGTCAGTGTCGATCCAAAACCATCTGCGCCAACTGTTCGAAGGCGCAAACCTTACGCGCAACGAGGCTCGATTGTTGATGAGCGCCGTACTCGGGGGTCAGGCGACAGAGGTTGAGATCGCGGCCACGCTTGGAGCGCTGGCGGCTCGTGGCGAGACTGCTGAAGAGATAGCCGGTTTCGTAGATGCCCTGCGACTGACCGCTACTCCGGTGCCGCTGACCGTGGAAGAGAGAGGTTCGCTCGTCGATACCTGCGGAACAGGGGGCGATGGCGCAAACACCTTTAACATTTCGACCGCCGCGGCCCTGGTTGCGGCCGCTGCCGGAGCCAAGGTCGCGAAGCACGGGAATCGTGCGGTAACGTCGACCAGTGGGTCGGCGGACGTACTCGAAGCCCTTGGCGTGCCCGTAAATCTAAGCGCGCAGTCAGCGGCAACGGCGTTGCGGAGGCATGGCTTCGCGTACCTTCACGCTCCGGCGATGCAGCCGGCGATGAAAGCCGTGCTTCCTATTCGGCGCGCGCTTGGTGTTCGCACCGTCTTCAACCTTATTGGTCCACTGGCAAACCCCGCAGGCGCGCGGGCGCAGGTAATGGGGGTATACGCTGCAGACCGCATTGCCGTGGTGGCGCAAGCAATGGTGCTGCTGGAAGTGCGGCACGCCTTCGTGGTGCACGGGTTTGTGGACGAGACGAGGAGTGCTGGAATGGATGAGTTGTCGATCAGCGGCCCGAGCGACATCGCGGAGGTTCGCGACGGCAGGATCGCGCGGCGCATAATCACGCCGGAGGAATTTGGGCTCAAACGCGCACCGCTTAAAGCGATCCGCGGCGGCAATGCTAAGGACAATGCGGACGTCCTGATCAGAATCTTCGGCGGCGAACGTGGGCCACGCCGGGACGTAGTCGTCCTGAACGCTGCAGCCGTTCTGGTTGCGGCCGGACTTTGCGGGGACCCTGTAGCGGGCGTAGCGCTGGCGGAAGCAACGATCGATTCCGGGGCTGTAGATAGGCTGATTGCGGCCTTGACTTGACTCCGCCAGCCGGCAAAGGATGCTGAACTTTCCTCAGCGACCGCGCGTAAACTCCTCTGCAAGGTTTGCAGAGACGCTTTCAGTCTCTGAGGAGGTTCCGATGACAGCCGCTTCTTCTGTTCTACCCTTCAATCCGTCCATGGTCACGACAGCATTCGAGCTGCCAGGTTGCCGCATCGTGCGCAACTTCGGCGTAGTACGCGGGATCGTCGTGCGATCGCGGTCTATCTTTGGCAACATCGGGGCCGGGTTGCAGACGCTGGTCGGCGGCAACATCACCATCTACACCGACCTCTGCGAAAAGACCCGCAATGATGCCTTCGCGATGATGATGCAGCATGCGGCTGAACGCGGTGGCAACGCCGTGATCGCCGTCCGCTACGACTCAAACGAAGTGATGAATGGCGTCACGGAGGTGCTTGCCTACGGGACCGCTGTCCTCGTAGAACAGGCCTGATCGATCTGAAGTCCCTCGCCTCCCGTCCGTAACAACGGAGTAGAAAGCGCCGAGCAGCCCCTTCACTGCCCGCAGCTTGCGCTACGATGTACGGGGATTCTAACTCCGCCAAGGTTTTCTCCGCGAATGACAGAATCAAACACTGGCTGCGTCCTACCCGGTCGCCTCGAAGTAATAACCGGCCCCATGTTCTCAGGCAAGAGTGAAGAACTTATCCGCCGTCTGAGGCGGGCACAGATCGCCCGCCAGCGCGCCGTCTGCTACAAGCCTGATATCGACCTTCGCTACCACCGCACGGCCATCTCCTCGCACAGCGCCCAGACCCACGAAGCCGTCACTGTCGCAAACATCACGCACCTGCGGGAGGACCTCTTCCCCGGCCTGAGTGAGGTCGACGTTGTGGGTCTCGATGAGGCACAGTGGCTCGAAGAAGCGATCGTGCCTCTCGCAGCAGAACTTGTGCATCTGGGCAAACGCGTCCTGATCGCCGGTCTCGACATGACCTACGCGGGTGAACCCTTCGGCTCCATCCCGGCGCTCATGGCTGTCGCTGACGAGGTCACAAAGCTCTCCGCCGTATGCACCGTCTGCGGAGCACCCGCAATCCACTCGCAGCGCCTCGGCCAAAGTCAGGAACTGGTCGTCGTAGGAGCGGCAGGGGTCTACGAAGCCCGCTGCCGCCGCTGTTTCGTGCCCTATATAGACGAAGCCGGTTCCGAGCAGCTGAAACTGCCCGTGTAGAGTGATGCGGCCCGATATGGATGTCGTGCTGACCTCTCACCCTTGAAGCGGCTACTCGTTCTTGATCGTCACAGGCGACCCGTCAAGCTTGGTGAAAGTGACGTTCACGGGTTCAGCGTAGCTGCAGGCGAGGTCCTGAAGAAAGCTGATGGCCACGGCCTCGCCGAGCAGCATCGACGCGTCGCTATCGCTTCGCCAGTGGATGCCGCCGTGCAGACCGTGGCCGAACGTAACGTTATGCGCCAGCTTGGCGAGTTCCCCGTTTACCGTGAGCGGACCCGCATCTCCAACCCCCGGCTGCCCGCTCCATGGCACCAGCGACGTGCCGTCGTAGGTTGGAACCTGCGGATTTGTCAGCACCGCCGCACCGTCATAGAAGAACTTCAGGATGGTGATGCAGGCGCCACCTAGCGTTCCATGGCCCGTTGGGTAGGCAGGGTGGGTGGGGGAACCCTCTGGAAAAGGTTGTGACGCAGGTAGCTTCCGTATCTCTTGTGGCTTTCCGCGAGGGCATGTGAGTCGAAGACGCTTGCATGGGGCGTGGCATCGAAGGTTTCGCCATGCTTGATCAGGTGGACGAGTCCTGCCCCGGCCTCCGGCCGGTGACGCAGGTGAACTACCCACTTCTGGTACCACACTGCGTTCAGCGCGTACTTTGCTACCTGGCCGAGGACTGCGGCGATGTCGGGACCGCCGAAGGTGCCAAAGGGCTTCTGTTTGGCCGAAGCACGATAGGGACTGCCTGGATTCGGAGGAACACCAAGCGTACTCATGGTGAGATATGCGGTGAAGTATGCCTGGTACAACTCATCGACATGGGTCCAAGCGGCGAGCCCGCGACCGTTATGCAGGAACTGCGGAACTGTTTCCTTCTGATTGGTAAATCCGGTGACGATACCCTGCTGCACCTCATACCAGGACTCCAAGTCAGTCATGTAATCCACGCCTGCCCTATAAGTGATGTATCGCTGGTTGAACGGCAATGAGCCGAAGCTGGTCGGCGTAATCAGGAACTGCGAAACATACGGACCTGTCGCTTCGCCCTGAAAGGCGCCGCGAAAGAGCAGTTCCGGAGTGACATGGCCGTCCTTCTTCGGCCCCTGGTAAAACGACAGAAGCGAGAGCTCCTTGGCAGCTTTATGGGCGATTGCATTGGTTGCGTAGTCGCAAAAATCTACATCGCGCAGCAGCGAGCACCAGTAGAGTTCCACCAACTCGGTCGCATACCATTCGTCCTTCACCGATGGTGGAACTGCGGTCGAGAAGAGACTGCTGTCGGCACCGAGGAAAGAGCTGGCATACGATGCCATGGGGCCGTTCAGCTTCTGGGTTCCGCCAAGTGGAACAAGCTCGAAGTCGGAATACGAGCCGCTCGATATCGCGGCCTCGAATTTGCCGAACGCTGCAAGATCCACTCTCCCTGGACTCGCCTGCCGGACCGCTTTTGTGTAGGTCCCGCACTTATCGGGAAGGCTCATGTCCCCGTTTACAGGGTGTGCCGGAGGCGCAATCAAGGCCTGTTTTCTGGCCGTGTTGAAGCGGCGGGTGAAGTTATCAAGCACGCGTGGCGGGGCAGCAGAAGAGATTGGAGGCACACACGTAGCGGGAACCGGTTGACTGCAGAGATTTGCCATTTCATTCCTCTTTCCCTCTACAACGGAGCTCGGCCGACTTTGAAGAGCTTGCGCTCTGCCTGTCAGGCAGCGACAACCGGTCTGAGCGTCCCTGAAGAGTGCAGCGAGGCCCGCTTCCGTTTCTTTGAGAGGGATGAAATTCACGCACGGATCGGGTCTCCCGAACAGCTACATCGATCGAGACCATAGGATATGCTGGACGGGTTGGTGTTCAGGAGATTTCGTATGCGCGCCCTGCTTCTTCTTCCCGCTGTCTGCCTTTCGGCCTGTGTGCCCCAGGCCTCTGCCTTCGCCTTTCCCATGCTCCATAAAGCAGGCAACGAAGTCACCGTTCAACTGAAGACCTCGAAAGGCGAGGATGCGGGCACCGCGAAATTCGAACAGAAAGGCAGCTCTCTTAAGATCAAACTTGACCTGAAGAACCTGCCCTTCGGCGAGCATGCTGTCCACATCCATGCCAAACCGCTCTGCGAGGCTCCCGATTTCAAGTCCGCAGGCAGCCACTTCAATCCAGATGCGAAGCAGCATGGGACGATGAACCCCCAGGGTCATCACAACGGCGACCTGCCGCAGAACATCTCCATCGGAGAGAACCACACCGGCACGGCGACCTTCAAGGTGGATTACCTCTCGCTCACAGAGGGTTCCCCGAACAACATCCTGGCGAACGGGGGCACTTCGATCATGGTGCATGAGAAGCCGGACGATATGAAGACCGATCCCTCCGGCAACGCCGGGAACCGGATTGCCTGCGGGGTCATCATGCTGCCAACGTCCAAATAGGCGACGCGTTCAGGCTGAGCAATGCCAGCCATGGCGAGGAAGTGAGACAATTCTCGTGGCGAGGGCGATTGAAGCGAACCGCGAACAGCCCGATCACACGTAGTCCAATCCTACGCAGGCAGAGCGTCTGCTGGATCTGTCGCGTAGGTGGGCGAACCCTGCTTGCACTGACTGCTCTGTTGCTCGCCGTAATGCCACTCACTGAGCACTACTGGACCTTCGA
The DNA here is from genome assembly GCA_964658395.1 of uncultured Granulicella sp. Lineage (GTDB taxonomy): Bacteria > Acidobacteriota > Terriglobia > Terriglobales > Acidobacteriaceae > Edaphobacter. The sequence goes on along the minus strand of CAZZYQ010000008.1, from coordinate 8,187 downwards.
TGGCCTGATCCCCGGCGGCCAGGACTTTGAATTAACCATGCTTGCCGTTCTCGCGGTTGCCTGCCTTGTGCTCTTGCTGGCGCAATCCCTGAAGGAGAAACTGGCGTTGCTGATCGAGCTGCAGGAATGGCTGGCGGGATTCTGCGGGAGAGAACGCCGGCATCGAACCGCGTCTCGGCCAGGGGCGAAGGTTGGCGTACCAGAACCGGGCCTGAACTGCGCGTCTCCTTGTATGCTGCCCGCTCTTCGAATCTGAACTCCCAGTGCAGGTTTCGTCCCCTACACATCCGTCACACGGTGTGACCCTTTTTCCATCCGCTCGATCTGCCGTATTGCCGGAGATTTCATGAAAAAGTCTGAAGTAGTGCACGCCTGGGGTTCTATCCTTTCCGGGCGCGCACCGTCGCTCTCTATCGAGATCACGAAAGAATGCCCGCTGCGGTGCCCTGGATGCTATGCGTTCGACGCGGCGCATCTTGGCGGCGACACGCAGCTGCGCCAGCTCACGGACTTCAAGGGAGACGATCTCGTCCGCCGCGTGCTTGCCCTCGTGGACAAGCGGAAGCCGCTGCATGTTTCCCTCGTCGGCGGCGATCCGCTGGTCCGCTATCGCGAACTTGAGGCTCTGATCCCACAGCTTGAAGCGCGTGGCGTGCACACCCAAATCGTCACGAGCGCCTTCCGTGTGGTACCCGCGGAGTGGAGGAAGTACAAAAAGTTAAACGTTGTGGTCTCGATCGACGGTTTGCAACCTGAGCACGACGAGCGCCGTAAGCCGGCCACCTATGAACGGATCCTGAAGAGCATAAAGGGTGCCAGGGTTACCATTCATTGCACCATAACCTCGCAGATTGCGGAGCGGCCCGGCTACCTTGACGAATTCATGGCCTTCTGGAGCAGCCAGCCGGAGATCAGCAAGGTGTGGTTCAGTATCTTCACTCCGCAGCGTGGAGCAACGGATCCGGAGATTCTTACCCGGGCGCAGCGCGCGTCTGTGATCCAGGACCTGAGACGGCTGCGCGCGAAGTATCCCGTGCTCGACATGCATGAGCGGGTGATCAACGAGATTGCCAACCCTCCAAAGAGCCCGCAAGAGTGCATCTTTGCACGAACAACGGAGACGATCTCCGCGGACCTCAAGACCCAGATAACGCCGTGCCAGTTCGGCGGCGACCCTGACTGCGAACAGTGCGGCTGCATCGCCTCGATGGGACTGGCGGCGGTGGGCAACTACCGGGTTGCGGGGCCTCTAACGGCGGGGCAGCTCTTCTTTGCATCCGATCGAGTGGGAAGGCTCTGGAAGAAGCTGCAGGCAGCCACTAATCCTCCCCTGCCTCCCGATAAAGGTCTTTCGCAGTTCCATATTCTTGGCAGCTAGCTCCACCTTTCCGGCATTGCGGAGCCAAATGCGGGTACGATTGAGAACTTCGCCATTTAGGGTGTGAAGGGATGACAACGACGTGGAAGATGAAAATTCCTACCTGGAACGCGAACTGAGACGCGAACTGGTCCACTTCAGCCGATGGCTGTACCGGCTCGGCTACATGCCCGGAACTTCGGGCAACCTGTCCGTTCAGCTTGATTCCAACCGGCTGCTGGTGACGCCGACAGGAGTAAGCAAGTACCTGCTGCGCGCAGCAGATATGGCGGTGGTCGATCTGGACGGCAGGCAGTGTTCCGGTACGAGAAAGGTGACGAGCGAACTGGGCATGCACCTTGCGATCTACCGCAACCGGGCAGACGTACGGGCGGTGGTCCATTCGCACCCTCCGACGGCGACCGCCTTCGCCTGCTCCGGTCGCGACTTGAGCGAGGTGCTGTGCCAGGAGGCGGTGATGACGCTGGGAGTGGTCCCGCTCGCCGGCTACGCGACGACGGGTACCGATGAAGTCGCAGCCAGCCTGGTTCCTTTTATCGCCGGACATGAGGCCATGCTGCTTGCCAATCACGGAGCAATCACTTACGGCCGCAACCTGCTCGACGCGTTTATGAAGATGGAGACGCTGGAACACCTGGCGCAGATTCACCTGGTCGCGCACCAGCTTGGATCTGCGCAGCCGCTGGAACGGCACCAGATTCACCAGTTGCAAACCGCAAAGGCGCGGTATGTTCAGAATGCAACATAACGCATGTTCTTGTTGTGACGTTGCATCTAGAGTCGGTGCCCGCAGACAAAGCCATTGAACCGTGATGGAGCGCCTTGCGTATAGTCCGCATGGGCGTTCTTCACATGACGGTTCCTGTCACCGGTCCACCGGCCGCCAAAGTGGCGGGCAGATTCATGAGGCGTACTTCGCTCAGCACAAGGCGTGAAGCGCCCGTGTCGCGCCACTTCACGCAATCGCTTGCTTCCGCGGTGTCGCCGCGCGATACACTGCTGCCACCCCCGCAGAAGACTGAATCACAGAAGGTCGAGACGACGTTGGAGCAGCGCACCCCACAACAGATCGCCGAGCAAGAAGCAATGCTGAAACTGGTTCGGCAGTGCATCGCGGGCGAGCAGCAGGCCTGGCAACAACTGGTCACCAGCCAGCACCGGCGGATCTACGGGATCTGCTATCGCTTCACAAACTCTGCGACGGACGCCGAAGACCTGACGCAGGACGTCTTCATCAAAGTTTATAAAAACCTGAACAGCTTCGACCTGCAAAAAGGCAGTTTTCAGACCTGGATGACGACGCTGGCGCGCAACCTGCTTGTGGATCACTTTCGCCGCACCCGCTTGGACCGCGCCAGCGATTCCCTGGATGCCAGCTTGAACTGTGAGGAGGACGGTCCGACCATCGGCGACCGCTTGATCGATCAGAGCATCTCTCAGGACAAGCACGTGTCCGGTCTGGAGCTGAAAGCAACGATTCAGGACGCCCTGAAGCAGCTTTCGCCGGAGCTGCGCGAGGCGGTCATTCTGCGCGACCTGGAAGACATGGATTACAAGGAGATTGCGCAGGTGCTGCGCATTCCCGAAGGCACAGTGAAGAGCCGCATCAGCCGTGGCCGCGGTGAACTGGCGCGGCTTTTGCAACGTATAGAAGGGCAGGTGATGTAACGTGGCAGACTTCAATCAAATCAACCAGTTCGGAAGCGCAAAGCCGGTCAGGTCTGGCGAAGGCATGGGCTGCGCGGAGTGCGAGGCATCGCTTACCGATGCTCTTGACGGCACTCTCTCCGCAAAGGACCGGGCCGCGTTTGATCTCCACATTGCGACATGCGCGGAGTGCAGCCGCATGCTGGCGGACGCACAGCGCGGAGCCGCGCTGCTGGAGATGCTGAAGACATCGCGACCGGAACCTTCGGCGCTGCTGCTGACCCGGATCATCGAGCAAACCAGCGGCCAGATCGACACAGGCACAGGATTGGCTTTTGCCCAACCGCTTGCCGCGGGAGGTAACGCGCCAGCCTTATTCGGCGTTGTTCCGGCAGGCGCTCTTCCCGACGCTGCGAACATTGCGGGAAGCAATGTTTTGCCGTTTCCGGTTCGAGCTGGCGGCACTTTCAGCCTGCAATCGTTCAGACGAACGATGTTGCAGCCGCGGCTCGCAATGACGGCAGCGATGGCGTTCTTTTCGATCGCCCTGACGCTGAATCTCACTGGCGTCCACGTGAACGAACTGAAAGCAAGCGACCTGAAGCCTTCCAGTCTCAAGCGCAGCTTTTACCAGGCAGACGCCAGCCTGGTGCGGTACTACGATAACCTGCGCGTGGTTTATGAGCTTGAATCGCGGCTGCGCGATCTGCAGCGTTCGAACGAAGAAGAGAACGCCACGGGCGCGGCCAAGCCCAACAGCAAAGACGATGGCACAGGCAAAGTGAAGCCGGAAGAGCAGCAACGTAAGTCTCCCAAGGCTGGCAGCGGCACCAGCGAGCGCCGCAACCCGTTGCAGCAGGAGTTCAGGCTGGCGATGGAGCACAGCAGCCGGAACTCGAACGCTGATTTCAGCGTTGGGATCCTCGACGGCGAAGCTGCAACGTTTGACACATATAAGTTGAAAGAAGCGCACGAGGAAGGGGGATTGGTATGAACTGCTCAAACCATCCTGATCGGGAACGAATCGCATTCTGCCAGAACTGCGGGAAGCCATTGTGCCAGGAGTGCATGCGCACCGTTGGCTCGGCGGTCTACTGCGAACCCTGCCTTGCCGCCAAACTTGCCGCAGCGGGAGGTTACCCTTCCGGAGGCGGAAGTTACTCCTACAGCGACCCGGCTTCCGGCGTCTATGCAGCGGGCAGCACAGCGGGCGGAAACAACTATACCTATCGTGATCCCGTCAGCGGGACGTATGTCAGCGGGACCGCCATGCCAGGCTCGCCTAACCCGGTTCTTGCCGGAGCACTCGGCTTCATTCCCGGTGTTGGCGCAATGTACAACGCTCAATACGCGAAGGGCGTTGTCCACCTGATCGTCTTCGCCATTCTCGTCAGCCTGGCAGATAATCACGGCATCTTCGGCTTATTCGTGGCCGGGTGGTTGTTCTACATGGCCATCGAGGCCTACCACACGGCCCGTGCGAGACGCGATGGTCAGCCGCTGCCAAACCCATTCGGCCTCAACGACCTCGGCGAACGCCTTGGCTTCGGCAAAGCCTGGCAGAGCGGCCCGGCGGCAGCTTCCGTTCCACCCGCAGCCACTTCAACCGAGTCGACCCGCGCGACTGCCGGGGTCTCTTCACCCTACGTGGCACCGTTTGCAACCGGAGCAGCACCGGCCGCCTGGGACGTTCCTCCGATACCGGCGTGGGAACAATACGCTCCACCGATGCCGCCCTACCCTCCCGTACCGCCTGTACCGCTGGACGTTCAGGTTCCCTATCCAGGAAATCGCTTCCCGGCGGGTGCGCTTTGGCTCATCGGCTTTGGAGTCCTCTTTCTTCTCACCAATGCGGGTATTTTCCATGGGTTCTCTTCCCGCCTTTTTCTTCCATTCCTACTGATCGGGTTTGCCGTGTTCTTGTTTGTGAAGAAGATGACGAGCTATGGCGGCGCGCTGAGTGGCGACGGAAGCCCCGGCTACCGGCTGCGTGTCTTCCGGGCGCTTCGCGGATCAGTCTGGATTGCGCTGGTAGGCCTACTCTTCTTCCTGGACGAGTTCCGGATTCTCACCTGGGGGCACAGCTGGCCGCTCTTCATCATTCTGGCCGGCGTGATGACAGTTCTTGAACGAGCGGCATTTAATGCGGCGTCAGCGATTCCGGCGTACGGTCCGCCGTTTGAGTATGCCGCGCCAGTCACTCCTGCGCCTGAGCCATCCGTCTCCGCATCGTCTGCCTCGATCGAGCAGAAGCGCAACCAGGAAGGGAGCTAATCATGGCCGGCTATCCTCCACCGTATCCGCCGCCTGGACCGCCCTACGCGCCTGGACCAGGTGATTGGCGCTATCAGCGCCGCATGATGCGCGACCACGCCAGGGCACAACGCGACCTGTATCGTGCGCAGCGCGACGCGTACCGACAGCAGTATCGCGGCATGCGGCGCGGCTCCATCGTCGGTCCGCTGCTGGTGATTGCTGTTGGAGTCGTCTTTCTGCTGGTGCAGACTGGCAAGCTGTCCAGCAACAGGCTTTGGAGCTTCTATGGCCACTGGTGGCCGCTGCTGCTGATCTTCGTTGGCGTAGTGATCCTCATCGAGTGGGGCTTCGATCAGTTCTTCCGGACCGACAAGCCTTATGTCGCGCGCGGCATTGGAGGAGGAGTGGTCGCGCTGCTGATCGGATTAGCTGTGGTCGGGGTCGTCTTCCAGGGCATACACAATGGTGGCCAAACTCTGTTTGGCCAAGGAATCAATATCAACGGCGAGGACGTCGATCAATTTCTAGGAGACAAGCACGAAAGCGAACAGACGCTGGTGCAGGCTTTTCCCGGCGAGGGAACGTTACAGGTCAACAATCCCCGCGGCGACGTAACGATCTCAGGAACGAGCGACGACAACCAGATCCATGTGCTGCTGCACAAAGAGATCTACAGCCGGTCAGACTCCGACGCGGCGGAGAAGGCGCAGCAGCTGAGCTCCAACCTGAACGTAAATGGCAGCCTGGTGCAGCTGAATCTGCCGGCAATCCAGGGGGCAAGGGTTGACCTCATTATCACCGTACCTTCAGTTTCGACGAACACAGTGATAGCAAATCATGGGGACATTCATGTAAGCGGCCTGAAAGGGCCGGTCAACATAACGGCCAACCACGGCGACATCGAAGTGAGCGCGATTACCGGCGCGGTCACGGCACACATCCAGAACAGCGGCTCGAGCTTTTCTGCCCATAGCGTTACTGGAGCAGTCCAAGTCGAAGGAAAAGGCGGTGACACGACGATCGCCGACGTATCCGGGACCGTTTCCATGCAAGGGGACTTCTTCGGTGACACGCATCTGGAACATATTCGCGGCGGTTTCAAATTCCACAGCAGCCGCACTGACTTCCAACTCGCACGTCTGGATGGCGAAGCCAGCTTCAGCGATGACGACCTGTCTGCCGATCAGGTTTTGGGGCCAGTCGTGCTGACGACCAGGAACCGCAACATCACACTGGACAGAGTCTCGGGCGACGTCGCGGTAACAAACAAGAACGGGAAAGTCGATGTGACCAGCGCGCCTCCACTGGGGAATGTGACAGTAGAAAACCGAAACGGCGGGGTAAGCCTTACAGTACCGGAGCAGGCCGGCTTCAATGTCCATGCAGAAACGTCAGACGCTGATATTACGAATGACTTCTCGCTTCCAGTCTCCGACTCAGATAATCGCAAGTCGCTCTCCGGATCCGTGGGTCATGGAAGCTCGAACATCAAGCTGACCACAACCAAGGAAGACATCGCGCTCAAGCGGGCAAGCATCGCTCCACTCCCTCCCTTGCCCCCACCGCCTCCGGTGCTGACCGATGTCCCGGCCGCGGCCAGTCGCGCCGCAATTGAAGCGAAGAAGACGGCTAAAGAAGCCCAGAAAGTGGCACACGATGCCGCAAAAGATCCGGGCAAGGCACCCTAGCCTGTGGCGATAAGGTGCCGGCTCGGTCATCTTTCGAATTTTCTCTGCAGGGATCCGGAAACTTCTCTGCGCGGCTACTGCTTGCGAGGGATAAGGATCTCTGCTGGTGCCTGAATCGAGTAGACCGTAGAGAAGTTACGCTGATTTACGCCCAGACTCAGGCGTCCCCGTGAGTCGATATAGAAGAGCGGCTTGGCGACGGGCACGTCGCTGAAGGTCTTCACGAACGGGAACTCATAGTGCTTTCCAGCAACTTCGACTGGAACTTGATCGCCCAGATGATATCCGAGCTGTGCAAAGGTGTCCGATGGTATGTTCAGGACGAGGTTGCCGAACGGCCCATCCGTGCCGATGACCTGCCCGTGCAGGCCGGTGGCGTCGATCGAAGCCGACCTTATATCCAGACGAACCAGCTTTGAGACATCAAGTGCAGGGCCGGCCGCCGTCCAGTCGTCGCCACGTGCGAGATGCGCGCCGGCTGGCGAAAAGATGTCGCGCCCATGGAAGGTCGAAGAGAGCTTGTTCCCGATCATCCACTCGGGATTGGTGATCTCGCGGGCAGCGGCGATTCCATCGCGGTCCCGGACCAGCGTTAGCAGGCCGTTGTCTGGAAGCACAAAGAACTGCCCCTTCTTCGACTTCGCAATGATCGCCTTGCGCGCGCTGCCAACGGTCGGATCAATGACTACGACGAAGACGGAATCGTTGGCAAAGTAAGGTGCCGATCCCGCCAGGAAGCGGGCACCTTCGGCGATGTCGAACGGGGTGACCTGGTGTGTGATGTCGATGACCTGGACGCCGGGCGCAACACCGTTCATAACCGCCTTGCAGATCCCGATCGCGTCGTCGCGGACATCGAAGTCCGTCATGAAGGCGATCGTCTTGAGAGGTGGGGCAGAAGCGACGGGCTGAGCCAGCGAAGAACCGAAAGCGGACAGAAGGCAGACTAGCACCAGCTGCAGGCGCAAAGAGCGAACGATCACGTGTACTCCTAGTTACATGAAGGCTGTTGTTTGCATGATAACGCGCCAGAAGCTGCAGCCGAAACTGAAAAAGCCCCGTCCGGTAAAGGATGGGGCTTTCTGTATTATGCCGGCGATCACCTAATCTCCCACACACTTACGCGTGCAGTACCATCGGCCCAACGAGGCTTAACTTCCGTGTTCGGGATGGGAACGGGTGTGACCCTCGCGGTAAACTCACCGGCAAACTTGAGAA
>CAZZYQ010000007.1:0-88164 GCA_964658395.1 uncultured Granulicella sp. | reverse complement strand
CAGCCTCACGCCTGATCCAGGCGTGCTCGAAGTGAACCTGCCGCCGACCGCGGAATGGGACGAGCTTGAATCGATCAACCGGACGCTCGCCGAAGAGGCGCAGAGGCACAGGCTGATTGCGGCGAAGTTCGCGTATGACGGCAGCCATCTTGCGACTGGAGGCGGCAGCCATATCACAATTGGAGGGCCGAGCCTGGCGGACAGTCCCATACTGCGCCGGCCCGACCTGCTGCGCAGCATGGTCTCGTTCTGGCAGAATCATCCATCGATGTCCTACCTCTTCTCAGGGATGTATGTTGGGCCGACCAGCCAATATCCTCGTGTCGATGAGGCGCGGGTGGACGCGTTATACGAGCTTGAGGTTTCGTTCAGTCACCTGCCAGAGCACGACTGTCCGCCGTACATCCTCGATGGCTTGTTTCGCAATCTGTTGGTAGACGTGACGGGCAACTCACATCGTGCGGAGTTCTGTATCGACAAACTCTATCCGCCGGAGGGCCAGGGCCTTCGACTTGGACTGCTGGAGCTGCGCGCATTTGAGATGGCGCCGCACTACCGCATGGGCCTGGCACAGATGTTGCTTGTCCGGGCGTTGGTAGTGCTCTTCTGGAAGCAGCCGTTCAGCGGCGCGCTGCTGCGGTGGGGTTCTGCACTGCATGACCGATTCATGCTGCCGCACTTCGTGGAACTTGATTTTTTAGAGGTCCTAAACCGCCTGCGCAGCGCTGGATACAGGTTTGAGGACAGATGGTTTGCTTCGCACCTGGAGTTTCGCTTTCCCAAGATCGGCTCTGTGGATGCGGATGGCATACGGCTTGAGCTAAGGCAGGCGCTGGAGCCATGGAACGTGCTCGCCGAGGAGACTACGTCTGGAGGCACTGGCCGCAGCGTGGATTCATCGCTCGAACGGATGCAGGTGAAGGTGACCGGGCTTGCAGCCGATTCACGGTATGTCGCGACTTGCAATGGCCGCAGAGTTCCATTGCACCCGACGGGTGTCGCTGGTGAGTTCATCGCTGGAATACGGTACCGGGCGCGCAAGCTGTCTGCCGCATTGCATCCGACAATCCCGGTGCATACGCCGCTTACCTTCGACTTGATCGACACGTGGAAGAACATAGCGGTCGCCCGATGTACCTACTATGCCGGGCCGCCCGACGGGACCTTGCACACAACGCGGCCGGCAAACGCGGAGGAGGCGCAGGCCAGACGGCGTGAGCGTTTTGTCGAATCGAAGCCAGCCGCTGGCGTGCTGAACGTTCCACCTTTGGAGATCAATCCCGTGTTCCCCATGACGCTGGACCTCCGTTGGCCCGCGCCGACAGGTCCTGTCACGACCTCAGGGCCCTCTGTCGACCAAGTAAGGGAGCCATGACCGGAGACCTCTACCAGTCACCCCTTCGTTACGGCACGACCTACGAAGAGTCTTCCGCAGATGGGATGACGCCGCGGCCGCACTGGGAGCGGTTGATGCGTTCGCTTCGGGAGCTCGGGCCGGCGGAGCTTGTGGCGCGATGGGCGCAGGCAGAGCGCCGCATCCGCGATAACGGTGTGACGTACAACATCTATGGCGACCCCGAGGGGGCAAACCGTCCATGGAAGATCGATCTGGTGCCGCTGCTTATCCCAGGGGCAGAGTGGCGGAGCATCGAGGCCGGGGTCATTCAGCGGGCCAAGCTGCTCAGCCTCTTGCTTGAAGACATGTACGGGCCCCAGGATCTGCTCAGAGATGGGCATTTTCCAGCAGCGCTGCTGTATGCGAATCCGGCGTTTCTCCGGCCCCTGGCGGGGGTGAAGGTCCCAACCCAGAGCCGGCTTCACATGATGGCAGTCGATCTTGCCCGAGCGCCGAACGGACAGTGGTGGGTACTGGCAAACCGGACACAAGCGCCATCTGGCAGCGGGTATGCATTAGAGAACCGGATCATTGTCTCCGAACTGCTGCCCGAGCTTTTTCGTGATTCAAACGTCCAGCGGCTGGCTCCGTTCTTCAAGGCACAGCGTGATGCCCTGACAAGGCTGGCTGGGCGGGACAATCCACGCATCGTGCTGCTTACACCGGGACCGCACAACGAGACGTACTTCGAGCACTCCTACCTGGCGAAGTACCTCGGGTTCACGCTGGTTGAGGGAGCGGACCTGACGACGCGCGATCGCTGTGTCTTCCTGAAGACGGTAAGCGGGCTGGAGCAGGTGGATGTGATCCTTCGCCGCGTCGACGACGATTTCTGCGATCCTCTCGAGCTCCGGGGCGATTCCCTGCTGGGTGTGTCCGGTCTGGTCGAAGCCGTGGTGGCGGGCAATGTAAAGGTCGCGAACGCCTTAGGCAGCGGGGTCATCGAATCGGCTGCCATTATGCCTTTTCTGCCGGGGCTCGCCCGGCATCTGCTGGGAGAAGAACTGTTGCTTCCATCCGTGGCGACATGGTGGTGCGGCCAGAAAAAGGCGCTCGATTGGGTAGTCAATAACCTGGAGGCTGTTGTCGTAAAGCCAGCCTTCTCCGGGATCGGCATGGAGCCGGTCTTCGGCTCGGAGTTGACGAAGGCCGAACGCGATACGTTCCTGCGCCGTCTGCACGAGCGGCCCTACGAATATGTGGCGCAGGAGCAGGTCCAACTGTCCACCGCTCCGGTGTGGGAGCATGAGGCGCTTCATTCGCGCAGCGTGGTGCTTCGTACCTATGTGCTGAATACTGGCGACGGGTGGGTTGTTATCCCAGGCGGGCTGGTACGGGTTGCAGGGGCGAGCGGATCCGTGGTCTCAATGCAGCGCGGGGGCCATAGCAAAGACGCCTGGGTGCTCTTGGATGGTCCGGTCGATTCCTTCAGCATGCTGCCGCGCCGCGATGAGCCAATTACCCTGCGCAGGATCCCCCTGGTTGTGCCGAGCAGGGTGGCGGACAACACGTTCTGGTTGGGACGGTATGTGGAGCGAGCGGAGAACCAAGCGAGAATTTTGCGCTCGATCATTCCACGAGTGCACCTGGGCGATCAGGAGGAACTTGGCAGCCTCATCTGCCTTGCTGATTGCCTTGGTTCGCGCGCGAGCAGAACGGGTAAACATCGCACCGCGAGCTTCGGCTCTCTCCGGAAGAAACTGTTCTCCCTGCTTACAGACAACAAGCGCGGTGACAGTCTGCCAGCGACATTGGCAGAGGTATCGCGGATCGGCGGGAGTGTGCGGGAGCGTCTGTCAAGCGACATGATGCTGCTGATCGGCCAGCTGCGCGATTCGATGCAGACGGAGAAGGGCGCCTTGTTGACGACCTACTCCGCGATGCTGACGAAGTGCTTAGAACTCCTCTCAGCCTTTTCGGGTCTGGAAAGGGAGAACATTAACCGTGGCGCAGGGTGGTTGTTCCTTAGCCTGGGGCGGCGCCTTGAACGAGCCCTCTATCTGACCCGCGAACTGCGCGAAATCACCAGGCCGCTCCCTGCCGACAACTGGGCCTATCTCGAACGGCTGCTTGAAGTGGCCGATAGCTCCATGACCTACCGCACCCGGTACTACACGACGCTGCAGCCACTGGCGGTGCTCGACGTGCTGATGGCGGACGAAACAAATCCGCGGTCGCTCTGTTTTCAGCTTAACCATCTTACCGATCTGTACGAGAAGCTGCCGCGGCACATCTCAGCGGATCTGCTCGCGATGGAGAGCGCACTCGCTTCCCTGCGCCGGATAGATCTTCAGGCGATGGCGTTTGCTCCGCTCGGCGGCGGCCCTAAGGGGGGCGGTCCGCACTCTGGACTTCTGGAGCTGGACCGCTTCCTTTCGCAGCTCGAAGACCTGCTTCCGTCATGGTCGAACAACCTGTCCAGCCACTACTTCAGTCACGCGCGCACGTTGCCGATCGCCATGGGAGACGATTGAGAATGCTGTACAAAGTGAGCCATCGCACCACCTACAAGTATGCTTATCCGGTCTCCGCAGGCGAGCACGTTGCATGTCTGAAGCCCCGCAGCTTTCTGAAGAACCGCCTTCTGCACAGTAGCCTTACGATTGATCCGAGGCCAGCGACGCTTACCGAGCGGCTCGACTACTTTGGAAACAGCCTCTACTTCTTCTCGATCGAGGAGCCGCATAAGGAGCTGATCGTAGAGGCGCGGAGTCAGGTGGCAATCGATCCTGGCACGACACCCCAACTCGCCGATTCTCTTCCCTGGGAACAGTCCGCCGGATCGTTGAGCGAAGATCACACCCCCGAAGGACTTGGCGCGTACCAGTTCCAGTTCGACTCCCCGCGAGTAAGACGGAACCCGGAGTTTGCCGACTACGCTTACGCTTCCTTTACGCCGGGACGACCGATGCGAGAGGCGCTCCGCGAACTGACCTCACGCATCTATAACGATTTCTGCTTCGACTCGAAGGTGACAACAGTGCGGACGCCGCCGGAGGAGGTCTTCAAGAAGCGGCGAGGAGTTTGCCAGGACTTTGCCCACGTCCAGATTGCCTGCCTGCGTTCGATCAACGTTGCGGCCCGCTATGTCAGCGGCTACCTGCGCACCTATCCGCCGCCGGGTAAGCCGCGCCTGGTGGGTGCGGACGCGTCCCACGCCTGGGTCTCTGCGTATAGCAAGGACCTCGGCTGGCTTGACATGGACCCAACCAACAACGTAGCGCCGACTGATGGCCATGTGACGGTAGCCTGGGGCCGGGACTACAGTGACGTCAGTCCTCTCCGCGGCCTCATCCTCGGTGGCGGCGGAAACAAGCTGAAGGTGGAAGTGGACATTGAGCCGCTGTCGGCCTAACTAAGGGCGAGTTTCAACAAGCTTTACTTTGCGAGTAGACCCTTAGGCTGAGTACGGATCCCACCATGTGGTGGAGAACGCCTTGACAAGGTCGTTCATCGTCCTCTACTCTTCGCCGGTCTCAGTGATCGCATTTCGGGCGCTTCAGAAAAGGATTTCCCGAAGATCCACATCCTGCTTTTCCTTTCAGGAGAGCCACATGCACGCAAAGCTTCGCCCGACGCTCCTCCGCGCCGCTGCGCTCTTCATCGCCATCGTCGCCGTCACGGCAATCGCCCCTGCGCAGAGTACACGCGGTGAACTGGCCGGTTCCGTCACAGATGCGACAGGGGCTGCCATTCCAAACGCAGCCGTGATCGCGACGAACATCGCCACAGGCGGCGTGAGCGATACAGTTTCCAGTTCCTCGGGGGCCTACCACTTTACGGCTCTGCCAATTGGCACCTACACGATCCGCGCCAGCGCCCCAGGCTTTTCGGCATCGTCAAATACCGGCGTCCAGATCCTCGTGAACAGCACGTCATCCTTGAACATTGTGCTCGCGGCGGGTTCGGTGACAGATACGGTCTCAGTAGACGCCAGCGGCGCGCGTGTGGAGTCGGAGTCGTCGGACCTTGGCGGAACGATCTCTGACCGGCAGATCATCGAACTGCCGCTTGCCATCTCCGGCGGCGTCGGGCAGCTTCGCTCACCGGAAAATTTTGTCTTCCTGGTTCCGGGTACAACCGGTCCCGGCTCTGGAGGCGGATCGGCGCAGGCCTTTCAGGGGAACGGTGTATTTTTCAGCAAACTCAGCGGTGGTCAGAACTATGGTGCCGAAATCCTTCTGGACGGAGCCAGCGTGACCCGCTCGGAGAATGGTTCTTCTTTCGATGAGACAGCGCCTTCGGTCGAGGCCCTCCAGGAATTCAAGGTGACTACATCGACTCCGTCTTCAGAGTTCGGTCGCACGACCTCGGGCATCGAGAGCTTTGTGACCAAAAACGGCACGAACGTATTTCATGGAACGGCGTTTGACATCTTCAAGAATGAGGTCTTCGACGCAAACGGATGGTTCCAGACCGCACTTCGAGCGGCTTGTGCACCGACGGACACGGTTTGCCGGCAGAACTTCGCCACGCCGGTTGATAAGAAGAACGACTATGGCGGCTCGCTTGGTGGTCCGGTGCGTATTCCGCACATTTATAGCGGGCGCGATAAGACCTTCTTTTTCTTTTCGTGGGAGCAGTACCGCCAGACCCTGAGCGCAACCACCCTGGCCACAGTGCCAACTGCGGCGGAACGGGCCGGAGACTTTTCCGGCGTCCTTGGTGGACCTACGGCCGTGATCAACCCGTGTACAGGTTTAGCTGTTCTCCAGAACCAGATCTTCGATCCAGCAACCACCTCGGCTACAGTGTCCGCTACCAACCCGGACGGCGTTCCGTGCCGTCTTCCGTTTGCGAACAACATGATTCCGACGGGACGCTTCAGCAAGGCTGCTACGACACTCATCGCAAACCTCCCTGCACCCAATCAGGCTGCAACGAACAACACCTATGGCTTCTTCAATAACTTCGCGAACACAACTAGCTTTCCTCTTCTGAACACTGCGGAGACAATACGAATCGACGAGAACCTGTCGGACAGGAGCAAGATCTTCGCCTCCTACAGTTCACGGGACAACGTTCGCGGTGGCGCCAACAGCCTTCCTCTGCCTTACGGAAACTTCGTTCCCCAGGATTTCTTTACGCACTACATCCGGGCTGGTTGGGACTATACGATCACGCCAACGCTGCTCAATCATCTGAATGCCGGCTATAACCGGACCAACAGCTTAAATTACGCGCCTACCCTTGGCGGACCGAACGTAGCTGCGAATGCAGGCATTGCAAACATAGTCTCGACTGCTTTTCCTGTGATTAACTTTGACGGTCTGGACAGCTTCACAAACTATGGAACGGGCAGCAACGGGGACAACGTAGATAACGGGTCGCGAATCAACGACAGTCTCAACTATCAAAGAGGCCGGCACAGCATGAAGTTCGGTGTCGACCTGAGATACCAGCAGTACTCGACGTTGTTGAAGTCCATCCCAACGTTTAACTTTGTACGCAGCCAGACCGACGTTGCGCGCATCGGTAGCACACCGCAGTTCCAAAGCGGCAACAGCTTCGCCAGCCTGCTGCTGGGTCTGCCGGACAGTGCAAGCCAGACGGCCTTCATTCATAACCCGCGATGGAATTCCAAGTACTTTGGGGTCTTCTTTCAAGACGACTTGAAGGTGAGCTCCAACCTTACTTTAAACCTCGGCCTTCGCTATGACATAGACATGCCGCGTCACGAAGCGACAGGGGCCACCTCAAACTTCAGCCTGACCGCTCCAGATCCGCATGCAAACGGTCTGCCTGGAGCGCTCATCTTCGGCAAGACGTGCCACTGCAATGACGCTTGGGCCGACACGTACTACAAGGACATCGCTCCGCGCATCGGTTTTGCATACCAGCTGCCGGGTTCCAACGGGAAGACCGTCCTGCGCGGCGGCGGCGCGTTGATCTACGGGCCACTTCTTTATGACGACTTTGGCAGTGCGATGACGGTCGGCTATTCAGTACCGGTGTCGGCATCAGTGGGAGATGGCTTCACTCCTGCGTTTCAGCTCGATTCGGGCTTCCCCATACCCTTCCCAACGGAACCGAATCTGGATCCGGGCCAACTCGACACAGGCGGCTTTGCGGCCGTTGGGGGAACGTTTATCAGCAAAGACATGGGTAAGCCATCGGTCACCTATAACTGGAGTCTCCAGGTACAGCAGGAACTCTCGCAAGACCTGATCATGACCATTGGCTACATCGGCCAAGAAGCGCAGAACCTGCGCTCCGCACTGCAGAACATCAACAACATTCCGCTTTCCGCCTTTTCGTACGGCGACCACCTGCTCGACAACGTCTCTCCAGGTGCGCCCGCAGACGGAGTAAGTGCGCCTTATCCGACGTTTAATGGACAGCTATACAGGGCGCTCCGGCCATTCCCGCAATATGACTTTATTGCGACGGACTGCTGCCTGCAAAATGTAGGACATTCTTCCTATCATGCTCTCGTTACGTCCTTGAACCGGCGCTTCCGCAATGGTCTCAACTTTACCGCTTCCTACACATGGCAGAAGAACCTAACGGATGCCGACTCTGCGTTGGCAAACAACAATCCTAACGGTCTGCGCCAGGACCAGAATATCTTCAATCATCGGCTGGAGAAGTCCGTCTCGTATCAGAACATCCCTCACACTGCCGTCTTCAGTTATCTTTACGAGCTGCCGTTCGGCAAGAACAAGATGTTCCTGAATAAGAGCAACACACTGAACTACCTCGTAGGAGGGTGGCAGATTGGCGGTATCCAGCGATACCAGAGCGGGCAACCGGTCTCGTTCGGCTGCGCCTCGCAGATTCCCGGGTATCAGAACTGCATCCGGTTCTCTCGCGGCGTTGGGTCGCTCGCAAACCCTGGATACGTCAAGAACAAGTTGAATGCCAACTCACATACCGGGATCAGCTGGTTCAACCGTGCGGCGTTTGTAGACAAGAACGTAACGGCGAATGGATACCGGACACCGTATGAGCCCTACACTCTTGGCTCGGGCATAGATCGCGTCACAGAAGAGGTAACGTCCCCGCTTTTTCTTTCCGAAGACTTCTCCCTGGTAAAGAACGTCCCGATTCACGATGCACTCAGCTTTCAGCTAAAGGTCGAAGCAATCGACGCATTCAACCGCCACAATTTCACTGTGCCCAGTACCGACCCGAACGACAGCTTCTTTGGCATTCCCCAGATCGGCTCGCAGGACCTTGGTCCAAGGAACCTTCAGATCACAGGGCGCATAAACTTCTAAAGCGAAGGACACTTACTTACTTCCGGACGCGCTTGCGTGACCTGTATCACCTGTACAAACGTTCATCACTGGCGTATGACATCGCTCAGGAGTCTTACTTCTGAACGACGCTGTCCGCACCCGTCGCTTTCTTTCCGTCCCGGTCACGCAGGTGGTTGTAGCTTGCTAAGGCTCGCTGAGCGTCTTCCGGCCTGTGCATCCGGTGATAGATGCGAGCGAGTTCCAGATAAGAACGCTTGCCGACCTCGCCGTCCGGATCTTCGCGGGCAGTCTTCTCAAACAACTCGGCTGCTTCTGCGTCTTGCCCCAACCCCGCGAGACCACGCGCCAGGTAGAACTCCGCGTTCGGCGAGCTGCGGTAGTTCTTGAGCATCGCTTTCAGGAGAGGTACACCTGCAGTAAAGTCGCCAAGGTCGACCTCCGTGCTGCCGAGGTTATACATCGCCAGCGGATTCTGCGGCGAGAGCTCCAGTTCGTGCCTGTACGCCTGGCGAGCCTGCTCGAACTCATTCAGATGACGGTAGGCGTCGCCTAGACCTTCGTAGAGGTCGGGATTGCGCGTCTCGCGGGTCAGTGCCTGCTGGTACTCGACGATCGCCTCTCGATCTTTGTTGTCGGCGGCGAAAAGTTCAGCACGCACCTTGTGAACCTGCCAGGCATCCGGGTCGATCTGGGCCATCCGCGCGTACGTCGCTTGCGCTACCTGACTATGCGCCCGGCCTCGATATTCCAGCAGGCTCAGGTCTCTTGGGCTGAGTTCAACCGCTTTGTCGAGTGGACCCACGGCCAACTCCGGGTGGCCCGCGGCAAGTTGCACGATACCGAGCCAAGTGAGAGTCTCGGCACTGCGCGGATTCAGTGCGAGCTCTTTGTTAAGCGACTGGATGGCGCTGTCGTTCTGCCCCGCCTGATACTGGAAGATACCGAGGAACATGTTTGCGGCCTGTAGGTCCGGCTTCAGAGTCAATGATTGCTGGATCGTCTCGATGGCTTCTGGAGTCTTTCCTTCACGACCAAGCACCAGGCCCAGGTCAAGATACGCGTCCGGAAAACGCGGGTCCAGCTGAATGACATTACGAAACTCTCGTTCCGCCTCTGCACTTTGCCCGGCGCGCATGGCAGCGGCAGCACGCTGAAATGCTTGCTGTACCTCGGTCGACTGCGCGGTACTACAGGTTGTAGATAGTCCGGCGCCGATAAGACACACACCGAGGCCGATCTGATGGAGAGCACGCACCATCGATCCAGTGTAGAGGCTTTCGTATGTGGTGCCGCCCGGTGCGCTACGGTCTTTCTTCCGTTTTCGTTTGATCCGCTCCGCTCGGCTCAGCATGGCTTGACGCACAGTTTGCGCCCTTCGTCCCCTTTCCGCAGTGAAAGCGTTTACCGCCTTTCACTGCGAAGAAGCGCCTTCAGGTCCGCCATGATCGCTAGCAGGTTTCTCGGCCCGAGCCGACCGTAGGCGATGTTCTCAAAGCGCCAATGCTCACGCCGCATGGAGATGCCGGCGAGTTCGTCCATGGTTGCGGTCAAAGAAGCCGTCAGCTTCGCCTGCCATTCGTCAGTCGTCATGGAAGCGCCGCTTTGAACGCAGATCGGCTCTCCCCACGAAGTAAGTATTTCAGGACGCGGGTCGCTCCAGAACGTGTACTCGAATGCGAGCGGAAGCACGGTCACCGGCCCCATCTTCGAGAGCAGTGTGGCGACTCCGCGGCGCAGCCGGAGCGGACGGATTCGCGGGTCGGTAAACTCGCCTTCGGGAGTAATGAACAAGATGGAGTCAGGCAGACTAAGGATGTAGCGGCAGTCTCTGATGAATGCTTTGGTACCGCTCAGGGTCCCCGTGGCGACTGGAAATGACCCTACGCGCCGAAGGCTCCGGGCCTTTTCGAGCGCTTCTGCGTCGGACGGTGCGTACGCTATGCGCTCGGGCATCAACTTCATCTGCAAGAGGAGGATCGGAAGCGGATCCCACCACGAAGCATGATTAACAACAACAAGCAGCGGTCCACTGTGCCGGGGACCGGGCAGCCGATCGGCATGCGCGACCCGCAGCGAGTGAAAGCGACGAAGTGAGATGAGGCGGGTAAAGAGCAGGTACACCGCGCGGTTCAGTTTACTGGGCCGGGTAATCTGCGCCGCTTTTCTCTCCAACGCGTTGCTTTCGGTCGTTTGTCTCTGCATGATCGGCCGTTGGACTCTTCTATTTAAGGTACTGGCAATGGTGGGCTGTCTGAAGCAGGTTGCGTCTGAAGTACTAAGGCCTCGCGTTCTGCATCGCGTGCGACGGTGGTGACAAGCGTTTGAAAGCCAGATGCCAGCCGGGCAATGTCCGCAGCGGTAAAGAGATCGGTGCAGTATTCGAAACATCCGGTCAAACCATCTGATTCGCTTTCCGCGAGATGCAGGGAAAGATCGTAGCGCGCTGTGCCGGGATCGGCATCGATCTGCAATTCGTTTGCGATAGCGGGCAAAAACGTCTCATAGCCGAACATTACTTGAAAGATGGGCGAGCGCGGCGACCGGCGGCCCAACTTCAACTCCTTGACGATGCTCTGGAAGGGTGCGTCACTGTTATCGTAGGCCTCAAGCCCAGTCGCGCGTACCGCTCGCAGTATCTCGCGAAAGCTCTGGCTTGGTCGGATCGTGCAGCGGAAGACCAGCATGTTGACGAACAAGCCGATCATCTCTGCGGTCTCAGGATGCTTTCTTGTAGTTATGGGAGAGCCGATGCAGAAGTCTTCGCCACCGGACGTCGCGATGCGGGCAATCAGCAGAGCGAATACGGCAAGAAAGACCATGAACGGGCTCGCGCCTTCTTCCATGCCGATCTTTACCAAAGCCATGCGTTCCGACTTCTGAACCAGGACAGGGTGAGTCGCGCCCCATGAACTGCGCTTCTGCGGATAGGGAAGGCTGTGCGGCAACTCGACGGCGGGGCCGAGATTCGCCAGCTTGCTCTTCCAGTAGAGTACCTGCTGCTTTACGCGTTCACGCTGGGCCATGCTCGTGCTCCACACCGCGTACTCTGCGTACTGCAGAGCTAACACAGGAAGGCTGGCCTCTTCATTTTTACCCAGCGCCGTACTTAGTGCGATCAGTTCTCTGCGCAAAACATAGAGCGAGATGCGGTCACAGATGATGTGGTGCAGATTCGACAGGACAACGTGCTTCTGTTGACCGAGCCGGAAGAGATGGAACCGTGCAAGCGGCGCTTTACTTAGGTCGAAGGGCCTTCTTCCCTCCTGGCGAATCATTTCCCGGCATCTGCTGTCGCTTTCCTTTTCGTCGAAGGCAGAAAGATCGGTAAAGTCCACGATTGCTGTGGCGGCTGGATGAATGAGGTGGAACAACTCGCCATCTTCTTCGTGAAAGCTCGTGCGCAAGAGGCGATGCCGGGCGATCAACCGATCTACCGCAGCCCTAAATAAGTCCGGGCTTGCTGAGCCCTCAAGGCGAAAGGCCTCAGGGATGTTATAGGCGACGTTGCCCGGATCGAAGTGGTCGATGAGCCACATGCCTTGCTGGGCAGCGGTCAACGGCAGGCGTCCGCGCAGAGCCTCTTCGTCGAGCGGCACGAGCGCCGGGCGGGTTTCCTGTTCTTCCAACAGAGCCAGGAGAGTTTGCTTGCGACGGACCAGCTCGGCTTGCAACGCAGGGTCAATTACACCGGCGGGGGCGCTGATCTTCAAGCGTTCTCCTCTTCGATCAAGGTGGATTCGCCTGGCCTGAAGCAGGCGGATCAACTCGAGAGTGGTCAGGAGGGAGAGGTCCGTCGAAGCAGGCGTGATCGCATTCACTAGAGCTCAATCTCCTCGCGTTCTGTCTCTTCGTGATCTGTGCTCGCTATGGATGCCCACGACGCCAGGCGAACACTCTGCGCCAACGCGGCGGGTGTCGACGCTTCAAAGACGGTCCGCAGCGGCAGGCTTACGCCGAACTTGCTGTGGATACGGGCAAGCACCTGCGTACCCAGCAGCGAATGGCCGCCCAACTGGAAGAAGTTGTCGTGCAGGCCGATGGCTTGTGTGCCAAGCAGTTCCTGCCAAGTGTCCAGTACGAAGCGCTCCAGTTCATCGTCCGTGGCGGCAAACTCTTCCGCCGGATGCGCATTGCTTTGTGCATTGAGAGTGTCGAAGGCGGATGCGCGCAAGTCGGCTACGCCTTGCTCTACCAGCTTCATCAAGGGGGCAAAGCTTCGGGTGGAGATCAATATCTGCGGCATTGGCGTGGCCAGAACGCGGTCGAAGATATCTTCTGCTTCGTGCGACACAATGCCGTGCTGCAAATCTTCCTCACGGCGTGCCTCAAGGCCGGGCGGAACGATTGCATTCGCCGCCATGCCGACGTCGCGCCAGGTGTCCCACCCGACCGACAGAACGCGCGTGCCGTCTGGATCATCGTGGGCCGCGGCAAAGCCGTCGAGATAGGCGTTGGCGGCGGCGTAGGCGGACAAGCCAAAGGCGGGGACTACGGCGCTGATGGAAGAACAGAGCATCGCAAAGTCGAGATCACTCCGGCTGAGGCACTCCCGAATCCACTCTGTGCCCTGCACTTTGGCCGAGAGGGTTGCGAGCATATCTTCGCGCGTCTTCGTGATCACCATCCCCGCACCCGCAATGCCCGCGGCGTGGATGATTCCGTCAACTTTGCCGTACTGCTCTTTCAAAGACGCAACCATCTCCAGCATCGCGGATGTGTCCGCTGTGTCGGCTTCGACGAGGATGACCTCGCCGCCGTTTTTCCAGATCGCCTGGAGTCCCTCTATCTTCTGCTTGAGGTCTGCTGGGATGTCCGGTTTTTCCAGTAGCGACTCCCAGTCTGAGGGCGGTGGAAACCCAGTACGTGCCGTAAGGACAAGCCGGGCTTTGGCTCTCTTCGCGATGTGTTTCGCAAGCACCAGTCCGATGCCGCCCGTGCCGCCCGTAATGATGTACGTGCCGCCCGCACGAAGAGGAACGGACTTGCCGTCTTCGCGGGTGACTGGCAAGAGGTGCGTTGGTTCAAAGATGCGCAGCCACCGCGCCGTTCCGCGAAGTGCTACCGTCTCGTTTTGAGCGGGCGAGTGCAACTCGCGCAGCAAACGTTCCATGTGCAGCGTTCCGCTACTTTGATCGACGTCGATCACTTTCACTGTAATGTTCGCGCACTCTACCGGAACGACGTTGCAGAAGGCGTTCAGGGCTTCACCGGCGGCCGAGGAGATCGCTTCTCCCAAAATGCTGTAAGCACGGTCGCAGACTACGTTGAGTTCGACCGGCTTGGCCATGCCGGTCTCTTCGATGGCCTGCACCAGCGCCAGTGCGCTGTACGGCCCCCTATCCATCTCGCGCTGCACTGAGGCGTCGCTTGCGGGCGTGGAGAGCAAAGCATGAACAACGCGACCTGGCCAGAGTCCTCTGCTGACGATTTCGCGTACCAGTCGTCTGAAGTCTTCCCCATTCGCCGGATCGAGTTCGTAGACGAGGTCTGCAATGCGGTTGAAGTGGCTGCCAGTCCTGGCTTGGACGATCTCACCTGAGTTAAGGCCTGCCACAAGTGCGTCCTTTAGCGGACCGTCTTCGGCAAGAATCAGCCAGCAGGAAGAATTGTTTGCAGAACCGTTGGATGGGGATGTTGCGATGCTGCGCTTCCACGACGGGACATAGAACCAGTCCGCTATATCGGTTTGCTTCTGCAACGCTGTATGTGGAGCGGGGACCGGCTCGCCGGGTTCGATGTAGTATCTGCGACGCTGAAAGGGGTAGGTGGGCAGCGAAAGCTTCAGTCGTCGCTTCCCGGCATGCAGTGCCTTCCAATCGAGCGGCGCATTCAACAGCCAAAGGCGGCCGGCTGCGGTAAGCCAGTGCTCGCGGTCGTCCTCGCCGGCAAGGCGATGGCGCATGGACGGGATCATGGTGTCGTCTGGCGGTTCAGATCTCCCGCGCATGAGGGACAGGAGCGTGTCTCCGGGACCCACTTCGAGGAGTGCCTCCGCCTCGGCCCGGACAGCCTGAGCACAGTCTGCGAAGCGGACCGTGCTGCGCAAGTGCGATCCCCAGTAGGCGGGATCAGTGGCTTGCTTCTCCGTGATCCAGGCGCCGGTCACATTGGACAAGTAACGCAACGATGGGGCGTTCCGCCTTCTCAGCGCGACATACTGCACAAAGCTGTCGAGGATCGGCTCCATCATAGGCGAGTGGAAGGCGTGCGAGGTGCGCAGCCTTCTGCACTCGATCTTCCGCTTGTGCAACGCTGCTTCAAGCAATGCTATGGCAGCTGCATCGCCGGAGGCGACCGTCTGGGCAGAGGAGTTGATGGCGGCGATGGACGCGCCACCGGGAAGCAGCGAGGTGAGGTCGTCTTCAGAAAGGCCCACAGCCAGCATCACACCGGGGTCAAGCGACTGGATCAGGCGGCCGCGCTCGGCGACGATCGCGAGAGCATCGTCGAGCGAGAAGACCCCCGCGATACAGGCTGCCACATACTCCCCTATGCTGTGGCCCAGCATGGCCGAAGGCAGGATGCCGCAACTCATCCACAACTTCGCCATTGCGTACTCGATCACGAAGAGGACAGGCTGGGTGATCGAAGTTCGTGCAAGCAGCTCCGCTGCGTCGCTCTCCGCGCCAGCTTCTGGATAGAGAATGCTTCGCAGGTCGAGGTGTAGGTGAGATGTCAAGAGCTCGCAGCACTGATCCACAGTTTCCTGGAAGATGCGCTCCGTGCGGTAGAGATCGCGGCCCATGTTGACGTACTGCGAGCCTTGTCCAGGAAAGAGAAATGCGACCCTGGGCGGGCTGTTCGGCGTGCGATCGCACCGCAACGAGCGCACCTTACTCGACGCCGAACTACGGGACTTCAGCATCGTGTTCAGCTCGGCAACGCTTTCTGCGACGATTGCCTGGCGATGCTCGAATGGCTTTCTCCCGACCTGGAGGGTGAACGCAAGGTCGGCGAGACTGGAGGTCGGGTGGGCATCGAGGAAGACCTCGAGTTGCGACAGGCGCGCGTCGAGCGCCGTCGCCGATTTTGCTGAGAGCACGATCAGCTCTGACCCGCCTGATTGGTCCGAGGAAAGCAGAGGCGGTTCGGCAAGCGAGACATGGGCGTTCGTTCCACCTATCCCGAACGAACTTACTCCTGCACGGAATGGCTCTGCTTTACTAAAAGGAAGCAGCCTGGTGTTGACGTGGAATGGCGTCGCTGCAAAGTCGATCAGCGGGTTCGCTTTGGTGAAGTGCAGCGTCGGCGGAATCGCGCGATGCTTGAGCGCAAGCGCCGCCTTGATCAGTCCTGCGACGCCAGACGCTGTATCGAGATGGCCGATGTTTGTCTTAACCGATCCCAATGCGCAGGAGGCGCTTCCAGCAACGGCAGACGCAAACGCGCGCGCGAGCGAGGCAAACTCGATTGGATCGCCTACCTCCGTGCCCGTGCCGTGCGCTTCGACATAGCTGACTGACTCCGGCAGGAACCCGGCCATCTCCATTGACCTCTGGATCACCGCCGTCTGGCCCTCAACGCTTGGGGCTGAGTAGCCGATCTTCCCTGAGCCATCGTTATTGATGGCGGCACCGTGGAGCACAGCGTAAATATGGTCGCTATCAGCCAGTGCCTCGTTCAGCCGCTTCAGCACGACGACGCCCGCCCCGCTTCCCGGGACGGTTCCTGACGCCGCAGCATCGAAGGCGCGGCAATGACCGTCGCGCGAGAGGATCATCCCCGGAACGTACAGGTAGCCCGGAGATTGCGGCACTGGGATCGAGACACCGCCTGCGAGCGCCATGTCGCACTCGCCGCGCAGAAGGCTCTCGAACGCCATCTGTACCGCAACGAGTGATGTCGAACAGGCGGTCTGCACGCCGATGGCGGGGCCACGGAGGTTCAGCTTGTAGGCTGCGCGTGTGGAAAGAAAGTCCTTATCGTTGCCCACCATGATCTGGTACGCTCCGGCGGATTGGACCAGGTCAGGGCGCGAGAACAGGTTCAACACGGCGTAGGTGTTGATGCCCGATCCGGCGAAGACGCCGATGGCTCCAGCAAATGCATCCGGGTCGCAGCCCGCGTCTTCAAGCGCCTCCCAGGCGCACTCGAGGAAGACGCGCTGCTGCGGATCGATGATCTCAGCGTCTCGTGCGCTGAAGCCGAAGAACTGCGCGTCGAAGAACTCGGGTTCAGGTATGGTGCTGCTGGCGCGAACATAGCTGGGGTTCGCGATGAGACCAGCGTTGACGCCGGCGGCGGCAAGCTCCTCGTCGGTCGCGAACTTGATCGACTCAACTCCCGCTGCCAGGTTGTTCCAGAACTCTGCGACCGTGGACGCGCCAGGGAAGCGGCCCGCCATGCCGACGATGGCGATTCCGGCCGCGCGTACGTCTTCAGGTGTGGATTGCGTGGGAGTCATTGTGATTGGCCCTGCATTGCGTCTGCGGCTTCCATTTGAGGTTTGTGAGTGGCTGCCTCAATGAAGCGTGCCAGCGCGCGGACGGTTGGATACTGAAAAAAGGTAATGAGCGGAATGCTCGCCTCAAGGTGGCGGTTGAGTTCGGCGTGGACCTTTACGATCAGAAGCGAATTCGCTCCCATGTCGAAGAAGTTGTTATCCAGGCCCACGTGATCGATCTTGAGAACCTTGCGGAACGCAGCGGCGACGGTGCGCTGCATGTCCGTGTCAGGCGCGACGAAGGGCTCGCTCGCTCCATCCATTTTGTCTGGTGCGGGCAGCCTGGACCGATCGAGCTTGCCATTCGGAAGCCGCGGAAAGTCCTTCAGGAAGACAAACACGGATGGAACCATGTACTCAGGCAGCGTCGCCCGCAGATGCTCGCGCACTGCGGCAAGCGCAGGCGGTTCGATAGTTTGAACCGTGAGATAACCGACCAGGTACTTCTCCGCTGCATCTTCACGCAGCAGCGTGACCGCGTCAAGGACGCCGGCGCAGGTGCGCATGGCTGCTTCAATTTCGCCCAGTTCAATGCGAAAGCCGCGTAGCTTGACCTGATGGTCCAGGCGGCCGAAGAAGTCTAGGGTCCCGTCGCCGCGATAACGAACCAGATCGCCCGTTCGATACATGCGGGCGCCTTCAAGCTGGGGGAATGGACAAGAAACGAACCGCTCCGCGGTCAGATCGTCGCGATGCAGGTAGCCCCGCGCAAGTCCTTCACCGCCGATCCAGAGCTCACCCGCCACGCCTTGCGGCACCGGCTGCTGGCGATCGTCGAGCACGTAGAACGTTGTGTTTGCGATTGGCCTGCCAACCGGAATTGATTTCAGCCCGGCGTCTGCGATGCGTATTGCCGCGGACCAGATCGTCGTCTCGGTCGGCCCGTACATGTTCCAAAGCTCGTCGGACCGGACCACCAGTGACCGCGCCAGCTGTGTGTCCAGTGCCTCGCCGCCGCACAAGACCTTAAGACCGCGATCGCCGCGCCAGCCGCTGGCGATGAGCATCTTCCAGGTCGCGGGCGTGGCTTGCATCACCGTTGGACGAAAGCGCTCCATCTCCATCATGAGGCTTTGCGGGTCGCTCGGGGCGAGAGAGACGCAGACCGTGCCGCCAACGTAGAGCGGAAGCAGAAGTTCGAGGCCAGCTATATCGAAGGACACGGTTGTTACGGCGAGCAGAACGTCAGATGCAGCGAGTCCGGGCTGCGTGCTCATGCTTTCAAGGAAGTTGGTCAATGCCCGGTGGGGGATCTGCACGCCTTTTGGCGTTCCCGTGGATCCGGAGGTGAAGATGACGTAGGCGAGATCGTTCAGGTTCGCAGCTGCCGGTGCAGTGTTGCGGGACTCTGTAAACGCATACTCCAGCGGATCATCAAGGCAGATGACCTCACCGCGCTCTTCCGGCAACGCGCCAAGCAGTTCACGCGTGGTGAGCGCCAACAGCGGCTTGGCAGTGTCCAGGATGTTCGCGATCCTTCCGGCGGGATAAGCAGGATCGAGAGGAACGTAAGCGGCTCCCGCCTTGGCGATTGCCATCATGGCCGCGACCATGTCGGACGAGCGGCCAATGAAGATGGCAATGAGGTGTCCTGGACCTGCGCCGCGCGAGAGCAGCAGCGCGGCAATACGATTCGCCCGATCGTTCAGCTCGCTGTAGGTAAGTGCCTCCTCTCCGCAGAGCAAGGCTGTTCGCTCGGGATTGCTCAGCGCGTGTGCTGCGAACCTTTGATGAAACATCGTCTCCGGCACGACCGCCGCCGTCTGATTCCAATCGAAGAGGAGCGTCTGCCGTTCCGCAGAAGGGAGCAGGTCTATCTCATCGATGTTCTGGTCCGGATTGGCCAGAACAGACTGCAGGATCGTACGGTAGTGCTGCTGAATCCGGTCGATGGTCTCAGGCTCATACAGCTCGGATTTGTAGTCGAAGTAGCAGTGCAGACTGCCCCCGCGTGGAAACACTTCTACCGTGACATCGAATCGCGCAGTTTCGGGCTCCATCTCGATTGCTTTCGCTCTAAGTCCCGGCAGCTCGAGTTCTTCGAAGGGGAAGTTCTGCAGCGCGAACATGACCTGAAACAGGGGCGAGTGTTCGAGCGATCGCTCTGTGTGCAGAGCGGTGACCAGATGATCAAAGGGGACATCCTGGTGCTCTGAGGCTTTCAGTGAGACCTCGCGGACCCGGCCAAGAAGCTGCGCGAAGGTCGGATTGCCAGTGAGGTCTGTACGCAGCACCAGGTTGTTGACGAAGAAGCCGATCAGCGGGTTAAGTTCTGGACGGCTGCGATTAGCCGAAGGGGAGCCGATTACGATGTCCTTCTGTCCGGAGTAGCGCGAGAGCAGCAAATTAAAGCCAGCAAGCAGCGTCATAAAGAGGGTGACGCCGCATCGCTGGCTCAAGGCTTCGAGCTCTGCCGTCATCGAAGGCGGCAGAACCAGCTTTGCTCTGCCGGCGCGTACACTTTCGTGCAAGGGTCGAAGATGATCGAGCGGGAACCCGACCACCGGCGGCGCTCCCAAAAGTTGCTGCTTCCAGTACGGCAGCTGGGCAGCCAACTTGCTTGAAGCAACGGGTGTCCGCTGCCACGCAGCAAAGTCGGCGTACTGAATCTGGAGCTCCGGCAGAGATGATTCGTGCCCTGTGGTGTAGGCCGCATAGAGCTGTGAGAACTCCTGCACGAAGACACCCATCGACCAGCCGTCGCAGATGATGTGGTGAATGGTCAAGAGTAGGACACTGCTGTGATCTGATTCCTGGATCAAGTGCGCTCGAAAGAGCGGCCCGGCAGCTAAATCAAACGGCTGCCTGCTCAAGCCAGCGATCGCTTCGAGCATTGCTTCGGAACCCTCGCGGGCTGGTAAGTCGGAAGCCTTTAGAAGATCAAGCTTCCAACCTCCGCCGTCTGTAACGACGGCATAGGGTTCACCCTCATGCTGTTTGAAACAGGTGCGAAGAGCCTCGTGGCGGTGAATTATCTTGAGAAACGTCCGTTCAAGAGCAGACACATTGAGCTCACCGGTCATGCGCAATGCGGCGGCGATGTTGTACGCCGTGCTTGCTGGATCAAGCTGGCTGAGAAACCAGAGACGCTGCTGTGCGAAGGAGAGGGGCAGGGCGACCGAGCGATCGGCCTTCGATATTGAGGTGCCGTGTAGCTTATCTTTCGAAGTCTGCAGCGATGCCTGGAGGAAGGCGATGATCTCTGGCTTGCGTGCGGCAAGCTCTTCCTTGAGCGCAGGCGTCAGAAGGCCCTTCGGCACACTGCACTTCAGATTGCCTTCTACGACGGTCAGCACCGCGCCGTTGGTGCGGAGATGAGTAAGCAGGTCGATCATCGATCTCATAGCTCGATCTCCTCCGTTTGATCATTGGCCGAGGCAGGCGCGAGGACGGGGCGCGCGGCCCAAAGCCTTGCTTCGATCTCTTGCGCCATCTCTGCCACCGTGGGCTGATCGAACGCAAAATTGGGCGGCAGGTCCTGGCCGAGGAACGCCTGCAGCCGGTTGCGCAGCTCGACCGCCATCATCGAGTCAAGTCCGAGATTAATCAGCGGCAGATCGACAGGCACACCTTGCTCAGACATCTCCATAACTGTCGCCGCTTCTTTGCGGACCCGCTGCAGTACCTGGTCTGAAGTGAGATCGCCTTCGTTTGCTGTTACCTCCGAGCGACCAGAATGAGCGCTCTCGAAGCTCGCAGTCAGATGGGTGTGCCATCCGGCGGCCGTCTCACTGACTACTTCAACACGATCAGCTTCCACGAAGACCTGTACTCGCTTTGCAGCCGTGAGGACGAGCGGCTCAGATGATCTTGTTTCCATCCATTTGAAGGGTCTGCCTCCATTCGCCTCCTCAACGACTGGCTCAACCAGCTCGAGCAGTACCTTTGCGTGAACGGTAGACTCACCGGCGGTCACATGTTCTTTCGCGTATTGGAGGGAGCGATCGTCCAGAACGATCTCGAAGATTTTGCCGCGCACGAAAGGCGAGCTAAGCCACTGGCCAGCAAGTGGATTTACCTGCTTGTGCGGCTGCTCTGTACCTCGCTGCGCCGGGGGCAGCCAGTATGAGACGCGTTCCCACGTGCGCGGAGCCAAAGCAGGCTTTGGCACCCCGGGAACGGCAGGTGCCTCCTCCACGATGAGGTGAGCGTTCGTGCCGCCGAAGCCCAGGGAGCTTACGCCGGCCAGCCTTGGCCGGCCCTGGCGCGGCCACGCTTCCTGCCGGTCAGCGATCTTCAAGCGCGTTCCCTTCAGCGAACTTTGAGGATTCAGCTGGGTGAAATGCAGGTTCTTCGGAATGCTGCCGTGCTCCATGGCAAGAACAACCTTGATGAGTCCGGCAAAGCCAGCCGCCGCCTCAAGATGCCCGAGGTTCGTCTTGACCGCACCGAGCAGGCACGTGTCTCCCGCTGGTTTTACGTTTCCGTATACCGATTGCAGCGCCTGTAACTCAATTGGGTCGCCCAGCGATGTACCTGTTCCATGGGCCTCGACATAGCTCACGTCTTCCGCTTCGACGGCGCCATTTTTCAGTGCTTGCCTGATGACAGCCTCATGCGCAAGGCCGCTCGGTGCAGTCAACACCGTCGTTCTTCCATCATGATTCACCGCTGTGCCGCGGATGACGGCGCGGACCGGGTCGCCGTCGGCGAGCGCGTCCGCGAGGCGCTTCAGGACGATCACGCCGCATCCTTCGCCGGGCACGAAGCCGTCCGCCTTCTCATCGAAGGTGTGGCAGCGCGAAGTCTTCGACAACATGTCCAGCCGGTTGAGAACAAGAAGTTCGTCAGGAAGCACCTTGAGGCTCACTCCACCGGCGATCGCGGTGCCGCACTCGCGTGCTCGCAGGCTTTGGCACGCGAGATGGATGGCGACCAACGAGGACGAGCATGCCGTGTCGATCGCCAGGCATGGCCCCTTCAGATTAAGCAGAAATGATATGCGTCCGGCAGCAATGCTGTGCGCCGCGCCAACGGCGTTGGGCACTGCTTCGGCGGCACGGTTTAGCTGTAACCGCGCATAGTCACTGCTGTAAATTGCGGCAAAGACCCCGACCGACTTACCGGAGAGTTCTTCAGGCTGCAAACCGGCGTGCCACAGGGCCTCCCAGGTTACTTCGAGCAGCAGGCGCTGTTGCGGATCGATGGTTTGCGCCTCGCGTGGAGAGATGCCGAAGAAGGCGGCATCAAAGCCATCAATCTCGTCGAGGTAGCCGCCGTGGTAGAGATACTCCGGCATGTCCTGAGTATCCGGCCATCGACCCTCCGGAACGCGGCGGATGGCATCCACGCCGTCTTCAAGCATCTCCCAGTACTTCTCCGGATTGACCGCACCACCGGGGAACCTGCATCCAACGCCGATGATAGCGATAGGCTCAGCCGCGAGCAGGTCAAGCTCCTCGGTCTGATCGCGAAGACGTTTCACTGCGAGAGCAAGCCGGACGGCGGAAACAGGCGACGCCTTCGGGCGAGCAGGAGCGGCAGCTCCTCGCCCTTCGTCGAAGGGCGACAAGGGACCTCGCTTGTTTCCGATGGACATTCTACTTGCCCACCGGCTGCATCAGCGCAATCATTGCTTCGTCGTCCGATACTTCATTGGACACTAGGGTCGTAGCCATATCCCGCATCCGTGTTCGCTCCGGCTGACTCGCGGGAAGCTCGGCTGACTCGGGACTTAACTGCAGCCGGTTCGCAAGGTCGGCGGCGAGCAAATCTGCTGTCGGATGGTTGTAGACTGAGGTGGTCGGCACAGCCACTCCCAGGCCAGTCTTTATGCGCCGCACGAACTCGAGCGTCATCAAAGAGTCGAGGCCGATAGAGCCGAAAAGAGTGTCTTTGCCAATGCGTTCCGGCGGCAGCTTCAATACGCGTGAGAGCTCTTCGCTCAGGTAATCGCGCAGAATGCGCAGAGACTCTGCATAACTAGCAGCAACTGCAAGCTTCGTCTGAACAGCCGGTAACTCGGCCGTTTGCCTACCTGGCCCTTCAAGCTCGCTAAGCAGCGTCCGCAGAACGGGAGGAGTTCGCTGCGAACCATAAAACTCGGCCGCTTCTTCAAGGTCCAGCGGAGTTGCAATCGCCTGCACCAGATCTGCTTCAAGGACGCGCTTGAGAGCGCTCAACGCCAGCGGGCCGGCCATCGCTCGGAACCCCTGCTGGCCATACCCTGAGACGCTTCTCGCCGTGCCCGCCTCACGGGTTAGCCCGATGCCGTCCCAGCCTCCCCAGTTGATCGAGGAGACATTGCGGCCGTTTGATCGGGCATACCGCGCGAAGGAATCCAGAAACGCATTGGCTGCCGCGTAGCTGCCATGCCCGGGTTGAGCATACACGGCAGCGATCGACGAGAAAAGGACCATAAAGTCGAGCTTGTCTTCGGCGGTCGCTGCATAAAGGTTCCACGTACCCTGGACCTTGGGGCCCATAACAAAGGGAAAGCGTTCGGGCGAAAGGTCGGCGACCAAGGCGTCATCGATTACCGTGGCCGCGTGCATGATGCCGGCGATCGGGGGCAGCTCAGCTCGGATGGTGTCGAGCAGAGCTTCAAGTGCGTCGCGATCCACGAGGTTGGTCCGCGCGTGACCCACACGCGCGCCGCGGGCCTTGATCCTGCTCATCAGTGCACGCGTCTCCGGGCCTTCTTCGCGGCGCGATAGAAGGACCAGGCATCCGGCACCGTTTTCCGCCATCCACTCAGCGACGGTCGACCCTACGCCGCCCATGCCGCCAGTTACAAGGTACGTGGCATCCTTGCGGAACAGAGACTTCTTCGCGGACGGCAGTACGGACACGTCGCGATCCATGCGAACTACAATCTTGCCGACGTGCTTTCCCTGGGCCATAAAGTGGAACGGGGAACCAGGCTCTGATGCCGAGAAGGTCTTCGTAGGCAGCGGTCTCAGTTCTCCAGTTTCCACGCGTTCCATCAACACCTGCATAAGGCCGGAGACATACTCCGGGCGCTGTTCCATCATCGCGGCCAGATCGACGGCATGGTACGAGATGTTGTGGCGAAAGACCTTCAGGCCGATTTGCTTGTCCAGGTAGATGTCGCGCTTACCCAGCTCCATAAACCGGCCAAAGGGCTTGAGCACTTCGAGGCTTTTCGAGATGTACTCTCCGGCAAGCGAGTTAAGGACGACATCGACGCCATGACCGCCGCTGATGGCCAATACCTCCTCCGCAAACGCGAGCGTTCGCGAGGGCAGTACGTGTTCTACATCGATCGACCTTAGGTACTGCTGCTTCTCGGGTGTACTGGCCGAGGCGATGACCTGCGCGCCCAGGCTCTGGGCAATCTGGATTGCAGCAAGTCCGACGCCTCCGGCTCCGGCAGGAACAAATATCCACTCTCCTGGGCGGATCCGCGCCAGTTCGACCAGCGAGTAGTATGCGGTCAAGAATGCGATGGGAAATCCTGCGGCTTGCTCGAGCGTCAGGGCCGCAGGTTTCTGGAAGACGGCAGAGTCGGGCAGACACACTCTCGATGCGAACAGGCCCGTGGTGGAAGGCGAGTTCGACAGCGCGAGGACCTCGTCCCCGACCTTGAAGGCAGTCACACCCTCACCCACAGCCCGAACAATGCCCGCGCACTCTGCGCCGATGGATATGGGAGCATTAGGATCGAGGCCGGGATAGACGCCCAGGGCCTTGGTCACGTCGATGAAATTCAATCCCGCCGCCGCGACCTCGATCGCGACCTCGCCGGCTGCCGGCGAGGTGCGCTCGAAAGCTTGCAGAACGAGGTTGTCCAGCACTCCCGGAGACGAGAGTGTAATGCCATACTCCTCACTCTGGCGAAGCGAGCGTGGGTGCTCCCGATCTACCTCCGCTGTCGATCGCACGAAGCGTGCGACAAACATCTCTTCGTCGCGAAGGGCGATGCGGTCCTCATCGGGACCGGCTTGCAACAGGTGCAACAAAGAGTCGATCTCGTCCTGTCTGGCCCGGTCACTGAGATCGACCATGGAGGCGCGGAGCTCAGGGTGCTCAACCGCTATCACAGATCCCAGACCCCACATGGGTGCAGCCGCCAGCTGAGGTGTACGGTCGTCTTCCCTTACCGACATCGCTCCGCTTGTCACCAGCCAAAGACGGGGTGATTCTCTCCAGTTGCATGCGGAGATGGCCTGTACAAGCGAAGGAACGAAGTAACTGCCTAGGGCCTGCGATGCAAGCAGCGGCTCGATCTCCCGGTCATTGAAGCGCGGATGGTCGAGCGACCATAGATGCACGACATCATCCACCACTTCGCCTCGCGTGTCGAGTTGAGCAAACAGCCGGACCACCGAGTCAGGGCGTGCCGGATCGATGGTGTATTCGCTTGTTTTCGCAGAGGAGATGGCAGGTCGAACCAGGATGGCCCGGCCCCCCGCTGCGGCGAGCCTGTCCGCCAGCGTTTCGCCGACGCCCTGTGCATCGCAGAAGATCAAGACCAGCTTTCCGACGGAAGATGCTTGTTCCGGAGCAAACGACAGCTCGAACGGCAGCCATGCAGGCACGAACAGAAGCTCTGCCGCTCGCTCTTCCATGCTCGCTGAGACGCGCTGTAGCTCCAGACCTTTGACCGTGACGCCAACCTTTCCTTGAGGATCAGCGAGAGAGAGATCATAGCGGGTGATGCCGTTCATGGAGTCGGCATGGACGAGTCGTGTATGGCAGACAATCTCCCCAGAGGGCGGCAGGTCGGCATAGATGTGCACGCGTCCGAGCGATACAGGCAGGCAGGTATCGTCGAACAGAAAGCCATGACCTTCAGGCTCTGCATATTGCATCGCCTGGAAGCAGCTGTCGAGCACCGCCGGGTGCAAGGTATAGCTACCCCGGGTTGATTGTTCTTTGGTTTGCGCGATCCGGGACACGCTTTCTCCAGGACGATACCAGACCTCCTGCAGCAGCCTAAACGACGGGCCGTAGCCGATTCCCGCGCGGGTGCGAAGCCGGTAGTGCCGCACACCATCGACTCGCTTCCAATTTTGGTCTTTCCCAAGGAGCGGATTGAACTCCGCCGGACTCGCTTGCTTTGGTTTAGACTCTGCGAAGCCGTACGAGTGGAGCGTCCACTCTTCCTCCGCGCCTCGAGCGCGACTGAATATCTCGAACTGGTAGGCACCGCTGCTTCTGCGTCGCAGGCCTAACTGGTATTCGCGTTGGGCGGCCTCTGTAATTTGGATGGCTGAATCGAAACGCACATCGCAGAGGTCGAAGGCGGTGCCGGGGGCTTCTACACGCATGGCTTCGAGGACTGCTTCAATCTGCGCCGCGGCGGGCAGCACAATCGTCCCATGAACCTGATGATCGCTGAGGTAAGACTTGGTCTTGAGATTGAGATCAAGCTCCCACAGGATGGTGTTCGGCTGCAAGGACGATTCGAAGCGCCGGCCCAGCAGAGGGTGATCCGTCGCCAGAAGTCTTTGGCGGTTTGGCCGTTCTGCTTCTAGTTCCTCAAGGTCAGGCCAGCATCGCTCTCTCTGGAACTGGTACTCAGGAAGAGGAACGCAGCGCCCAGGATCGGCATAGATACTCTTCCAATCGATTTCGCAGCCATAGCGATAGAGGCTTGCCAGCGCTTCCAGGATCTCCCGCATCTCCGGCTGCCCGCGCCGCCCGCAGGCCACCGCTGCGAAGTTCTTCCCTGCGGCCCGGAGAGTATCTTCGGTGGCAGCCGCCAGAATGGGATGTGGACTGAGTTCAATGAAGACGTCGTAGCCATCGTTCGCGAGTGTCTCAATCGCGGTCGCATAGTTCACAGTCTGGCGAAGATTGCTTACCCAGTAGTCTGCGTCCATCTCTATGCCTGCGAGGTATTCGCCGGTCACGGTAGAAAGCAGGTTGAGTTCGCATCTGTTCGGCTCGATTGTGCTCAGGCTTTCGCGCAGCTCTCTGAGGATTGGATCGACCTGCGAGCTGTGCGACGCCACATCGACCCTGATTCTGCGGCAGAATATCTGTCTTTCCAGCAGAATTGTCTCGACCTGATCGATGGCGTCCGCGCTGCCCGAGATCACGGTGGCATCGGGACTATTGCTTGCTCCAACGGCGACGTCGCCCCCCGCGTCGATCAGGAGGCGCTGCACCGCCGGGACGGGAAGCTCTATGGTCAGCATCGCACCTGAGCCGCGGATGCTCTTCATCAGCCGGCTGCGGCGGCAGATTACGGCCGCGGCGTCTGCGAGGGTCAACGCTCCGGCGATGCAAGCAGCGGCAACTTCGCCCATGCTGTGCCCCACTACAGCATCAGGAGCGATCCCCCATGATCGCCAGAGCGCCGCGAGTGAGATGCTGATGGCGAACAGCGCGGGCTGCACAATGTCGATCTCCTGCAATGCCTGTTCGGTCGTAGCGCCGAGCAGAACGTCGATCAGCGACCAGCCTGTCTCGACAAAGATCGCGGCGGCACACTCTTCCATGCGCTGCCTGAAGACGGGTTGTTCCGCGAAGAGCCCGCGCGCCATGCCAGCCCACTGCGATCCCTGGCCGGGAGCGATAAACACCACGCGCCGCTTGCCAACCTTACGGGCGATTGCGTCTTCGCCAGAGAACAGACCTTCGCGTCGTGCTGTGCTGACGGCTGAGTGCAGATCTTCCAAGCTCTCGCAAACGAACGCCGCCCGATACTCGTCGTGCCGCCTGCGCACACTCGCCGTGTAACAGAGATCACGCAAAGCTGCTTCTGAAGCGAAGGACTCGTACTCCTTCAGCAAAGCATCGAGCGCGTTCGCGCTTCGTGCAGACACCGGGAGCAAGTAAGTCTTCGCCTCCGGAACGCTGTCCGCTCTCGTCTGCTCCTTCCGGTACTCTTCCACGACCACATGAGAGTTGGTGCCCATGAGCCCGAAAGAACTGACCCCGGCAAGTAGCGGATCCGGTTCCCGGGTCAGATCCTGATGCTCCGTAACCAGCTGCAGCCCGGTTCCTGCCCAGTCGATTGCGGAGTTTGGGAGGCCTCCAAGCAGCGTCTTCGGGACCAGCCGGTTTTTCAGCGCGAGCACGACTTTAATGAGGCTGGCGATGCCTGCGGCCGACTCAGTATGGCCGATGTTGCTCTTGATCGATCCGATCCAGCACGTTGCGGTAGCGCCGTCGTCGCGCAGCGCGTCCGCTATGGCACCTACCTCAACGGGGTCGCCAACCGACGTACCCGTCCCGTGCGCCTCAAAGAACCGTATCTGACTGCCCGATACTCCGGCGGCGTTCCACGCTTCGTGCAGTGTCTGACGCTGCCCTTCCCGGCTCGGCGTCATCAGAGTGCCGCTGCTTCTTCCGTCGTTGCTGACGGCGCTGCCGCGGACGACGGCGTGGATTGGGTCGCCTGCAGCGATCGCATCGTGGAGCCGCTTCAGCACGACCATGCCCGCGCCTTCGCTGCGCACGAAGCCGTCCGCGGCTGCATCCCCAAACTTGCAGCGGCCGTCCGCGGCGAGCATTCCTGCCTGGGTGAACATCTGCGTCGCCTCGGTGGCGAGGATCGCGTTTGCGCCGCCGGCGAGCGCCATGTCGCATTCGCCTGCTACCAGACTTTGACATGCAAGGTGCACCGCTACCAGCGAGGAGGAACAAGCCGCATCAATGGTCAGGCTGGGACCTTCAAATCCAAAGGTGAATGAGAGCCGCCCCGAAGCACCCGCGCGCCCGCTACCTGTCAT
This sequence comes from uncultured Granulicella sp., assembly GCA_964658395.1. Taxonomy (GTDB): domain Bacteria; phylum Acidobacteriota; class Terriglobia; order Terriglobales; family Acidobacteriaceae; genus Edaphobacter. The sequence continues at coordinate 59,478 of CAZZYQ010000007.1, read as the reverse complement.
CGCGTAGAAGTCGAGGTCGGCACCGGTCTTGTACAGCGTGTTCTCGAAGTCGCTCGACCATAGACCGGTGAAGACTCCGGTGCGTCGTGTTTGCGGATCCTGGCGGACCTGGCCCGCATCTTCGAGCGCCGCCCACGCCACTTCCAGGAGCAATCGATGCTGCGGGTCAAGGTACATCGCCTCGCGCGGCGATATCTCGAACGCAGACGCATCAAATTCATCGATGTTCTCGAGGAAGCCGCCCAGGGGCATGGCCGCGGTCCGTGGATCATCCGCCGCTGCGAGCAGAAAAGCATCCGCCTCAGGAAATCGGTTGCCAGGATATCGCCCTACCGTGTCTTCGCCATCGAGCAGCAGACGCCATAGCTCGCCCAGAGTACGCGCGCCGGGGAGACGGCAACCCATTCCTATAATCGCTATGAGCTCGTTCGCGGGCTTCGTCTGCGGCGACTTCATTCACGTTCCTCTTGCGCAACCTGCACGAAGTGGGTGCGCTCTGCCAACGCGCCAAACGGCGCCTCTTGGAAGCCGCCAACGGGTCTTAGTAAAAACTATCAGACCGCTGCGCGACCGCTCTTTGGTAATCTTCCGGCTTGCCACGAAAGGTGTACTCGATTTCCGCACCGAACAACGCTCCGCCAACGCTGCTCCTAAGACCGAAAGCAGTTCTTTATCGATCGGCGCAACCGGTTACGGCTTTTCTGAAGATGGCAGTCCCAGCGACGCCAGGACTCGCTCTGCCATCATCCGCGCGGCGGGAAGTTCAAAGATCTCGGTGTGGTTACCAGGCAGCGTCTCCAATTGCACGTGCCGCCCCAGTACTCGACCCCAGCCCATGTCCTGTCCGATGAAGTTTCCGGTAGGGCGAAGCTGGCTCTTGAACAGAAGCACCTCGGCTTTAATGGGTCCGGGCCGGTAGGTCTCTGCCGCGCGCGAGGCGAACTGCTGGATGCGCATGGTTTCAACCACGTCCAGCTCCGGTCGCAAACCTCGCGGCAGCGCCGTGGCTACGGAGCGCAGGAAATCGCGAATACGCCGAACTCCATCATCGATCCGTTCCGGAACACTAAGACTGTTCATACTGTCCGCATACCAGCGGATGCGCTTGCCGAAGTGGCCCGCATTCACTAAGAACTGACGCACGGGCGAGTACCGGGTCCAATAGCCGGGTGCCCAGGCATCGACGATCATCAGCAGCTCGACCTCAGCGCCCTCTGCTTCAAGCAGCCGGGCCACTTCATAGGCCATCCATCCCCAGAGGCACCAGCCACCAAGGCGATACGGCCCCGATGGTTGCGTCTCCCGGATGAGCTTCACATACAGGAGGGCAAGCTGGCTGAAGCTGGCCGCATGCATCTCGTCTGTCAGATCTTCGTCCATGATCTGCAGCGCGTAGACTGGCTGGGAGTGCCCGAGCTCCTCTGCGAGAGTGCGGAAGATGAGCATCTGCGGGATGATGAAGATCGGCTTGCCGCTCCCGGCGGACTGAAGCGGAAGCAAACCAGGATTGCTCTCAGACGCTTGCGCCGGTCTGTCTCCGGCCTGGCGTGTCTCTTCAGCCCATTCTGTGAGGCCGCGCAGCGTGGATCGGTGCGTGATGTCGGCGATGGTCAGGCGCATGTCGAGTTGTTTGGCGACGAGCGATTGCAGTCGCACCAGCAGCAGGGAGTCCCCGCCTAAATCGAAGAAGTCAGAGTCTGGCGCAATCGTTTCGTCAGGAAATATCTTCCGCCAGATCGAAAGCATCTGATCACTGACTTCGGAACCTTCGGCGGGCCGGCCGTTCGTATCCGGCACAGGCGCTTGTGCCACCGGCTGATCCAGGAGCGTTTCGCTTACGCTCAGCGCGCGGCGATCGGTTTTGCCGTTCGGCGTAAGCGGAAACGAGTCGCGCCGTTCGAACAGCTTCGGAACCATGTAGCTGGGAAGGCAATTCCGCAGCAGTTCAGTGAGTTGAGCGGGCGTCACGTCCGGCGTCGCGACATAGAACCCGCACAGGAAGCTTTCGCCCCGCGCATCTCGACAGAGCCGAACAACTGCCTCGCGAACTCCGTGAAGGCGGAGCATGGCAGCCTCGACCTCTCCGGGTTCGATGCGGAACCCACGCAGCTTGATCTGCTGATCCAGACGACCGATGAACTCAAGCTCGCCCTGGGAAGTTCGCAGTACGGCATCGCCAGTCCGATACATCCGCTCACCGGGAACGTACGGATCGGGTAGAAACCTTTCCGCAGTCAGCTCTTCCCTGCCCAGATATCCTTGCGCAACTCCCGCGCCCGCGATCCAGAGTTCTCCCGACTGGTCCTCAGGCGATGGCCGCAGATCTTCGTCCATCACATAAAAACGTGTGTTTGCGATAGGAGGCCCGATCGGCAGCTTCTTGGCTCCTCGCTTCACTTCGACGATGGACGACCAGACGGTAGTCTCCGTTGGTCCATACATGTTCCAGAGCCTGCCGCCGGAGACCAGCAGGTTCTCTGCCATAGCAGTGGCCCATGCCTCGCCGCCGCAAAGCATCTTGAACCCTGCAGGCGGCTCCCAGTTCAATTCGAGGAGCGAGCGAAAGGTGACCGGCGTGGCCTGCAGCATGGTCGCTCGCGACCGAGTCAGCAGGTCGATCAGGCGTGTGGTATCAGAGGCCTCCTCCTGGCTCGCAAGCACAACCGTTCCTCCGCACACCAGCGGCATCAACAGTTCCAGCACGGAGATGTCGAAGGCGAGCGTTGTGATTGCAACCAGGCGATCAGTTGAACTGGCGTCGAGCAACGAGGCGGCACTCGTCAACAGATTTACCACAGAGCCGTGGGTTACTTCGACGCCCTTCGGTCTGCCTGTCGACCCGGATGTAAAGATCACGTAGGCGCGTGCATCGGGCGTAGCGCTGGCAGGTTCACCCGGTACCTCTGCCTCCCACAGTGAGGCGTCGCGATCAAGACAGACCGCCTTGCCCGCAAATGTTGGAGCGCCTGGAAGATTGCGATCGAGCGTCAACAAAACGGTGACGGCCGCATCGCTGAGTATCTGTTCTGTCCGCGCCTGCGGGAACGTTGGGTCAAGCGGAACGTAGGCAGCGCCGGCTTTCAAGATGGCCAGAACGGCCACCAGCATCTCTACCGAGCGCTCCATGTAGATGCCGACGAGGTGTCCCTGTCCCACGCCGTTCCGCGCCAGCCACGCGGCAAGGCGCCCGCTCCGCTCCGCCAGACTGGCCCGGCTTACGGTGGTTCCTCTGAATTCAACCGCTGGCGATCCCGGCAGCCGACCGAATGAGTCTTCGATAAGGCTCGAGATGTTTGCGGCAGCGAGGGATTTTGGCGCCTCTTTCAAGATCGTGCCAGGCAGACTGGACGAGGCTTCGTTTGTTGCTGGAGAGACGGAGCTCAGATGAAAATCCTCAGCTGCTGTTTTCAACAGGGCCCTCTTCCAGGAGCGTATGGCCTCTTCGTGGACGTAGCGGACGATCTCCCTACTGTCACTTATCGGCAGATCGTCTAAGGCTACCAAGTGAATGAGCGAACCCTAATTACCTTTTTGAGGGAGTAAGCTACGTGTACATGAATTGATTGATAGAGAGGCCGTCTATCGTGGAGTATGGAGCTAAAACCTGATGATAACGTACGGGGATCGGTCCTGACGATTCACTGAACCTCGGCTCGGCACAGCTTCTATCATCTAGACTTGTCCAGTAGTCGGGACTCTACCTGCCCAAGGCTGCAGTCGTTCCGGCAGGCATCTCAAATATAAGCAACAACCGTTGTCTCACGACCATCTATCACCTGAGGGCTTAACTATGAACGGCAGAAGATATCTGTGGACGGCAGCTTTGGCAGCGTGCGCAATGCTTACAGCAGCGGGTTGCAAATCAAATCCGCCAGCGGCAGCACCTACAACGGCGCAAGGGCCAACCGCGAACTCAGATGGGTCCATGACGGTACCAGCACAACAGCCGGCGCAGGCGCCGGCTACAAGCCAGGCAGCGGCCCCGCAAGCGTCGGCAGCTCCGGCTCCGGTTGCTCAGCCGGCACCGGCCCCGGCACCTGCTCCTCCCCAGCCGGTTGCGTTGACTGCGGCAGCCGGAACACGGGTAGTCGTTCGCACCACTGAGACCCTAGCAGCCAGCAAGAACGAGGTGGGCGACGGCTTCACAGGCGTTCTTGAAGAACCGATCGTCTCCAAAGGCGGGAGCACCATCTTCCCCCGTGGGACGCGCGTCTCGGGAACGGTGGTTGCGGCTAAAGGCCGCGGACGATTCAAAGGCGCGGGAGCTTTAGGAGTTGAAATCAACACGGTTGGATCAACTCGTGTGCAAACCTCAGAGTACGAGAAAGCAGAAGCCGGCAAAGGAAAGCGTACCGGGGGCTTGATCGGCGGGGGCGCGGGTCTCGGAGCGATCATCGGCGGTCTTGCCGGGGGTGGCAAGGGCGCGGTCATCGGCGGTCTTGCCGGAGCAGGTGCGGGCACTGCAGGGGCCGCCTATACAGGCAACAAGGATGTTGTGATTCCGTCTGAATCGGTGATTACTTTCAGGCTCGTGGATCCGTTGACGATCCGCCGATAACTCGGCTCTGTTCGTAGAGAAGGCTGCGTTTCTCGACGCAGCCTTTTCTACGTGGCGGACTAAGATGGAGCCATGCGTCTTTCGCCTGTCTTCCTGCTCTCGGCCACCGACACGGCCCAATTCCCTCCTTCGGCAAAGACCTTCGACGCACCGGAGATCGCGTTTCTGGGCCGCTCCAATGTAGGTAAATCGTCGCTGATCAATGCTCTCCTCGGCTCCAAAGAGGCGCATGTCTCCTCGACTCCCGGACGCACCCGGGCCATCAACTTTTTTGCGCTTCACGAAGGCGCCGGAGACAAGCAGAAGATCAGACCAACGCTGATCTTTGCCGACCTTCCTGGGTATGGCTACGCCAAGATCTCAAGATCGATTTCTGCGGAGTGGCCAAAGTTTATTGAACCGTATCTGGCAGACCGTGAGACCCTTGCACTGTGCGTGTGCCTGGTAGACACGAATATACCGCCGCAAGCTAACGACACCCAGCTGATCACGTACCTGAAGCAAAGCCAAAGGCCCTTCTTGGTCGCAGGCACTAAGGCGGACAGACTGTCTGGGAATGGGCTTGCCAAATCTCTTGCGGCCTTGAAGCGCGACCACGAAGTGGCGGAGGTGTTGCCGGTTTCCGCTAAAACTGGTGCCGGACTCAAGGCACTCTGGGCAAATCTCATGGCGGTGGCGGAACATGGCTAAGATCAAGAGCCTTCGGGTTCCTTGAGCGGCCTTCATCTTTCGCCCTTGAATAAGCTTCGACGCGCCGTTGACCGGGTTGCTGCTTTCCTCTAGTCACTGGTATAGAACTGAGCGATGTTCCGAAATTTCCGGTAACGGCGCTCCAGGCGATCGGACTGTGACAACACTTTTAGTTCGGAGAGATGATATCGCAGCCGTTCCTCCACCAGCGCCATGGCGGCGGCAGGATCGTTCTGCGTGCCGCCTGGAGGCTCCGATAAGACATCATCGACGCACCCCAGCTTGAGCACATCGACCGCTGTGTAACGAAGCGCAGCTGCAGCCTGCTGCTTCTTGTTCGGATCTTTCCACATGATCGACGCGCAGCCTTCAGGAGAGATGACCGAGTAGATCGAGTTCTCGAGCATAAGTACCCGGTCTGCGACTGCCAGCGCCAATGCTCCGCCAGAGCCGCCTTCGCCCGTCACGGTGGCGATTGTAGGAACCCGCAGGCGGGACATCTCAAGCAGGTTCCTTGCGATCGCCTCACCCTGCCCGCGCTCCTCCGCACCCAACCCTGGAAATGCGCCCGCAAGGTCGAGAAAAGTAAAGATGGGCCGATCGAACTTATCGGCAAGTTTCATTGCGCGGAGCGCCTTGCGGTAGCCTTCGGGCTCAGGGCTCCCAAATTTACGGTCTACGCGCTCCTTCAGGGTGCGGCCTTTCAGGTTTCCAATCACCATCACCGGTTCGCCATGAAAGAAGGCCATGCCGCAGCTCATGGCGTGGTCGTCGCCGTAGGCGCGGTCGCCATGGATCTCGCTGAAGTCGGTAAAGATGGCTGTAATAAAATCCATTGGGTAAGGACGATCCGGGTGTCGGGCGAGCTCGGTCTTGATCCAGGCTTCCGGAGCGGTTGGAGGAGCTTTCTTCGCTGATGATGTTGAGTGCTGTTCTGCCATGGTTGCCGGTCAACTGGTGCTTTGCCGATTGTAGGTCATTGGGGAATGTTGTGGACGCGGAACGATCTGGCGCCATTGCTCGATGATCTTTCCCGTCCCTCGAATGGCATTCTATTTGGAGCGTTCAACCATCTCAAAGACTGCAGGTTGCATCCTGTAGAGGTCATTGGATTGCGCACGCACCAGGACTCGGCTATCCACATTCGCGTTCGCAAGGTCTCTTCCCGCTGTTGCACAACCATCAGGTCGACATTGCGACCTTCTCCTCAAGACGTTCGCAGACAGAGCTATCTCATTGAATCCTCTTATCAATAGGTCGACTAGAACGGATGTTGACCTCGGTTTCGAGTTCAAGCTCGACGGAGTCACCGTGAACGGCAGGACGATCAATGTGAGCGATTCGGGCATGCTGACCCGGCTTGATGCTCCTGTTGAGCTATGGATGGTGGGTGAGATTGCAATGACAATCGGTCCATACTACGTTGAATTCGAAGCACGCGTTGCCCGCACCCAGGGCCAGGAGTATGGCCTGTCTTTTCTGCTCGAAAACCCGAACGATATTCGTGCTGTCCGCATCCTCAACGACTACGCGGTCTCACTCGCAACCGGAACTCCGATGCATAGCTCTAAAACCTATCTTGCCCAGCCTGCCCCTGAAGCAAAGAGCCCGTGACCCTTGCAAGGCAAGATGTACAGATGATCTGGCCTGCTTAGTTCGGGGAGTCGCCCACAATGATACCGCGGCCGTTGGTGCCGAAGTAGACGCGGCCGAAAACACGGGGGTCGCCGGCAATCAGGTTGAATAAACCATACTGGTGGTTGAAGTCGTTTATGAGCAGGAACGTCTTCCCTGCATCAGTCGACCGGTATACGCACTGCGTCTGGACCGTGAATCCGAGAGGCGATGTTGGAACACAGGCCGTATCGGCCGCGACATGACCAACAAGATAGATGGCCGGGTAAGCAGCGGCGGGTGCGGGCGCTCCAAAACTGATGCCGAAGCTGTCTTCGACCGCGCCCACCTTTGTAAAAACACCTCCAGAGTTGGTGGAGTGATAGAGACCGTTGTATCCGGTCAACCATACATCTCCTTCGCCGCTCGGCGAGACTGCGAATCCCGTATCGTAGTCTGAGGGTGAAGCAACCAGGCTGTAGGTGCGGCCTGCATCGGTGGACAAGTAAATTGGAGTGACTCCGTTCGGGCCGCCCGAGTTGAAGAGGTAAAACTTCTTGGGGTTGATTCGGTCAGCATAGACCTGCACGTATCCGCCCGGGATCTCTGTGGAGACCGCTTGCATCGGGCCGCCAGTGGATGACTTCCACGTCGTTCCATTATCTGTACTGTAAGAGGCCGCCATTCCAGTGTCGGCAGGCATCCAGACTATCGTCGAGCCGTCAGCGGACACCGCGATAGTTCCCGCACCGTTCCTCACACCGGTGGGTTCGCCGGGAAAGGATGCCCAGGTCAGGCCGCCATCGCTCGAATATGCTCCATGCGATGATCCAGCCGCTGGCGAATTGATTCCGGCGGCACTGCTGCTTTGACCCACCCGCACTATGAAGAGAGGTTTAGCTTGAGCGAAGTCAATGCTGGTGCCGGTTGTGAAGAGCGGCGTTCTCTGCTGGCCGTTCGCCGGGCTCCTCGTGAGATCGGGATGAGTGAAACCGCCCAAATCGTACATCTCGCTCAGCAGGTGTGCAGGCCCGGCAGGCGGACTCGCTAAGGCAAGTACCGCAGTCTCTTCGATACCTTGCGCACCGATCTTCCAATGGGTGGTGTTGCCGTGGGCGCTTGCGGCGGTGGAAGTCGCGGCTCCATCCGCACTTTCAAGATCGTTCGTGGCCCAGATGGTCTGACCGTCCCCATACAAAGCGTGGTTCGAATCGAAGGGATCGATCACGAAGTGATTGAACCAGTTCCCCGGCTCAAAGACACTCACCCAAGGAGCAGCGGTGACGTCGTGCACGGCGTTTGTATTGATGTTGAACCAGGTCGCACCCTGATCGATGGAACGGAATACGTCGTCGTACGGAGCCGGATAGTACTTATTTAAGGTGGTGACAACCAGCACGTTAGGGTGAGTGGGATCAACTGCCACCGAGTTGAACCCGTAAGAACCGCCGCCCGGCGTCGTTTGTGGCGGGGTGATGTTCGTCCAGACGCCGTTTGGGGCAGTGGAAGTCGGCAGTTTATAGGACCAGACCTGCCCTGCATCAGGGCCAATCGGGCCAGCATTGCTGCAGAGCGTGGAGCATCCGAGTTGCGTCGCATACGTGATGTAGAGGATGTTGTCGGACGGGTCGAACGCTTCCGCGTTTGGATAATAGCCGGTTGGCTGATCGGGCACCGCTGTGAAGGTGGTGCCGCCATCCTGCGAGACGTAGAGCCCTCTGGTGGGGCTCGAAACTCCAACGTAGACGATCCTGGTGTTACCGTTCGGTGCGGTCCCACTGGACTCGACAAACTGCTCGAACAAGACACCCACTTCGGGATCTTCCGGATTGCTCGTCGGACCCGTGATTGGAAAGGCAGCTACCTGCTGCCAGCTCGAAGCCCGATCAGTCGATTCATAGAGACCGTTGTAGAAGGTGCCAAGATAGAGGTGGCTTCCGTTGTTTGGATCAACGGCGAGCCGGTCCCCATCGTTACGCCCACTCTCGTTGCCTCCAGTCTTGAAGGGCAGCGGCGTTGATGTGAACGTCGCACCCATATCGCTGGAGGCAAGAATTGCACCGTTCGTACCGAAGCTGCCGGTATACGCTCCTACCGCCAGGTAAAGCCTTGCCGCGTCATGGGGATCGATAGCAAGAGACTGGACGGCCAGATCGTAGCCATTGTTGAATCGCCCAATACAATCGTTCAGCGGAACCCACTGGGTTTCGCCGCCTCCCGCAGCGTTCCACCGGTAGGCACCTCCGATGTCGGTATGTGCATACATCAAGCCCTGCTGAGCGGGATGAAAGTAAAGCCCATCAACAAAGCCGCCGCCAATAATCTGAACACTTTTGTACGTGTAGCTCGGCGGCCCGGCAATGGGAGAGGTAATTGTGAATGACGCCGAACTAACTTCGCTGTTTGGAAGCCCGGAGTAAACTGCAATTGCGTTGATGTCCGTTGGGCCGACGGCACTCAGAGAGAAGGGTGCAGTGTAGGGGATAGACGATTCACTTGGTGCCGAACCGTCCAGCGTATAGAAGATTGCTGCACCGGCAAGTGGATCGGACAGAGCTATAGATTGGGCAGTGCTGAAAGTACCTCCGTCCGGTGAGATCGTAACTGGCGGAGCACTGGTATAGATGGTGTACGTCGCTGATGCGGCAGAGCTTGCCGTGAAGCCCGACACATACGCTACTGCCCTGATCGTGGAACTGGTCGCCACTTGTATAGGACCGGTGTAAGGCATCGACTCTGCAGTCGGCATAGAGCCGTCTAGGGTGTAGAACATCCGTGCACCCGCCGCCGAATCGCTCAGAGTGACAACTTGACGAGCCGTATAGACGCCCGCAGCGGGAAGGATGGTTGGAGAAGGTGCGGGAAACTGAAAAGAGTTTGTACTGACTCCACTGGGCTGGTAGGAAGGTGCTGTTGCCAGTGCACGAATACTCGTTGAAGTTGTTATCGGAATCGGTACGGTGTACTGCGTTGAAGCTGCGGTCGGATTGGTCCCATCCAGAGTGTAGTAAATCTTGGCACCCGGAATGGAGTCGCTCAGAGTGACGTTTTGTGGCGTGCTGTACTCCCCGCCGCCAGGCGACGCGCTGGGTTCCGGTGCCGGTGGGAAGTTGAGCGTGTACGTCGCCGAAGAGACGGCGCTTGGCTCGAAGCCAACAGCAGTAACCATCGCCCGCAGTACTGTAGGTCCTTCGGTCGTTACAGGTATAGCTGCCGTAAACTTAGAAGACGCTGATGTTGGCACGGTGCCGTCGGTGGTGTAGTAGATGGTGGCCTCAGGAACTGATGCGCTCATTCGTATCAGCTGCGGTTGCGTGTAGGTTCCACCTGAGGGCACGAACAGCGGCGCGGGGGCGGGCAATTCGCTGATGGCGTAGGTAGCATCGCTCTCGGCGCTCTGCTGAAAGCCGAACGCAACGACAATTGCGCGAACAGTTAGAGACTCGGCTACTACTATAGGACTGGAGTACAGCGTAGAGGAGGTTGTGGGCGGGGAGTTATCCACGGTGAAGTAGATCTGAGCGCCTGGGGTACTTGAACTCAGCGCTACACGCTGCAAGGTCGTATAGCTACCAGACCCAACAGAAAAAACAGGTGCGGGTGCTTTCGGAAAGTCGAGGGCAAAGACGCCAGTCGCTACACTGCTCGGTGCCTCCTGGCCGGCTACGGCAATCGCGCTGATGGTGGTGTTTGACGAGACAGCAACGGGATGTTCATACATCATCGACAGGACTGTCGGCTGCGAGCCGTCCGTGGTGTAGTAGATCGTTCCTCCGGCAGCATCTGTAATCGTCACCTGCTGGGGAGCAGTGTATGTGCCGGGCTGAGGATAGAACGAAGGAGCAGGTGTCCGTACATGCGGGGCGTCCCCGGAGGCAGGCACCCCTGCCGAGCAACCACAACACACCCCGCAGATAAGTATCAGCGTCCAGGCCAACACTTTATGGGTAAGGGGGTGTGATCTCCCGGGCACGCAGAAAGGTACTCCTTTTCGATATTCGATGAGGGTCAGTATGTGTGCCTGACCATAGTCCATTCTGCGTGCAGCGACAATTGCACCTTCAGGTCACAGCGGTCCCCGGGCGATAGGGTGCGCCCCTTCTATCGTGCATATCTGCACTTTACGATCGCGCGCTTATCGTGCTGACCTTCTCAGCCCACTGCAGCGCCTCGGAATAGAGCTTCGAGGCGACACAGCCGGCAAGTCCGATGCTCTCCTGAATACTGGTCGTCTCGATCCAGCCTCCTTTTTCCCGGGCAAGCACCAGGTCCAACGCCACCCGCAATGGGCTGCGTTCTCCAAGAAGCGCGGACTTGATCTTAGGATGAAGGGCAAGCCGATCGATGACTTGCTGCATCGGCAGGTTCAGGATAACGTCCATCAACGACAGCATTCCGGTGATGTAAAGCATCGAGCTCGATTCACGCAGAACGGGGGCAAGCAACTCGCAAAACTTGGCCCGTTCCAACGCTACACGGGTTGCGGCCTTTGACTTGGGTGTGCCGGCGACGTTTGTAAGTGCAACTGTAACCAGCTTGCGGAACTCGTCGTCGCCGATCATCATGACGGCGCTTCGGATTGACTCGACAGGGGCTGGCAGGGCGTAGAGAGCTGAATTAACGAGCCGCAGAAGCCGGTAGCAGATCGACGGCTCAGACCTTGTGAGTTGTTCGATCTCGTCCAGGTTTGCCGGTTCGCGTGTTAGCTCCGCAAGTAGCCGAAGGTAAACAAGCTGGTTCTGAGGGATGATCTTCGGAGCGACCATAATCGGTCTGCAGAAGAAATACCCCTGGAAGAATGTACATCCCTCAGACCATGCGGTCTCAACGTCCTTTTCAGTCTCCACCTTCTCTGCAATTAACCGGACTTTGGCTTTGGCGGCAATGGAGTAAATTGCTTTCCTTGCGGCGGCATCCGAAGCCTGAAAGTCGATCTTGATGAAGTTAGCTACTTCGAGGAACGGGAGCTTCGAAGCCTCGCCGGAAAAGTCGTCCATTGCGAACTGGTAGCCGATCGCTTTCAAAGCTCGACAGCACTCTAACAATTCTGTGTCTGGCTCTATGTTCTCGAGTATCTCGAGCACTGTGTTTGCGGGCGGAAGCAGAGTGACGATACCGGAGACCAACGCCTGGCGGGTACAGTTGATAAAACTGACGTCGCCGCTGTCCGGCGGGATCAGCAAGAGCGAGTCGTCGATGACGCTTCGCGTCGCCAGCTCGGCATCCCCAGAGAACTCGTTGACCGTACCCGCTCGGAAGAGCAGCTCGTGTCCAAAGAGGTTTAGGTTGTTGTCGAGGATTGGCTGACGTCCCACGAAGCGAACAGAGACAGAGCTTGCGACCGTCGGCCTGCTTTCAAGTTTAGTCATTTGTGTGAGCGTGGTGCTAGCCCGCTGCCGCCTCTCGATAGTAATTGCGGCGAGGCCATCCTTTGCATTGAGGAAGTGCCACTTTCGTATCAGTCGATGCTATTCATTGAACAATCACCCACCCGATGTCGATAGGATGGCGCGCGTTTTTCCGGAGACGCGAGCGGAGGAATCCAGACCATGATCTCGATCGTTGGCATTCTTGTTGTCTTTGGGGCGGTAATCGGCGGGTTCCTTATGGAGAAGGGCCAGCTGGCTGTGCTTCTTCAGCCAGCGGAGGTGGTGACGATCGCGGGGGCAGCCCTCGGAACGCTGCTCGTCGCTAATCCCATCCACGTGTTGAAAGGTCTGATCGGCAGCTTAGCCGGAGTTCTCAGCGGAACGCCCTACAACAAGCAGCGATACCTCGAGACGCTGAAGATGATGTTTGACCTCTTCACCAAGGCGCGGAAAGAGGGCCTCGTTGCCATCGAGTCCGACGTCGAGGGCGCAGACAAGAGTCCGATCTTCTCGCAATATCCCAAGTTTCTGAAAGACCACCACGCGAAAGATTTCGTTTGCGACACGATGCGCATGGCGATCACCGGCGGCGTTCAGCCATTTGACGTAGACCAGATGATGGAGCTGGACATGGATGTCCACCATCACAGCACAGGACTCCCTACGAGTGCGCTTAACACGGTAGCAGACGCTTTGCCCGGACTTGGCATCGTAGCCGCCGTCCTTGGGATCGTGATTACGATGGGCTCGCTGGGCGGTCCCCCAGAAGAGATCGGGCACAAAGTAGCCGCCGCGCTGGTAGGCACCTTTCTAGGTATCCTGCTCTGCTACGGCGTACTTGGCCCGCTTGCTTCGAGCATGACGAAGATGAACGAAGAGGAGCATGCCTACTACCACATTTTACGCGTCGTCATGCTGGCCTTCATCAAAGGCACAAGCCCCATCCTGGCGGTTGAACTGGCCCGGCGCGCTATTCCGGCACACATTCGTCCCAGCTTCCAGGATGTTGAGAAGGCGTGCAGAGCCAAGTCTGCGGCGCCAACGGCCATTGCGGCATAGGAGACGACATGGAAGCGCAGCAGCCAATCATCGTAGTCAAAAAGAAGGTTCTGCATGGTGGCCATCATGGGGGTGCCTGGAAGGTGGCCTATGCCGATTTTGTCACCGCGATGATGTCGCTGTTCATCGTGCTCTGGCTTATGAACTCCACCCCTAAGCCAGTCCAGGAGGCAATCGCAGGCTACTTCAATGATCCAAAGGGTACTGCTGCAAAGAAAGGCTCTACAGGCACAGAGGCGCAGAAGGAAAAGCCAGTCGAGAAGAAGGACGACATGGCTGCCCTCAAGCTTGATCTGACCAAAGCGATTGAAAAGATGAACCTGCTGAACAAGGTCAAGAAGCAGATCGAAATCACCGTGACGGAAGAAGGCTTGAGGATCGAGTTGGTCGAAGACGAGATGGGAACGTTCTTTGAAGTAGGAAAAGCGAAGCCCACGCCGATGCTCGAAAATATCCTGAAGGTTCTTTCCACGCAGCTCAAAGACCTGCCTAACAGCATCTCCATCGAAGGGTATACGGACGCTCAGCCGTACGCGAACAGCAGTGGATACAGCAACTGGGAGTTGTCGACGGATAGGGCGAACGAGGCGCGGCGAGAGATGCAGAGCAACGGTATTCGCGCGAATCAGGTTTCACAGGTTCGAGGGTTTGCCGATCAAAGACTCCATGTGCCCGACAAGCCGTTCTCCGCGGCAAACCGTCGCGTGTCACTGGTCGTACAAAACCTCAAAACGCTGCAACCGGGCACACCTAAGAGTAACGACCCGGTGAAGACAGAGAACAAGGCAGACACGGCACCAACACCGCCTAAGCCAGCCACCGACTCAATCGCTCCGTCAACCGCCTCGACCGTCCCTGCTAGTAAAACTTCAGCGTGGATGGCACGAGCGAAGGGCATCTTCTCGCAGAGTAAGTAAACGGCTCAGCCGCGCGAGCGCGGAGAAAGGAGTTTCATAAGCTCTAAGATCGAGGCCTGCTCTTTCTCGGAGGCAAAGTTGAATCGTACCCGTGCTTCACCGTCGCGTACGGAATATATCTTGCCCCGGGTCTGGAACTGCCGATCTTCGAAGTAGAGAGTGATCAGACCTTCCATCCCCGCAGGCAGACCTTCTGAGAAGGTGCCTCGAAGACCCGATTCACTCAGATTAGTGCATGTACCCAGAACCACGACGTCGTTCCGGATGAAATCCATCCGGAAGTCCGTCGCAAACCGTGGCGATCGATACAGGAAGTTACGTATCAGCTTCATAGGGTTGAAGAAGGAGAGCTCAGGGCCGGCCCCTCACTGACCAGATTGATAGTCTCACGAAGTAGAGGCACGGCATGTGCAACCAAAGTGCCATGTTGCTTCGTTCCGTTCCCGTTTGGTTGCTGCTATAAAAGAGCAAGTTTACGGGAGACAGACGCATGCACGCCACAACCGCGGAACAGTACGGGATGTTGTCCCAGTTTGTTGCTAAGAGCCAGACAGCACTTCCGGCAGTGCCTGCCCCTAACGGTTCGACGACGCCCTACCGCGTCCTCATCATGGAAGCCAGCGTAGCGTTAGGCCGGCTGCTTGCGACCGGTCTTAGAGCGGACAACCTCTCCGTTCAAGTAACCCACGATCCGGTGTCTGGACGGGAACAATTCAACAAGCGTGAGTCTGACCTTCTTATTGTCGATCTGGACATGGCTGGCGCGGAGCGCATCGGCCTGCTTTCCAGCCTTCGGTCGGAGCAGCCCGGTGTCCGGATCCTAGTGCTGAGTGCCCGGACCAGTATTGAGGAGATGGTGTCCGCACTCGACAACGGTGCTGATGATTATCTGCAGAAGCCCTTCTCCCTGCTGGAATTGATGGCGCGTGTGCGTGCCTTGAAGCGCCGCGGCACAGAACTAAAAGCATCGAGCGTCCCGAAGGGTCCCGCGCTGGTCCTTCATCATGATCAGTGCCGAGTGGAACGGGACGGCCGCTTCATCGATCTTACCCCGCGGGAGTTTACGTTACTCGAATATCTTATGCAGCATCCTGGACGAACGGTCTCTCGTGCCGTACTCACCGAGAAGGTCTGGAACGCTACCGCTGAAGGAAGCACGAACATAGTGGACGTTTACATTAAATACCTGCGCGACAAGCTGGATGCGGAGCATGATGTAAAGCTGATTCGCACGGTGCGAGGCGTAGGGTACAGCTACCAGGCATAACTTAGACAATTATTTTGCGGTCGCTCGCAAGGTACAGGGCGCAGGCAGGCTTGCGGGCACCTGTGCCCGCGTCTTCTCACTCCTCACCGGCAGTACTATAAGCCCAACTTTTCGCGGGGGTCACAAACATTAGCCTCCATAGTTCATCGTTCTCTTTCCACCAAGATGATCGCGCAGTGCGCGTCTTGCTGGTCAGCAACCAACCCGCCCTACGGGAACAAGTGCGAGGACGCCTCGAGCCGCTTCGATGGGTGCTTACCGAGGCGGGGAGCGGAGCTGAAGCTCTAGAGTCGCTGCATACGCACGTTTCAACCGACATCCTGCTGCTCGATCCAAACTTGTCTGACCTCCTCCCCGTGGAGTTCTGCCGCATGGTTCGTCAGAGCTTTCCAACCACAGAGATACTCACCATGAGCGTGGCCTCAGGCAATGTGTCGGTCGAGGTGTCGTCACCAACCCAAACCGCGGCGCGCGTGGCCGCCCTTCTACATCCGGGGAGCACGTCTTCACTCCCTGTTCTTGTCTCTAAGCCGACGGAGCATCTGCGACAGTCGACAGACACTCCCAGACTGCGTGGGATCTTAGGCGACTCCTCAGCGATGCAGCGGGTCTATGCGCTCACGCACATGGTTGCCGGGCGCGATACTACCGTCCTCATTACAGGCGAGAGCGGTACCGGCAAAGATCTTATTGCACAAGCGATTCATCAGATCAGTCCGCGGAGACAATCGCCGTTCGTGGTGGTGAACTGTGCTGCAATTCCAGAAGCTTTACTCGAGTCAGAACTCTTCGGCTATGCGAAAGGGGCGTTTACCGGTGCAATGCAATCGCGGATCGGACGCATCCATGCGGCACAGGGCGGTACCCTTTTCCTGGACGAGATTGGTGATATGCCGGTGGGCCTGCAGAGTAAGATTTTGCGCTTTGTAGAGCAGGGTGAGGTGCAACGATTGGGGAGTAACGAGAACATGCGGGTTGACGTCCGCGTCGTTGCTGCAACCAACGCTGATCTAGGTGCGCTGGTGAAGCAGAAGCTGTTTCGTGAGGACCTGTACTTCCGCCTGGCGATATTCCCCATAAAGCTTGCTCCTTTAAGAGAGCGGGAAAATGATGTCGCCATTCTGGCGCGCTTCTTCGCACAAAAGTTCTGTCCCGGGGTTAATTTAACCGACGACGCTCTTGCGGTCTTGGCAGAACATAGCTGGCCCGGGAACGTGCGGGAACTACGCAATGTTATAGAGCGCGCCAGCATCATGGCAGGCACATCCGGAGCGATTGATGCCTCACACGTGCATCTCTAAGTGAAGTTTGGCACGCTGCTTGCAGACCTTGATAAGCAATGGACTTCCTCTCTCATTTGCATCCAATAAATCAATCGAGAGGCGGCGATAAGAAAGAGCCCGCATTCCTGGCGGATGCGTTCGCTGAGTTTATCGCATCGTCTTCCAAGCTCGAATTGTCGTACAGCTCTCTCCAGCGAGAAGTCAGCCATCTCAGCGGCGAGCTGGTGGCTAGAAATCTGGCGCTGAAAGCAAGCTTGGATGAAAATGAAAGAGTCCATGAAGCCCTCCGTTCTATTGTCGATTCCCTGCCATGCGGTGTCATGGTTGTGGAAGCCGACAGCACAGTCTCCATTATCAATAGTGAGGCGCGCAAGCTACTTGACTTAGGGCAGAACGTCGCAGAACACCTCGCGGCTATTTCATCGGCAGCCGGGATAGATCTTTCCGCCTTTCTCAGGCACCATGCGGGTGTTGGCCAGGAGCAGGAGTTTTGTAAAGCTACGGAGGCCGGTGAACGCTGGATAGCTGTCCACGATCGCTGTCTTCGGCGGGAAGATGGCGCCGGTCAAGTTCACACCAGGCAGACCATCCTTATTCTGCGCGACATAACACTGCACAAGCAGGCGGAAGTTATGCGGGAAGGAGCCAGAAAGGCGACCGCACTGTCGGAGATCGCTTTCACTCTGGCGCATGAGATAAGAAATCCGCTGGCAAGCCTTGAGCTCTTCACCAGCCTCATCGCCGCAGGCGACGAAAATGCCGGCGAGTGGATTGCCCACCTTCATGCGGGCATCCGTTCTTTGGCCGGCACGGTCAACAACGTCTTGAGCTTTCACGGTGTAGGCTTCCCTTCTCTTGCTCCGCTCGATCTAGTCGCATCGATCCGCAGCAGCGTTGAGTTTACCCGCCCCATCGCGGACCAGGCAGGCGTAGCCTTGATCTTCGACGCCGAAGACCAAGGAATCTGGGTGCGCGGCAGCAGCAGCGGGCTCCAGCAGGTAGTTCTGAACATGGTGTGCAACGCAGTCCGGCACACCGCGGCAGGCGGCCACGTCCTAGTTGCGGTCCGGCGCGCCCAACGCCTGAACCATGGGACTGTAGAGTTCCGCGATACAGGTCGCGGGATCGCTCCGAAGGACCTGCCTTACATCTTCGACGCCGGTTTCAGCGCAGGCGGTGACAGCTCCGGTCTTGGCCTTGCCGTATGCAGGCGGATCGCAGAGCAACATGGAGGTTCAATCCGCGTGGAGAGCACACCTGGAGTGGGAACATGCTTCAGTTTTGAGGTACCCGCGTTATGACCCGTGAATCAGCACTCTCGGTACTCATTGTGGATGACGAGATCGGGATTCGTACTGCGCTTCGAGCAAACTTCACGCGCATCGGCTGGACGGTTGAGACCGCGGCCGGAGTAAGACAAGCTGTCGACTTGCTCGAAGGCAACGAGTTCCAACTGGTGATCAGCGATGTACGCATGGCGGACGGCGACGGGCTGGCTGTTGTGCGCTGCGCAAGAAGATGCTGCCCGAAAGCTGCGGTGATCCTGCTGACGGCCTTTAGCAGCGTACCGGACGCTGTCGAAGCAATGCGGAGTGGAGCGTTAGACTACCTTGCCAAGCCTGTCTCCTTCGAGCAGATCTGGGAAGCAGCATCGCGAGTCATGCAACACTCAGCTCAGCCCACAGACGGCGAGATAATCGATGCGTTTGCAATGATCGGACGCTCTCCCCGGCTGATGAGGTCGCTGCAACGCGCAAGGGCCGCTGCCACCACAGATGCCGATGTGCTGGTGGAAGCAGAGAGCGGCACCGGGAAGGAGTTGCTGGCCCGCTTTATTCATCAGTCCAGCAGTCGCAGCCGCAAGCCATTTGTTGCTGTAAATTGCGCCGCAGTGCCGGAGCACCTTCTGGAGAGCGAGCTGTTTGGCCATGCTCGAGGCGCATTTACGGGGGCAACGGTCGCGAGGGCGGGAAAATTTGAGGCGGCCAACGGCGGCACGCTCCTGCTTGATGAGATCGGCGAGATGCCGCTCAATCTTCAGCCGAAACTTCTGCGGGCGTTGCAGGAGCGCGAGTTTGAAAGGCTTGGTGAGACACGCACAATCAAGGTTGACATTCGAGTAATCGCAACCACAAATGTTGATCTCGCATCAATGGTCGAGCGCGGCAGGTTTCGCAGCGATCTCTACTACCGACTCAACGTGATCCCGCTGGACCTGCCGCCTCTTCGCGAACGTGTGGAGGACATCGAGCTACTTGCTCGCTACTTCGTCGGCAAATTCGCAGGGAAAGGTTCAGCGCCCGCCCAGAGGCTGGGCCCAGACTTCATCGCGCGGCTCGAGGATCATCATTGGCCCGGCAATGTGCGCGAACTGGGAAACTTCATGCGCCGGGTGTGCTCCCTGCATCCCGGAGTTCCGCTCACGGCCGAGTGCTTCGATCAGGAGTTTCAACCGCGCAGCAGGCAGGTTCCGGTCGCCGCTGACGTTGTTCCGTCCATAAAGCCCGGTGCGCCAATCCGCGAGATGGAACGGGCGCACCTCGAGCGCACGCTCGAGATGACGCGTGGAAATCGGACGCAAGCGGCGGAGTTGCTCGGCATCAGTATCCGAACCATGCGGAACAGAATTCGTGAATACGGGCTACCACCCAGGAGTTATGCATAGATGGCAAACATAGACTTTCTACCGTCCTCGCTGGAGCGTTTTCTGGAAGTGACAACCGATCGGGAGCAGACGATCGCGGCCAACATGGCAAACGTAGACACTCCCGGGTACCACACCAAAGACGTCAACTTTAAACAGGCTCTCGCTGAGGCCAGCAACAACAGCGGTGTTTCGCTTACGCCGGTCGTGTCAGAAGTTGGTGGCCTGTTAGAGCGACCCGACGGCAACAACGTCAACCTGGACCGCGAGAGCATGCTGCTCGCGCAGTCACAGCTTCAATTTCAGTTGGGCACACAGATGGTGAAGTCGCAATTTCATCAGCTTCTAAGCGCCATCAACGGAGGCAACTAGCTATGGGACCGTTCGACATGCTCAAAATCAGCGCCTCGGCGCTTTCAGCCGAGCGCCAGCGCTCCGAGGTGATTGCAGCGAACATGGCAAATGCCGAGACGACCCACACAGATGGCGGCGGACCGTTCCGCCGTAAGGAAGTGGTCTTCTCATCCACTGGAGACACATCCTTTCATCTTGCGCTGGCGGGGGCCAACAGCGGCTTTGGCAGAAATGCCGGATCGGTTCGCGTCACCCAGGTTGTCGACGATCCCACTCCACCCGTTATGCGCTACGAACCCGGACATCCGGACGCAGACAAGGACGGCTATGTCGCCTATCCTGCGATCAACCCGGTCCAGGAGATGGTCGATCTTATGGGTTCTACCCGCGCCTACCAGTTGAATGCCTCCGCTGTAAGTGCTGCGAAGCAGATGATTCAGCAGTCTATCGACATTCTAAAAAGCTAACCAAGCCAGCTCTGGAGTGAACGCATGAACATGACGATCCCCATTGGACCGGGTCCACTTACCGCGCTGCCTTCAGGCGGCGGAACAACAAGCGCGCTGGACACGAACGATCAGAGCGGTGGATTCAGCGACGTTCTAAAAAGCGCTATCAACCAGGTGAGCGATCTCGAAGGAAGCGCCCAGCAACAGGTCGGCACGTTGCTTCAAGGCGGCAATGCGGACATGAGCAGGGTCATGATCTCGGTTGAGAAGGCCGACGTCGCCTTTCAATTGATGATGCAGGTGAGGAACAAGATTGTGTCAGCGTATCAAGACATCGAGAAGATGCAGTTCTGAGCACCTGGAGTGAGTAAAAGACGCTATGGCCGAGATGAACCAAATCGTGGCGCAGTTGAAGCAGTTCTGGAAGAGCCGTACCTCGAAACAGCGCCTGATGCTCGGCGCCGGCGCTGCGGCTACGGTCGGCCTCGTAGGATTGTTCGCGAATCTTGTAGCAACGCCGGACTATAAACCGCTGATCAGCGGCCTTGAGGCGGCCGACGCGCAGACCATCACTGCTGAGTTGAAGGCTAAGAACATCCCTTACAAGCTGAGCCCGGATGGAAAGAGCATCAGCGTGCCGGCTGATCAGGTCGATGCGGCGCGACTGGAGGTTGCGTCGAATCAGTCGACGCACTCGGGCCGTATGGGGTTCGAGATTTTCGATAAAGTCTCCTGGGGGCAGACGGAGTTCGATGAGAAAGTGAACTACCAGCGCGCGCTGGAAGGAGAGTTGGAGCGCACCATCAGCACGCTCGCCAACGTAAAGAGCGCGCGTGTTCATCTGGTCATGGCCACAGACTCTGTCTTCATCGACCGCGAGCGTGGCGCCAAGGCGTCCGTGACTTTGAAGCTCAACCGCGGCGGCCTCACTCACGATGAGACTGCCGCGATCCAACGGATGGTTTCGGGCGCAGTGGATGGTCTCAAGCCCGCAGACGTGTCCATTATCGATGCCGATTCGAACCAGTCACTCAATCCATCTTCAGAAGCCGGCGGCGAAGAAGGACTTGAAAGACAGATGACGCAGAGGCTTCTCGCCACACTCAGTCCAGTGGTAGGAAGCGACCATCTTCGCGCCAGTGTCAATGTCGAGTACGATCCCGGCACGAAGGAAGAAAGTCAGGAGAGATACGATCCTTCAGTCAGCGCCACACTTCAGATCCAGCGATCGGACGAGGAGACAGGAACGAAGGCCGGGGCCAGCGGGGTTCCGGGCACAACGAGCAACGTTCCCCAGAAGCTGCCGAATGTGCCCCCGCCCGTGACGAACGATTCGAATGGCGCTCAGATCTCAAAGACGGAGAGCGCAACGTATGGCGTAAACAAGACAACGGTGCACTCGCTCGAGCCAGCAGGCCGCATCAAGCGGATCACAGCCGCTCTTCTGGTCGACGACGCCGTCACCCGCAAACTCGAGAAGGGCGGCAAGTGGACGGACACACGTGTAAAACGCACTCCTCAGGAGTTGCAGCAGATTCAGACGCTTGCTCAGAACGCGATCGGGATCGATACGGCACGTGGTGACACCATAACCGTGCAGAACCTGTCGTTCGCCGCCGACGCTGACTCTGATGCCGCGCCGCCTTCTATTCTGGATAAGGCGCGGAGAGGCTTAGCGGATTACTCCACCCTGATTCGTTATGCGATGCTGTTGCTCCTGTTTGGACTGGCCTACGCGCTTATGATCCGTCCGCTTCAACAGAAAGTCCTCGCTCAGGAACTTGAGCCGCCAAAAGCCCCCGTGATTCCGGAGTTGGAAGGTGTCTCAGCGCTTCCGCTGGGTGGTGCCCCAACGAACACCCGCGCCCTGAAAGAGCAGCTAGGACACCAGATTGCGGCCGAACCCGCGAAGAGCGCGCGGCTGCTGCAAGCCTGGCTACGTGAGGAGGCAAAGTGAGCGCCGACGTCGACACACAGAGTCTGTCAGGAACCCGCAAGGCTGCGATCCTTATGACCATGCTGACCGAAGAGGCAGCTGCCTCGATCTTTCACCATCTCACCGAAGAGGATCTTCAGGGCCTGACTCACGAGATTGCGAAGCTGGGCAGTGTGCCGAAAGAGGTATCTCTGAAGGTACTGCAGGAGTACCAGCAGATGACGATTGCTCAGGACCAACTGTCCTCAGGCGGCAAGGACGTAGCTACCCGCATGCTGGTAAAGGCCTTCGGTGAGAACGGTGCCCAATCCATGGTGCAGCGCCTCGTTCGCTCGCAGGAGATGAACTCCTCCCGGGTTGAATCGTTACAGCGGATTGACCCGAAACAGCTCGCCCGCTTCCTCGAAGGCGAACATCCCCAGACCATCGCTCTGATCATGGGGCATCTCGAGACGAAGCAGGCTTCGGCACTTCTAATGTGCCTGCCACATCCGGTTCGCGCGGAATCAGTTCGCAGGTTGGCGAATCTGCGCCAGTTCTCGCCTGCGATGGCGGAGAAGGTAGCCGTGGTACTGAACCGGAGGCTGCGCTCTGTCGGCGACCAGAAGAAAAAGACCTACTCTGGGTTCCAGAGCGTGGCGGATCTGATGAACAACATCGACGCCACCACCTCCGGCGAAATCCTCGAGACGATTGATCGAGAAGAACCTGCACTGGCAGTGAGTATTCGCGACCTTATGTTCACGTTTGAGGACTTCCTTGAGGTCTCAGAGGTGCAATTACGCGCCCTTACCGGAGCCGTGGACAAAAAGACGCTTACCCTTGCGCTCAAGAGCGCCTCTG
Organism: uncultured Granulicella sp.; assembly: GCA_964658395.1. Classification (GTDB taxonomy): domain Bacteria; phylum Acidobacteriota; class Terriglobia; order Terriglobales; family Acidobacteriaceae; genus Edaphobacter. The sequence goes on along the minus strand of CAZZYQ010000007.1, from coordinate 36,495 downwards.
AGCCCTTGAAGGAACATTTCTTTTCAACCATGTCGTCTCGCGCGATCGAAATGTTGAAAGAGGAGGCGGACCAGTTGGGACCCGTGCGCAGCAAGGACGTCGCAAAAGCGCAGATGGAAGTAGTCTCCGTGGCGCGGAAGCTGGAAGCAGAGGGCAAGATGATCTTGAAGGCCGAAGGAGCAGACGAATATGTCCTCTAGCAGTACGTCGGTCGGAGGTTACTCAGGCTCGATGTTGACGTTCCAGTACCGCCCCATGAGTGCCGCTCCGCTTCATGCCGAAGAGCACGCGACAGAGCAGAAAGCAATTGAACACGAAGTTCAGCTTACCGAGGCGGAGCTGAAGGAACGCCTTGCCGCAGAACGAGCGAAGGGCTTTGCGGAGGCAGAGCTGCTGATGAAGCAGAAGCTTGAGCAGCATGCCCAGGAGATGCAGGCAAAGCTCTCCAATGCAATCACCAGCTTCGGCCAGAAACAGAAGACCTACTTCGAATGCGTGGAGTCGGAGATCGTTCAACTTGCCCTAGCGATAGCCGGCAAGATCCTGCACCGGGAGGCACAGGTTGATCCCCTGCTGCTTACTGCGATCGTCCATGTCGCGCTCGAACAGCTCAAGGAGGGATCGGCGGCCACTATACGGGTGAGACCGGAGGAAGCCGCCCGCTGGCGGGATTACAGCGGCCTTCAATCGAGCAACATTGTGGTCAACGTTATTGAAGATCCGGAACTGGAGCGCGGCGACTGCATACTCGACACGGAGTTGGGGTCCGTCAACTTCAGCCTCGACGCCCAGTTGAAAGAAGTGGAGCGCGGCTTCTTCGACGTTCTCGCGCAGAAGCCGAAGCTCTGATGCCCACACCTCTCGCGCCGTACTTCAATCAACTGCAGCATACAGGCAGCCTCAGGTGGAGCGGACGTGTCCTGCAGGTGGTTGGCAATCTGGTGGAGTCTGAAGGCCCTTTCTGCTCAGTGGGGGACGAGGTAGAGATCGTGTCCGCCGATTCCCGCAACTACACCGGCGAAGTTGTTGGCTTCCGCGGGCCGGTGATGTTGACGATGACGCTCCAACTGCCGCGCGGGGTGCGTTATGGCGACAGGATCATTGCCACCGGAGGACGGCCCGCGATCCGCGTTGGACCGGAGCTGCTTGGTCGAGTAATCGACGGCACGGGCGAGCCACTTGATTCGCTCGGACGGTACACGGCCCGCCGGTCCGTGCTTGTAGACGGAGCTGCACCACGGCCTCTTGATCGTGTGCCTATCCGGCACCCTCTCGGCTGCGGAGTCCGTGCCCTTGACGCATTTGTTACCTGCGGCCGAGGCCAGAGGCTGGGCATCTTTGGCGGCAGCGGCGTCGGCAAAAGTACGTTGCTCGGAATGATGGCACGAGGCACCGAAGCCGACTGCACGGTGATGGCGCTGATCGGAGAACGCGGCCGCGAGGTGCAGGAATTTATCGAGGTGATCGGAGAGCAAGGTCTTCAGCGGTCGGTACTCGTTGTTTCCACTTCGGACCAATCGCCGCTGCTGAAGATGCGGGCCGCGCTCTCTGCAACTGCAATCGCGGAGTACCTGGCGTCTCTAGGCAAACATGTGCTGCTTGTCGTCGATTCACTTACCCGCTTCGCTATGGCCCAGAGGGAGATCGGGTTAGCCGCGGGTGAGCCTCCCACCAGCAAGGGCTACACGCCGTCGGTACTGAACAGCCTAGCTCGCCTGGTTGAACGCGCGGGCAATCTCGGCAGCGGCAGCATAACTGCTTTCTATACGGTTTTGATGGAAGGCGACGATCAGCAGGACCCGGTCGCCGACACCGTGCGCTCGTTACTCGACGGACACATCATCCTCGATCGCAGCCTTGCATTGAAGAGTCACTATCCACCCATCTCAATCCTCGATAGCCTCAGTCGACTTCAGCCTTCGATAATCACGCCGGAACATATGCTCAAGAGCCGGGAGATCAGGGTCCTTCTAGCCTCCTACGCCAGATCGGAAGATCTGATTCGAATCGGCGCCTACCAGAAGGGCTCTGATGCCGTGCTCGACCGTGCAGTCGAAGCATTACCCGAAATAAATGCCTTTCTTCAGCAGAACTCTTCAGAGACTCCAAACTTCCAGACGGTGGCTGAGCAACTAAGCCGCCTGCCGGTCTAGCGATGGGCTTCCGTTTTCCCCTGGCGACCGTCCTGCGCGTCCGAGAGATAGCAGAAGAGCGAGAAGAACGCTTACTGAAGCAGATTCTTGAACAGATTACTCTGAGTCAGCAAAGTCTCGCTGAACTCGAGGCGCAACGTCGCGCGCTTCGTCAGCGCCAGGAGTCTGCATGGCTGCGATCTACTTCAGCCACTGAAATTGCCGCTTCTTACGACCAAATACGCCGCCTCCGCGATCTTGAAGCTTCAGCCAGAGAGCATCTTGAGAAGCTTCTGCTGTTGCGCGAACAGCAGATGGCGATCTACAAAACTGCACATCAGAGCCGCGAGCTTCTTTCTACCATCAGGAACGAACGACTCGAACAATACAGGACGACCCAAGAACGGAGAGAGCAAAGTGCCATCGATGATGCGTTCTCCTCCCGTCGCAGACGGTCCTAGGCAGCGTTTGCCGGGCTAGTAGGCAATGGGTACCCTGTTGCCTAGCTGGTCGAAAGCGTCGTTCAGGAGTGAAACGAAATACTCATAACAAGATCAATCACTTACGAGTTTCTCTCAGATCCCAGGGTTTGGCCGCTCAGATGCTTTTAGATACCGCGTGAAGATAGCCGCCCAGCTTACGAGTACAACATCTGAGACTAAGTTGAAGCCGGCTTCTACCGACAACGGCAGCCCCGGCTTTACTGATGCGATGAAGAGTGCCGGCACCAGCAGCGTACCCCTTGTTCCTAAGCCTCAGAAAGGCAGTAAGTCGCAGGACGTGGAAGGCAGAAAGCAAGCGGCAAGTTCCGCCGTAAAGCTCGTCGAAGTCCCACAGTCGCAACCGAACGTCGTTCCGGCGGAGATGCAGCCCATCCCAGCAGCCGGTCCTGTGCCAGCCCCCATTACAGACGTCTCAAAGCAAGCCGGCGATGATGCACCGTCTCTTGTGAACGCTACAGCGAGCATCCCGGTACAAGCGCCTTCGCCTGCAGTGACGTCGGCTCTCGGGCAATCGAACGATGCTCCTCTCGCAGGCACACAGACGCAAGAGATGGATGCTCACGCGACGGGCGTTGTAAGTTCGGTTTCCGAAGCGCTCTCAACCAAGAGCATCGGTACGACCAACGATCCAACAAGATCGGTTGCGGAGCAACCTAGACCTAACCTGGCCACAGCGGTACCTTTACCCCTAGCCTCTACGCCGACTTTGGCGAAAGGAACTGGTGACGGTATAGCTGAACATGTTGTCGCCGAAAAGACCATATCATCCGATGCCTCTGGTGTGTCTGCCTCCCTTCCATCAGGCACTGGCGGGCAAGATCCTAATCTGTTGGCACAGAGCATCAGTGCTTCCGTTCCGCCTCCCATATCAACGGAGGTGTTCCAAGTATCCACACCTGCAGTCGTGCAAACAACCAATCCGGGTGGGAGCACCGTCAGCGGGATTGCTCGAACACTCGCAAGTCGACCCGGCGGTTCGGACCTAAAGACCAAGTTGGCATCGCTTCCTTCTGAACCGCATGGCAAAGCAGAGGATGATGACGGCAGTCATGGTTTGGCTGGAGGTTCAAGCAATCTGGGAACAGACTTCAGCAAGGTGCTTCCGACGCCAGGAACCGCTCTTCACTCCGCGGATAACTCGCAGCATGCAGTTGACACTTCACTCCTTCAGCACGATGTATTGCCGGAACCTCTAGGCCAAACGCACGGGAACAGTGAAGACGCTCAAACTGCGGGCATTCTGCCACAACTAATTGCACCGGCGGGTACGATGCACGCTTCGTCGGAGAGCTTGCCCATGCAGGGTGTCACGGGCGCTCAGCTTACTCAGACGGTACGTTCCTCAGAGATGAAGCTGGGCATGCAGTCGGCAGAGTTCGGGAACATCTCGATCAGCACATCGCTCAACCGCCAAGTGATATCGGCCCAAATCTCGATCGACCACTCAGAGCTGGGAAGAGCAATTGCAGTGCATCTGCCGGCCATGGAAGAGAAGCTCGGCGCCGCTTACGGAGTGCAGGCAAGGGTCGAACTTCGTGACAGCAATGCTGCATCTTTGTCGAACCAATCAAGCTTCAGCCAACCAGGCCAGCAGGCTCAAGAAGATCGTCAGTCTGGACGCAGCGCCAGCACAAGCGGGCTGAGTTTCGATGCCAGACAGATGGTGAGCCGACCGAACGTTGCTGCGAACGCCGTGGCCGCAGGTGGATCACGGCTGGATATACGAATTTAGTGTGGAGGAAATATGTCCGGATCAATCATGCATTTGGCTTCAATGCTTTCACCAATGAACTTATTGCAAAAGGGCTCAGCCGCAGCACAGACAAAGGCCCAGGCAGCTACCACAAACGACACGACGGACAGCGGCGGTCTAACGAGCACTTCTGCCGGAAGCACCTTCCTGAACCTTTTGGTTAAGGAGCTCCAGAATCAGGACCCTACTGCGCCGATGGATTCAACGGCGATGGTAGGACAGATGATCTCGCTGAATCAGCTTGACCAGCTGATCAGCATCAACCAGGTCCTATCCAACGCGACCGGAACTTCGAGCACGGCTTCGCATGCAGTTCAGACGGGCGGTCTTTCCCCGAACTCGACGACGCAGATGGCCCAACGCGCCGCCCTGCTGAACAGCTTGCAGAACAGCAGTCTGACGCAATCAGCAGCTGACCCCAACCAGACTTTAGATCTGTCCACTCTCAACATTCCCTACGGAGGCAAGTAATGGCATTCTTCGGTGTTCCACTTTCTGGTCTTATCGCAAGTCAGGACCAGCTTCAATCTGTATCAAACAACCTCGCCAACCTTGACACCGTTGGCTACAAAGACCAGACTGTCTCGTTCAGCGACCTCTTCGCCCAAAGCAGCCTGGTGAACGCGAGCAATAATCCGATTCAGACCGGGCTCGGCGTGTTGCCCTCCCAGACGTCCTCGGATTTCAGTGATGGCGGGACAAGCGCCACTGGCGTTAGCTCGAACATGGCGTTGACGGGCAATGGATTGTTTGTCGTGCAGGCAAAAGATGGCTCGCTCAGCTACACGCGGGCTGGAGATTTCACCACCAACTCCTCCGGCTTCCTGACCACACCGAACGGAAAGTTGGTCATGGGGTATCCGGCGGCAGTTGGAGGCGCTCCTGCATCGGGTGTTCTTCAGCCTTTGCAGGTCGGGCTGGGATCGGTCACGCCGGCGGCGGCAACGACGACGTTCCAGTTGTCCGTGAACCTCAGTGCTAATGCGGCCGTAGGCACCACCTACTCCACGCCAACGCCGGTGTTCGATTCGCTTGGCAGTCAGCACACGTTGACGGTGAACTACACAAAGACCGGTGAGAACGCGTGGAGCTACACCGTAGACGTGCCGACGGCAGATACCGGCGCGGCCTCGACGACGGTCGCAAGCGGCAATCTGACCTTTGATTCCTCAGGTAATTTGACCTCTCCAACCGGAAGCGTTCCAGTAAGCATCCCCGTACTTACCGATGGGGCGGCGCCGATCAACCTTACGTGGAATCTGACCAACGCAAACGGAGGCTCCAGCATCACTCAGACGAGTCTTGCGAGTTCGGCGAACGCACCCGTGCAGAACGGCTATGCAAGCGGCACATTGAGTAAGATCACCGTCCTTTCAGACGGGACCATCGAAGGCATCTACTCCAACAATCAGTCCAGTTCGATCGGTCAGGTTGCGGTTGCCACCTTTGCGAACGATCAGGGCCTGCTGCGGACCGGCGGCAATGACTACCAGGCCACGGTCGGCTCTGGTGTTGCTGCCATCGGCATCGCAGGAACGGGCGGACGCGGGACCATCACCGGTGGATCGGTGGAAGCCTCCAACGTGGACGTTGCCGCGGAGTTTTCGAAGATGATTGTCGCGCAACAGGCATACCAGGCCAACGCCAAGACGGTCACGACCTTCCAACAAATATCGCAAGCCACAATCCAGATGATCACAGGCTAAGGCCGCGAGCAGGATTATGAGTGATCGATGAGAACCAACCGCTCCTGCCAACCGCAGGAGCGGTTAGATGTTCCCTCTGCGAAAGGGCGGCTGTGCAAAGTGAGCCCGTTGCATCCCGGCAATCGCGGCACCTTTGCCCCGCTCTGTCTGACTTCCTCGTCGCGGCGGCGCAGCGTATGCCACTTGCGTGGGACAAGCTCTTTTTTGGAACCCTGCTTGCTTTGATCCAGAACAACTTCCCGTCCCTCCACTTGCCCGCAGACCGGCAACATGCTTCTGCACCGGGTGTAGCGACGATTCAAGAAGTTTGCGGCGCGGTTGTGGCCGGATCAGGGGCATCCACTTGGGAACGACGGTACAGAGTCCGTTTACACAACAGATACTTGCAAGTGCTGCGGCAGCGAATGGCTCCGGCAGGTACTCAAGCCCGGAGGAGATTCTACCCTGGCTGCCTTGCACATTGGCGCTTGAGGTGCCTTTGGTGTCCTTCACCGTGGGCGACCTGTTGAAGCTACAGCCCGGCTCGCTTGTACACACCGGATGTCACCAAAGCTCTGATCTGCCGCTGAACGTAAACAACATATTAATGGCGTGGACTGAATTCGAGGTCGTAGGCGAGCGTCTCGCCGCACGCATTACGGACCTCGTATGATCGCGATGCACGCCGCTGAAAGAGCGGCCAACCAGCAGCCACAGACTGGCAGCCTTCGCATCACGGAGGTGCTTCCGTCCTATACAGGAGCTCCCGAGCGACCTCTGAATCTTGCCCAGTCAAGAGCGCTCCGGCAGGTACTGGACGGCTTCCGGTCGGCATGGAAGTGGATACAGCAGAAGCGTGTCGACCAGCTCTCGACACGCCGAATGCGCTTAGCTGAAACGATCTCGCTGGGTGAGAAGCGCTCGGTAGCGATTGTCCAGGTCGATGGCGCTCAGTTTCTTCTGGGCTGTGGGACGGAAGGCGTTCGACTTCTCGCAAGATTGGATGAGCAGCGCAACGCAAGTGCGACCAAGACAACACAGGGGAGCACCTCATGAACGCTTCCCTGATTACGCTTGGCATGGTCGTTGCACGTGGGCCGCTTGGCGCGACCGCAAATACCAATGGTGTCCAGATCGATGGGCTGGGGGGTAACTCCGCTCCATGGACGATCGTCGTTCTTCTCACCTTTCTCTCGCTGATTCCTTCTCTTCTACTGTGTGTAACACCCTTTGCACGATTGCTCGTTGTCTTCCACTTCCTTCGGCAGGCGCTTGGCTTGCAGACGACTCCTTCGAATCAGACCCTGATCGGTCTGTCGATGATCCTTACCTTCTTTCTCATGCAGCCAGTTGGCTCAGTGATCTACGACACGGCAATCGTTCCGCTTGAGAATGGACAGATGACGCCGTTGGATGCGCTTGCAAAGGCCGGGGACCCGATGCGGACCTTTATGTCGCATTATGTGCGCGACAAGGACGTTGATCTATTCCTCGATCTTGCCAAGGAGCCCCGTCCACACAAAATCGAGGATTTATCGTTTCGCGTACTCCTTCCTTCCTACATTCTTTCGGAGCTAAAGACGGGCTTTCAGATCGGGACTGTACTGTTCCTTCCCTTCCTGGTGGTAGATATGGTGGTCGCAGCCATCACCACATCTGTGGGAATGATGCAGCTGCCACCCGTTGTTATCTCAACACCCTTGAAGCTGCTTCTCTTTCTGATGGTCGACGGATGGCACCTGCTGATCGGGTCGCTGATGAGGAGCTTTCAGTAATGGGGACGGATGCTGTTGTCACACTCGGAAGAATGATGTTGGAGGAAGTCATGCTTCTGACTGCGCCGATCCTGCTGGTCGCGATCTGCGTGAGTCTGCTGGTAAATGTGGTGCAGGTGCTTACCTCGCTGCAGGACCAGACGCTCTCGACCGTGCCTCGCCTGCTCGCTACAGGAACGGCGCTCTTTGTCCTGATGCCCTGGATGTGGCGACATCTCAGCACCTACACCACGCTTCTCTTCTCCGACTTTCATAAGGTGCTCCAGTGATCGAGATCCCGTTCGCCTACGTTCTGCAGGCGCTGCTCGCCATCGGAGTGCGACTGACCGGCCTCATGCTCTTCGCACCGTTCCTTGGCAGCAGCGTCATCCCGGCACGCATCAAAGCCGCTCTGGTGCTAGGCCTCACCTTCCTGATGTATCCAATGGTGTCACGTTCATGGCCCTCGCTTGCGCTGGAGCAATGGCCTCTACTTATCTTCCGGGAACTCATTGTTGGAGTTGCTCTCGGCATCGTGACGCAGATCGTGTTCGAGGCGGTGCAGATGGCCGGACAGATTCTCAGCATCCAGATGGGCTACTCCTTGATCAACATTCTCGATCCGAATACGCAGGTCGACACCACCGTCGTAGCTATGTTTCACCAGTCCATCGCGATGCTGATTTTTCTCCGCCTGGACGTTCATCTGTGGCTGCTCCGGGCCATTGGCAACAGCTTCTTCTATCTTCCACCGGGAACTTCTGAGCTCACAAAGCCGTTCGTTGTGACCCTTATTGGAGCGGGTACAGCCATCCTGATGACTGGCGTGCAGATTGCAGCGCCTGTGCTTTCTGCCACCCTCCTTACCGACATTGTTCTGGGGCTGCTTGGAAAAGCTTCCCCACAGTTGCCGCTCATGCTTCTCGGGCCAGCAGTCAAGAGTTTGCTTGGACTGGCCGTGCTTTTTGTCTCCCTGAAGTACTGGCCGGACATGTTCCGCACCCTCTTTGTTGAATCGGTAGGAGGGGCCGAGAGAGTGCTGCACCTAGCACACAGCTAAACTTATGGCCGACTCCAACAAGACCGAACAAGCTACGCCCCGGAGACGGGAGAAGGCGCGCGAGCAGGGTCAGGTCGCTCGATCTCGCGAGCTGCCGGGCATACTGGCGATTGTTGGCGCAGCAGCCGCACTGTGCGTGATGTCGCGCGGCGCGGCAACTCACTGGACGACCTTCTATCGCAATGTCCTGGACACGGCCGCTACAAGCGACCTCCAAAGTGGCGGCCCTGTCTTCTTCTGGAGCTCTATCGAGGTCTTCCGTTGGGTTGTGCCCGTACTGCTTACTGCCCTCGTTATCTCCCTCTCGGCTGGGCTTGCGCAGGGCGGCTTTAACCTCGCTCCCGAAGCGATGGCACTTAAGTTCGAACGCTTCAATCCAGCGACCAGAGTAGGCCAGATCTTTTCACTTACCGGCTTAAGTAACTTACTCAAGTCGCTGCTGCCGTTCGCCGCGATCGGCTGGATTGCAGCTGCCTGCATCGCTTCGCATTGGGGAATGATGGTGCGCGCGTCTTCGATGCGATTGCACATCCTTGTCTCCACCATTGGCAGCATGATCTACGAGGTGGGTTGGAAGAGCAGCCTGGTGATGATTGCCTGGTCGGGTGTGGACTATTTCCTTACATGGTTCAAGATGGAAGGCGACATTAAGATGAGTCGCGAGGAGATCAAGGAGGAGTCGAAACAAAGCGATGGCAATCCGGTAAGCAAGGGTCGCATACGCCGCCTGCAAAGAAGGATGCGAAAGAAGCAGGCACTCTCTGCCGCCGCGACCGCGACCGTCATTGTTACCAACCCGACGCACTACGCCGTAGCGCTGCGTTACACACCGGATATGCCCGCACCCATAGTGGTGTCGAAAGGTATGAACCTGCTTGCACAAGAGATCAAGGCATTGGGAACAGAGAATGGCATTTTGATCCTGGAAAACAAGCCGTTAGCACAGGCCCTCTACAAGACGGTAGAAGTAGGCGAAGCAATTCCATCCGCACTTTACCAGGCGGTGGCGGACATCCTTGTGCTTGTCTTCCGCGCCCAGGCCGAGGTCCGCCAGCAGGAACGTGTGCGGCGCAGCCGAAATGCATCGGGACAGGTGGTGCAGGCATGAACACTCAAAAGGGGCTGCTGAAGGTTCTGGCTTCGTCGGGCGAGTGGGTTGTGCCCATGGCGGCGGTTTCAATGGTCTTTGTAATGCTCGTACCGCTGCCGAGCTTCATTCTGGACATGATGCTCACAATCAGCATCACCGCGTCGGTACTTGTACTGTTGACGGCTGTGCAGATTCTCAAGCCGGTGGAGTTTTCGGTCTTTCCCAGTCTTCTTCTACTGCTTACGATGCTGCGTCTCTCACTCGATCTTGCAAGCACACGGCGCATCCTTCTTCACGGCAACGAAGGGTCTTCGGCGGCAGGCAAGGTGATCGAAGCGTTCGGGCAGTTTGTTGTTGGCGGCAACTACCTTGTAGGCTTCGTACTCTTTCTGGCGCTCATCGCAATCCAATATCTCGTAATAAGTCATGGCGCAGTGAGAACTGCAGAGGTGACTGCGCGTTTCACACTGGACGCCATGCCCGGCAAACAGATGGCGATCGATGCGGATCTGAACGCCGGTCTCATCACGGAGCAGCAGGCACGCAAACGCCGCGAGAATGTCGCCCGCGAAGCAGAGTTCTGCGGAGCGATGGATGGTGCTGCCCGCTTCTCTCAGCGCGACTCTCTCGCCACCATCCTGATCATGGCGATCAACATCATCGCCGGATTTCTTATCGGCGTCTTTCAGCAGGGTATTCCCCTTCAGGAAGCGCTGAAGACATACACGATCTTAACCGTTGGCGACGGCCTGGTTTCCATTCTGCCATCGCTGCTGGTGTCGGTGGCGGGTGGCATCGTGGTGACTCGTGCGGCGTCAAAGGAGTCGCTCGGTGTCAACGTGAGAAACCAGATCCTGAGCAGTCCGCGACTGCTCTGGATCGGAGGCGGGGTTCTCGCAGCTCTGGGCTTTATACCGGGCTTGCCCAAGATTGCGTTCTTCAGCGTCGCCGGCGGCCTGATGTTCGCGGCGTACAAGATAAAGACGGAAAGAGCTCCCCAGGACACAGAAACCTCGGAGCTAGCAGCTCCGGCCGCTGCCAAACCCGGCGGCCCCGCGACCGCTTCTGAGTCGATGGATGCCGTGATGAAGCTGGATGAGCTGATGCTTGAGGTCGGCGTCGGTCTTGTTCCCATCGTAGACGCAAACCAGGGTGGGCAGCTGTTGGCACGTGTAAAGGCCTTGCGCAAGAGCCTGGCGCAGCAGCTCGGTTTTCTGGTGCCGTCCATCCACATCACGGATAACCTCGCCTTACGCGAAAACGAGTATGTTGTGTACATCCGCGGCGTCGAGATCGCGCGCTGGGAACTGAAACGCGGCTATGTTCTCGCCATCAGCTCTGAGTCAGGGTTTCCCAACCTGCCCGGAGAAGAGACAAAGGAGCCGGCCTTCGATGTTCCGGCCAAATGGATCCTTAAAGAACACCAGGCGCAGGCAATTGCAGCGGGGTACGCCGTAGCAGATTCCACCTCCGTGCTTGCGGCACATCTGTCCGAGTTGATCCGGCGCAATGCTTACGAGCTGCTCTCGCGCCACGAAGTCAAGCGGCTCATCGATCGGCTTGCCGACTCCCATCCAAAGCTTACGGACGAGTTGATTCCGAAGCTCATGAGCCTCGGCGAGGTGCAGAAGGTCCTACAACAACTACTGCGCGAGCAGGTCTCCATACGCGATCTCGGCACCATCCTCGAAGCACTGGTGGACACGGCGGCCATTAACAAGAACGGCGTGGCGCTGGTAGAGGCGTCACGGCAAGCCCTCAGCAGAAGCTTGATCCGTCCGCTGCTCGACGACAAGGGGGAGCTAAGGGTTGTGACGCTGGATACGGCAATCGAAGAAGAATGCATGCGTGCAGCCAACAGCCATTCCGGTCAACTCTCCTCTACGGGCCTTCAGCTGTCAGTGGCGCGCCGTGTACTCGACAGTCTCCGTGCGACGTTCGGAGACCAGATCAGTGAGGCTCCGCCCGTCTTACTCTGCTCATCCCCGGGCAGATTCTACTTACGCCGGCTCCTGGAGCCGTTTATCCCGAAGGTAACTGTCATTTCGCCGAGCGAGATTCCCGCTATGACTATGGTGCAATCGGTCGGCACAGTGCGATGAAGGCTAAGTAACACACCTAAGTTGCTGGAGAACTAGTTTAAGGAGAGGAAGAGATGGCGTTAGCTCACTCGGTCTACAGAAACATTGCGGAGGACACAACGAGTGTGGATCTTCGCAACGAGACGATCCTGCGTGAATTGCCGCAGGTTCAATACATTGCGTCGAGAATACTCGAGCGGCTTCCTCAGCAGGTGGAACTCTGCGACCTTATCAACGCCGGGGTTATCGGACTTCTGGAAGCCTACCGCGTATATGATCCATCGAAGAATGCCCAGTTCAGCACCTTTGCCAAGTTCAGGATCAGAGGAGCTATCCTCGATAGCCTCCGGGCGCTTGACTGGGGCTCCCGGGGAATAAGGAAGAAGGCGCGCGAGATAGCAGAGGCAACCTCCTCGCTGGAGTCCACGCTTGGCCGTTCTCCCAGTTCGGAGGAAGTAGCTGCCGAGCTGAAGATCAGCCTGGAGGCGCTTAACGATGCTAAAAATGAGCTCAGCACACTGTTTGTCGTCGGGCAGCAAGCAGCATCATCCATCGATGGCGGCGAGGTATTCGATCTAATCGAGTCCTCACCCAGCACCTGGGCGAACCCATTTCAGATTTACCAGAAGGTCGAGGAGAAGGCACGCCTCGCCAAGGCAATATCGGAGCTCTCGGAACGAGAGCAGTTGATCCTCTCTCTCTACTACGTAGAAGAGCTCACCATGAAGGAGGTCGCCGAAGTTGTTGATCTGGCCGTATCTCGCGTCTCGCAGATCCACTCCGCATCTTTGGCCAAACTAAAGGTCATGCTTGAAGGCAAACGCGAGGCGCCGGAGCCATCAAAAAAGCTCCAAGGAGCTAAGTCGTGAAAAGGCCGTCTCCGAAGCGTTCGGGCCGGCCAATGACCGGCAATCCGACTGTGCAGCCCTGCAACTTCCGGTCTGCCGGAAGGCTCTCCAACGAGAGCGCGCGTATCCTTACTGCCCTTCATGAGGTAGTCGCGCGCTACCTGACCAATTCTCTTGATGTGTACCTTGGCACCGGACTCGAGGTCAGACTATCGTCGCTTGAGCAGCTCATGATGGAAGAGTTCAAGAACAAATGCCTGGCGGGTGGCTATATGCTTCCATGCACCACACGCTCCACCGCAAGCACCGTGCTGCTTGAGATGGATAACCCCTTGATGTTTACGGTCATCGATCTGCTCCTTGGTGGAACGGGCGAAAGTGTTGAATCTGCCAGAGAAGTTACCGAGATAGATGAAGACATCATGGAAGGGGTGGGTTCGCTCATCGCGGCGGAGATTGAGCGGGCGTGGCAGCCGGTCGGCTACTCTCTTACGCCCGGCAAGTGTATTAAGCCGAACTACGCGCACAGGATCTTTCCACAGACAGAGAAGGTGCTGCGGGTCAAGTTCGATGTCCACGTGGCGAACATGACGGGAGCTCTTTACATTGCCTTTCCTGCTTCGCTCGCCGGCAGCCTTGTCCGGAGTACAAGGTCAGACCATCCAGGAGGCAGCGGGAGCGCCCGATTTGAGCCGCTACCTAACCTGCGCAAACGCATTCTTGACTGCCAGTTTTCTGTGTGCGGAGAACTGCCCGATCTGAAGGTCTCGGTCAGAAATCTGGCGGCGATTGAGGTCGGAAGTGTTCTTCCGTTGTCCGTACCTATCTCCAGTCCTGCCAAACTCACCTTGGAAGGTAGAAGCTACTTCAACGCGCTTCCAGTTCGCCAAGGCTCAAACAAAGCGATGCAATTAATCAATCGCCTGCAGTCCAGCCACACCATAACAGAAACCAGCAAGGATGACCCCGATGCAGGCTCCTGAACTTTCAGACTTCTTGAAGGAATTCACCCGTAGATTTTGCGGGTCATTGAGCAAGGTGTTTTCGAGCACTTGCGGATCTACCTGGCTGGTAAGCCTCGCTGAACATCCCTCCAGCACTTCGGTAGAACACGCTGGGTGGTTCCGCTGCTGCTTCGAAGGCGCCTATGCGGGCGATGTAGTTCTGGCATTTCCCGCAGCAACCTTGTCCAAGCTCCAGCCCGGAGATGTGGGCTCTGATGGCATGGATGCAGCGAAGGCTCAGGTTGCACGGCTACTAAGCGGCTTCCAGCAAAGCATTGCCGACCTCGCACTCTCCTCGGAGGAGGGCCCTGCGGCGTCGGTTCGGCTGGAAGAGGTTGACGCCTTTACGGCGGCTGACGAGCAGGTGCTCGAGCTTTGGCTGCAAAGCGACCCCACGGACCCGTCCACCAGGACATCGCTGCAACTCTGCGTGAGCCAGGCCCTGCTGAAGAGCATTCAAGCCGCTTCAGCGAAGCCGCTGAGCTTTCCAGATGCCGCCGCGAGCGATGCGGCAAACCTCGATCTGGTTATGGACGTGGAGTTGAATGTTATGCTTCGTTTCGGCCAGCGACAGCTTGCCTTGCGGGAGGTGCTCGATCTAGCCAGCGGCTCAGTGGTTGAGCTTGACCGTCAAGTCGATGAGCCGGTGGAGCTTGTACTTGACGGCCGAGTAATAGCCCGAGGTGAGGCGGTCATCATTGATGGCAATTACGGAATGCGAATCACACAATTGATTCCTCAAGTGCCCGCGTAGGACGCTTCCCTCTAAAAGTGGGGCTCCAACATCTTGCGCTTCGAGTATTTACTTGAATTTGACCGTGAAGTTTTTCGTCACTATGCCGATAGATAGCGTCAAGGGAGTGTTGCGCCCACTATGCAAAGCGATCGGCATGCGCTTGCAAAAACCGGTTTCCTGTCCGTGAACGCGTCGTCACTAAACGGCACGTCCCCGGAAGATTGGCTGCCAAGTCTGCCGATATTGCCGGCTACCCGATTGCAGCTTGAGTTACTGTTGCGTGAGACGGTTGTAGATCTTCGCAGCGTGACCAGTGTCATCCTCGGAGATCCCGGAGCCACGCTTCAGGTGCTTCGACTGATCGCCGATGAGTTCCCGAACGAAGACGAGCGGCCTCGGAGGATAGAAGATTGCATCGTCTGTCTCAACCTGGCACATTGCTATCAGGTCCTCTGCGCTGCGGAAGGTCCGTGCTCAGGGGCGCATATCGTGGAATGGCAGCACTGTCGACGGCTTGCGGAATGCGCTCGTGAACTCGCCCGTAACCTGGAAGGATTCTCCCCCGATGAAGCCTATCTGGTTGGCCTTCTTTACCGGTTGGGCGGCTTTCCGAAGCTGCTTGGATGGCGGACCGAGGGTTCGCTGCCCGGCGAATCGACCTCCCTGGGAGTGACGCTGGCGCGGCACTGGAATCTCCCTGAATGCGTCTCCAGGGCCATCAGAGAGCAGCACGAGTTAGACGAACCTTCCAAGTGGAACACCATCATGTCGCTCGCCGACCACTTAGCTGGTCAGTGTGCCGCATAGCGGCTCGATCAGAGATAGATATCGTTAGTTCTTAGCATCTGTCGCTCTGGCTTAGAGTTATATGAGAGCAAATTGATGGTTTGCTTCGGTAACTCTCTTCCTGCTGCCGCTAAAGTAGACCCCGCAGCTCGTCGCACCTCCCCCAAAGTAGGCACCCCGCTATCCTGGTTTGGCATTCATAGTGCAGCCTGTCCGCATGAGGTCTCCCATGGACAGTGGACTCTATGCAGCTTGCACAGCACTGATGGCGCGTACCGAAGCGCTCGATACCATCGCGAATAATCTGGCGAACAGCAGCACCAGCGGGTTTCGCGAACGACACACCACCTTCAGCTCGGTCCTTGCAGGATCAGGGCACCCCCTTCAGTCACAGCTCAACGTCGTCACAAACAGCTACGGACTTATGGGAAACTCTAAGCTCGATCTGCAGGCAGGCTCGCTGGTGAAAACAAACAATGAGCTCGATCTAGGGATTGATGGCCCCGGCTTCTTTGCCATCCAGCTGCCGAGCGGAACCGGCTACACCCGCAACGGCAATTTCCAGCTTTCTCCGAAGGGCCAGCTCATCACCCAGGCGGGCGACGCCGTGCTCGGCGTCAATGGTCCGATCAACGTGCCTACCGGTGCCGCGGTCACGATCAGTCCAGATGGCACGATCACTGCGCAAGGCGCAATTGCGGGCAAGTTGAAGCTGGTCCACTTCGCCGCCACCGCAGATCCGCAGGCCCTGGGAGCGAGCTACTACACGGTCCCGGAGAAGGACGTCAACCCATCTCCGTTGTCTCAGGCGAGGCAGGGCATGCTCGAGTCCTCAAACGTAAACCCAGTGTCCAGCGTGGTGGAACTGATCAATGCGCAAAGGGCTCTTGAGGGTATGCGACACGCGCTCACTATGATCGACACCGAGATCGACAAGACTGCAGCGCAGGACATTCCACGCGTCAGCTAAACCAGAGTTTTCTTCTTTGTAAATCGAAAGGCTTTCTTCATGATTCGCGCCCTGTACACGGCAGCAAGTGGTATGACAGCCCAGCAGTTGAACCTGGACAATATCGCCAACAATCTGGCGAACTCCAGCACGTCCGGATTCCAGCAGCGACGTCTTGCCTTCTCCGACATGCTTTATCAAAACACGGTTGCACCAGGTTCTGCCGCAACCCAACAGACGACCAACGCCGCAGGACTGCAAGTGGGTCTGGGCGTACGGCCAACTTCCACGGAGACGATCCAGACCCAGGGCGACTTCAACGCCACCGGAAATCCGCTTGATCTGGCAATCTCCGGCGGCGGTTTCTTCCAGATCCTTCTCCCCAACGGTCAGACCGGCTATACCCGCGCTGGATCATTCCATCTTGATTCCCAGGGCGCCCTTGTAACGGGTGATGGGAACCCCGTCCAGCCTGCTGTCACTATTCCTCCGAACGCCACAAACGTGACCGTAGGCACAGACGGTACGGTAACGGTCACCCAACCGGGAACCAACACAGCCACTCAGGTTGGAAGTCTTCAGATGGCTTTGTTCATCAATCCGGGAGGTCTGAACAGTGTAGGAAACAACATCTACCTCGAGACCACCGCATCGGGTTCACCTGTGGTTGGCACCCCAGGAGGAGCCGAGGGCATAGGGACGATCGTTCAAGGAAATCTTGAGCAATCAAACGTAAGCGTCGTCGATCAATTCGTGCAGATGATCGTCGCCCAGCGCTCGTACGAATCCAACTCCCGGGTCGTGAAGGCGGCCGACGAGATGCTTCAGCAGCTCAACCAACTTTCGCAGTAAGGAACAGTCTCATGGCTCGAAGGATGCGTCGGGATCGGCAATCTCCTCTGGCTGGCCGCTCATGTCTGCTGGCAGCCGCATCTCTGGTTGAACTGGCGTGTTGTACGGCGGTGCCGGCGCAGCCGGGTCCGTCACGATTTCTCCTGTCCACTGCACAGGTTGTGAGCGCGATCGAAGGCCGGCAGATCCCAAGCCGGGGCATAGAGCTTCGGCTGGCTGCCCCGGTCACATCGACTGTTCCCAACCCGCTGCTTCAGATCGAAGATATTGCGCCTGTGAACGCTCGCGAGTTACGGCTGAGAGTTTCCTGCCAGGATCACTCCGAGTGCCTACCCTTCTTTGCTTTCGCCACCTATCCTGCATCGACGGACCTGAGCAGCTTCAAAAATAAGACAGAGCCGCACCCGGCAGGCGCCCCTAACCGCGCCTCAGACTCGAAGCCTCCCGTACCAACTCAATCAGCTACAACCGTCCCGGATGGGAGCGAGCCGCATGAACCGGCGGTGCGCAGTGGCTCCCCTGCAAGTCTCGACTTTGACGAAGACCGCGTCCACGTTCGCGTCGACGTTATCTGTCTCGAAAATGGGGCGCTCGGAGACAAAGTTCGTGTAACGACACGTGATCGCAAACGGATTTACGTCGCACAAGTAGTCGCTCCGAACACACTGAAAGGCACATTTCCAAGATGACTCGATTGTCTCTAAGACCAATTCTTCCTTTCGTGTGGCTGTCCGCTATCTTCGCAATGGCAGGCAGTGCCGCAGTGAAGCCGGTAAGAAAAACTTCGCAGGAGCTGCGATCGGAATACCTTGCCCACCTAAATGAGCAGTACATGCCTCCGCCAAACCCCCGGACTACAGGCAGTCTTTGGTCCGCGGCGAACGCGCTTGGCGATCTGTCTTCCGATTACAGGGCGCGCAACGTCAACGACACGATCATCGTTCAGGTTTCCGTACAGACCACAGCCGCACAAAGCGGCAGTGTCGACAGCCAGCGAGCGTTCACAACTACCTCCGGGATCTCGGGGATCGTGGGCGGCGTGGCTACCCACGGCACAAACCCGCTACTTTCGGCCAACTCGGCGCACACGTTGAAGGGCCAAGGCGCCACGGCTTCGAACACAACGTTCTCGACAGATTTGACGGGGCAGATTATTGCGGTGCTTGCGAATGGAAACATGGTGATTGAGGCAGAGCGCAAGATCGCCATGAACAATCAACACGAAGATCTGATCATCCGCGGCATTGTCAGACCTGGCGACATCAGTTCTGCAAACACGATTCCCTCGACGGCGCTCGGGAACCTCGAGATCGAGATGAAGGGCAAAGGCATCATCTCGGACAGTGTTCGCAACCTTAATCCGATCACTCGAGCTGTTTTGTGGCTGTTCAACTTCTAAGGAACCTCTTTGCGATTCTTCGGCTCTAAACTCGACGCTCTTTGGCCTTCGTTTCGGTGCAGTCTTACGCGCACCTTGGGTTACGCTTCGGTTCTCCTTCTGATAGGCGGCTCGGCATCTGGCTCGAATACGGACCATATGGTGCAGTTGCGTGATATCACAGACATCCAGGGCGTACGCGACAACCAGCTTGTCGGCTACGGGCTGGTTGTGGGCCTGAACGGTACCGGCGACCGTCAGCAGACATTCTTCACGGTGCAGACACTCGCCAACGCGATGAAGCGTATGGGTGTGCAGATCTCCCCAAGCCAGGTTGTGGTCAAGAATGTGGCAGCGGTCTTCATCACGGCTTCTCTGCCGGCCTTCGCCCGTAATGGCACAAAGCTCGACATCACAGTCTCTTCCGCAGGCGACGCAAAGAGCCTCGAAGGCGGCGTCCTGTTGATGACTTCATTGCGCGGGCCCGACGGCCAGGTCTACGCGGAGGCGCAGGGACCACTGGCGCTGGGGGGGTATGCCGCCGGTGGTCTCGGCAATACGCGCTCAGTGAACCATCCCACGGTCGGCCGGATTGTGGAGGGCGCGATCGTTGAGCGCGAGGCTATGGTCGACCTTAGTCAGCTTCACACTGTGTCTCTCGTCCTGCGCAACCCGGACTTCACGGCGACGCGCGACATCGCAGACGCCATTAATAACGAATTTCACAATCCGGTGGCAACCCAGATGGATAACCGAACTGTTGAGATCGACGTGCAGGGCGCTGGTGCGAGATCAGTGCCACTGCTGATATCACGGGTCCAGTCACTCTCAATCCGCTTCCATGCTCCTGCCAAGGTCGTGATCAATGAGCGAACCGGGACGATCGTCATGGGCGGAAACGTGACGCTTTCTCCTGTTTCCGTGCTTCATGGGAGCTTGAGCATCCAGGTCGAGACAACCTACACGGTCTCGCAGCCGCTGCCATTCAGTAATACAGGCACTACGACGCCGGTGGCGAATACCGATGTCGCAGTGAAGGACCTGCCGGCACAGTCCATACGGCTGGAGAATGGCGCCAATGTAGACGATCTGATACGCGGACTACACACCATCGGTGCAACCTCCCATGACATCGTCTCTATTCTGCAGGCGATTAAAGCGTCGGGCGGCCTGCAGGCCGACCTTGAGGTGATTTAATGATCAGCGATCCATCGACGGCGGCACAATCGATCCAGGCCAGCACCTTGAACGCTCAGAGCGACCTGCTTGTAGGCCGGGCCAAGAACGCGCTTGCGACCGGTACTTCCGCATCCAGAGAAGATTCCAAGATTGAGAAGGCAGGCAAGGACTTCGAATCCATCCTTCTGGGAAGTTGGCTGCAACAGGCCGAACAGAGCTTCGCCAAGGTACCAGGCGGTGACGGCGACGATGACGACGATTCCAGCAAAGATCAGTTCCAGGGTATTGCCATGCAGGCGCTTGCAGGTTCGCTCACGGCTGCGGGAGGGATAGGCATAGCAAAGATGATCATCGACCACCTGCACTCGGCCGCGGGACGGGTACACCCCCCTGCACCGAGCGTGGGCACATCCGCCGGGAAGGCACGATTATGAGAGAAAATTAGAGAATGGGCAGATTGGCACTGAACAGAAGTCGGACGTGTGCCGATAGGATTGTCGTTCTAAAGGAGGCGCGTCATGAGCATCAATGCTTTAGGCGTAGTAGCTGTCAATACACCGCAGCCAGTCAGTCACGAGGGCGTGGCGAAAGCCGCAACTTCAAAGAGCCCTGTTGTCCACCACACGGCAGTCTCGGAGGACACCACAAGTTTTACCTCCGACAAACAGACGGTCCAGACGCTGAGCAAGACCGCCATTCAGACGTTCCCATCGAGACAGGTCAGGGTCGAAGCGCTGAAACAGGCAGTCCACAGCGCACAGTATCAGCTCGATAGCGCCAAGATTGCCGCTTCCCTTGCAAGCGCTGACGTTTAAGGCGTCGGCGCCAAGGCTGGCGAGTCGATTGATCGGAAGGAAATGCAGACAGAAGAGCAGCGCTCATGGATCCTCGGATTGTCCCCGGCAGAAGGCGAAGAGTGCCTGACTACTCTGCACGGCCTGGCCGGTCAAGTTGAGGCCGCGTCGAACGCCGTTGTCCGTCAAGATCTGGCCGCGCTGCACAATAGTCTGGCCTTGCAGGAGGTCAGTTGCAGGCGGCTTGCCAATTTGCGTTATCGTTCCGGCGAGAGGCTTACGCGATTGTTAGAGCTTCCAGAGCCTGAAGACGGTCTCGACTCCAATCTTCTGCTGCGGATCAAGAGTGCAGCAGCGTCTTTATTGGCCCTCAATCGAGGTTATTCAGCTTTATTGACCCACTCCGGCGACACCCTGCGGCTTCTTGCGGGGCTGTACCGGAGCTACTACGGCTCGAGTCAACCGACTGCTTCGTCGGGCAACGGTGTACGGACCTGGTCCTGCGAACTCTGAGAAAGCACACATCATGGCCAGCCTAACTTCATCTTTAGCGATCGCTTCGCAGTCACTCCAGGCCCAGGAACTGGAGCTGCAGGTCACGAACAACAACATCGCCAACGCAAACACCGCTGGCTACAGCCGCGAGATTGTGTCCCTCAGCGAAGCTGCGCCCTCTCAGAATGGCGATCTCACAGTCGGCAACGGGGTAAGCGTCGACAACGTTCTTGCCGTCCGCGATGAACTCCTGACGCTTCGCATCCAGCAGCAGACCTCCGACCAGAGCAGCGCAGATGCACAGGTAAACGCCTTAAGCCAGATACAAACACTGTTTCCAAGCACCGGCACAAGTCTGGCGAGCAGCCTCTCCTCCTTCTTCACCAGTCTCTCCGCTCTCTCGAACAATCCGGCGAGTGCAGCGGACCGTCAGACGGCCCTGCAGAATGCACAGACGCTGGTCAATCAGTTCAACTCTATCTCGGCCGGCCTGAGCGGGCCAAAGAGCGGCCTGAACTCCACCATCTCCTCGGACGTGTCCCAGATCAACGAGTTGACGGCCCGCGCTGCCAGCCTTAACCAGGAGCTGGCCCAGCAAAACGGAGCGGGACAGAATACTGGACCCATCGGCGACCAGCTTAATGAAGTCGAGACGCAGCTGGCGACGTTGACGAACATCACCGTGACTCACTCCAACCAGGGTGACTCGATTACAACCGGAAGCGGTACTCCACTCGTCCTCGGAAATCAGGGCTACAGCTTGTCTGCGGCGGCCGGGGCCGATGGAAACATCAACATCTTCGATCAGAGCGGCAAAGACATAACCTCTACCATCTCCAGCGGAGATATCGGCGGCACACTCCAGGTCCGCGACACGCAGATCCCGCAGCTTCTCAACTCACTGGATACCTTGGCGAACCAGTTCGCCTCAGCATTCAATGCGGCACAGGCGCAAGGTTATGATCAGAACGGCACCAAAGGCGCTGCCCTTTTCACCATCCCGGCGACCGTGTCAGGATCGGCCGCTAATATCAAGCTTGCCACCACAGATCCTTCGGCCATCGCCGCCAGCTCAGATGGCGCGTCCGGCAGCAACGGCAACGTGGCGAATCTCACTGCACTCCAGACGCTCGCTCTACCTTCGGGGCAAAGCGCTACCCAGCAGTCTTCTAATCTCGTGTACCTGGTGGGCAGTCTCACCCAGACCGCGACGACCCAGTCAAACTCGATTCAGCAGAGTCTGGCGGCCCTCAACAATCAGCAGGGTGCCATCTCAGGAGTGTCGATCGACGAGGAGTCAGCAAACCTGATCAAGTTCCAGCAGGCCTACCAGGCCGCGGCCAAGGTCATCAGCACCATCCAGACGCTCTTCGAATCAACGATCGACATGATCAACTAGTTTTCTTCGAGGTACGAATGCGCTTCAACCCCAGCCTTGACTCCACAGTATCTAGCAACATCCAGCAGAGCGAACAAGCCCTGCAAATCGCGTTCCAGCAGGTCTCGACAGGTCAGCGAGTCAACCAGCCGTCCGACGATCCGGCGGCCGCCTCCGCCTACATCGAGCTCCAGGCGCAGTCCGCCAACGTCGACCAGTACACGACGAACGCCAGTTCTGCTCTGTCGCAGGCTCAGCTCGCGGACCAGGTCCTGACCTCGGTTGTATCCCTGTTGAACCAGGCCATAACGCTCGGGACCGAAGGAGCGAACAGCACCACCTCAACTTCGAACCGGCAGGCTATTGCGACGAACATCCAGGGGATACTCACCAACGTCGTCGGACTCGCCAATACTACCTTTCAAGGCGTCTCACTCTTCGGTGGAACTGTAAGTGGTAAGGCTGCGTTCACCGCAGATGCTGCTTCCCCGACCGGGTACACCTACAACGGCAATGCCAACGTCAACCAGATCTCCGTTGGAGACTCGCTTACCGTCCAGGCGAACATACCTGGATCGACGCTGTTCACAAACCCTAGCGCCAGTGTCCTTGCTGCTCTGAGCAACTTAGCTACAGCGCTGCAGAGCGGAACGAGCGCCGACATAGGGACCGCAACCACAGCAATCACGACGGCCCTGAACTACGTCACGTCGCAGCACGCCATCTTTGGGAACACCATCAACCAACTGACCTCGCAGGAGACCTACCTCTCGCAAGAGAAAGTTACGCTCTCGTCTCGTGAGACCGCGCTGGTGGGAATCGATCCGGCCACGGCTGCTGAAAACCTTTCCCAGGCAGAGACCAGTAATTCATCATTGCTCGCGGCGGCCGCAAAGGTCATTCAAACTTCCCTTCTCAACTATCTGAAGTAGAGCTGCACAGATTGCTTCTCCGTTCTCATGCGTGCAACTGAGCAAGAGGGACGGGACGGGCCGTCTTCTGTCGAACTATCACGCTCAAGGCTCCGCTTCCCTGCCCAACTCTTCCCTCCTGCCGCTAGGTCCCGCAGATCTGCTGAAGACAGCATCGACCATTTTCAGCTCACAAGATGGTGACGCGCTCCGCTCTCCAACTACCGATGCTTTGGAGCGGCTACGGTCGCTCGGCGACCAAGAAATAGCGGCGCCTGAAATGTTCAGAGCGCCGCGTAAGGAGTTTCCTGCAGAGCGCAGGAACTATCGCCTCTTTAGAAGGAACATGAGAAGGCGAGCCGGGCTGTTGCCGGGAAGGCATGCCCTATCGTAGAGCGCGGGGCGTCGTAAGCAGACGCTCCCACGTTGCGGCTGTCCATCGCGGAGCAGTCAAGCTGCTGCCACGCCTCGCGGACCTCGAGGACGACTTCGATTTGCTTGTAGAGGATCGCCGAGGACAATTTGAACTGGGCCATCAGGATCTGCTGGCGAACATGCGTGTAGAAGCGTTGGATCTGGACTGCTGTCGTCCCGCCGTTCTCCATGTCGAGCATCGACTCCAACTGCTGGAGCACCTTGAGCGCATGTACAAGTTCATCGCAGCGCCGCTGAATGTCACCCTGGTCCATGGCTTCCGCTGCCCGCCGAAGATTGCCTGTAAGCGTGTCGTGAAGAGCGATGACCAAGCCGACTACGGAAGCATGCTGGGTCGCGGCGCGCCGATATTCAAGAGATGCAAATTGATTTTTCATAAGAGCTCGCTAGGAAGAACTGCTGTTCTGATCAGGGTTCAGCAGGGCCTGGATCTGTTTCAACTTTTGTGGAAGCTGCTGGATGGCGATGTCGGCAGCGTTGTACTTCGCCGTAAGAATGGTCTGTTGAGAACTCAAGTACAGCTCGAGCGTATTGGTCTGGTCTGTCAGCGCCTGGTACTCGTTGGCGATACTCTTCAGATCGACCGTGAATGCGCCCTGGGTAGGATCTGTGTATGTGTTTAGCGAAGCAGTAAGGGCTGCCGCGAAGCCATTGCCTGCCGACCCCTGAAAGAAGCTGGCCAGCGCAGAACTGTTCGACTGGACGGCGTGTGCAAGCAGGGTCGTGTTGACGGACAATGTCCCGTCCGCTTTGGTGCTGATTCCGATGGAATCGAGCGACTTATATACGCCAGAAGAGGCTGCATAATTGGTGGAAGCGAGCAGCGCCGATTGCAGACCTTGCGCCGAGCTGTCACTCTGCAAGGTGCCCGCGGTCTGGGTCGTCTTGTTGTACCCGATTTGCGTATTCACGTCGGAGAACAAGGTGTTGTAAGCCGAGACGAAGTTGCTGACGGCGGTAGTAATCGACGCTGTATCGGGCGCGAGCGAAAGGGTGATCGTAGTGGCAGGCGATGTGATCTGCCCGTTGGCGTTCGTTACCGCCGGCGCCGCGCCGAGCAGATTCAAGGTAACTCCGCTGATGGCGCCTGAGACTGTGTTGGAAGAGCTTGTTATTGGTACGCCGTCGACCGTCAAGGAGGCATCAGCACCCTGGCTCGACCGCGTGAAGCCGAGGCTGCCTCCGCTCGCGATGGAAAAGTCCCCGGCGCTGCCGGTTGCGCTGGACGTAAGCGCGAGCCGCGCACCCGAGTTATCTGTAATTACATTTGCAGTCACGCCAAGTGAGCGGCTGTTGATTGAGGCCGCGAGAGCATCGAGGGAGTTGACGCCGCTGCCGGTGTCGATCGCGGTCGTCTGACCGCCAACAGTGATGCTGAAGCTGCCGACCGGAAGAGCGGCAGAACTGCTGCTCTCCGCTTCGGAATACCACGAGCCCGCCGTGGCGAGGCTGTTGATGGTGATGGAATGATTGCTGGCTGGAGTTCCGTCGGTGGCCGTTGCGGTAAGAAGATTGCTGTTGGAACTGGAGGCCGTCACCGCACTCAACACTCCAGTGGCGCTCTGCAACGCGCTAAGAGCGTCACTCAGGGACGAGGCCTCAGTTTCAAGCTGATTGATGGCCGCCGTCTGATTCGAAAGCGAGTTTTGTTGCGTTTGCCAACCCCGCTCGGGTGCGCGGTCGGCGTAAAGAATGGCGTTCACTTCGGCGGTAACATCGATGCCGGTTGAGCCGCCAAGAGCGCTGAGAACTGAGTTCAGGGAAGAAGTTGTACTCATGAAGCTCCTTGATGCCTCCAGGTATCTGCCAAGAGCGGAGCAGGACCGCCAACTCTATCAGCCGGCGGTCTCGGCTCGTGCGTTCTACTGGAGCAGCTTCAGAACGGTCTGCGCTTGCTGGTTGGCCTGCTGCAGAGCGGAGATGCCAGTCTGCTGAAGGATGCTGTACTTGGTATCGTTCGCGACGACGGTGCTGATGTCGGCGGAGGTGATGTTGCTGGAAGCACTGACGAGGTTCTGCGACTCGTTGGTGTCGACGGTCGATGCAGCCTGCAGCTGCTCAACGGTTGCGCCGAGTGTGCCGCGCTGTGCCGACACCGTGGCGATTGCGGCAGTGATGGCGGTCAGAGCAGCCTGGGCGTTGTTGGGAGTTGTCAAAAGGGAGGTGTTAAGACCGAGAGTCGTGGTCGTCAGCGCGGCGACTGTGCCGCCGATGGTGACCGTCCCGTTCGTCGTACCATCGCTCGTGAACGCAGATACAGACGAGCCGAAGACGGCGGTTCCGTTGAAGTTGGTCGACGTGCCGATGTTGCCGATCTGCGTGAGGAGCGCCTGAAACTCACCATCGATCGCCGTCTGCTGGGCAGCGCTCAGACCAGTGTTCGAAGCTTCGGTTGCAAGCGTGATCGACCGGTTCAGGAGCGCAGTCACCTGGGCGAGGGCGCCATCAGCCGTCTGCAATGAACCGATGGCGTTCGTTGCATTCAGCGAGGACTGGTTCAGCGCGGCCACGTTCGCGTTCAGACCGTCAGAGATCGCCAGACCAGCAGCGTCGTCCGAGCCCGAGTTGATGCGTGAGCCAGAGGAGAGCTGCTGCAGGCTCTTGTTGGCAGCGGCTGTCGTAATTGCCAGTTGATTCTCGGCCTGAAGGGCAGAGATATTGTTCAAAATGCTCAGTGACATGTGAAGCTCCTTTATATGGACGAATGATGAATCTAAACTCGGTTAGCCTTGCTGGGCCTGCTGTTTCAAGCTGGCCATCGTGTTGCAGGACTTCTATCGACATACGCCTCTACCACGTTCACTGTTGGCTGATAATTGTTCGCGTCTGAAAGTACGTCGAAGCTTCGGTTCTCATCAAACAGGCTCTCTCAATCTCACAGCTCATCTCACAGAAGACTCATCTACCGCAGTCCGTGCACCGCAGACTCTAGGCTTTCCTCTCAGGTAGGTTTATGAGCATTTGCTTTGCCGTTTGCGGAGGCCGCAAACTACATCTTTGGCACGATACGTGCATCCCGAGACATCTGATAGACCTTCTCTATGCGCAAGAAGCGATTCGACAGGAGCACGGCCTTTGGGCTTCTGTTAGCGATCTCGGGAATTGTGGCAGGACTTATCCTTGACGGTGGCAGCGTCAAGCAGATCCTGCAGCCCAGTGCTGCGCTGATCGTGGTTGCCGGCACTTTTGGTGCCGTGCTGATTCAATTTCCCGCGGAGGTGTTGCTCGAAACAGCCAGGCTGCTGCCGGGCGTAATCCTGCAGCGCGGACCCGTCTTTGCAAGCGCATTAGAGGAACTACTCTCCTACAGCACCCAGGCGCGTCGGCACGGTCTTCTGAGACTTGATTCCCAGCTCAGCGAGATACAGGATCTATTCCTGCGCAAAGCACTTACCTTTGCCGTGGATGGAGCTCAGACCCGCGTGATGCGCGAAAACATGGAACTTGAGTTGGACCTTGCGGACGAGCGAGAGTCCGCTGCCGTCAAGGTGTTGGAAGCAGCCGGGGGCTTTGCACCTACGCTGGGCATCATGGGAGCGGTCATGGGACTGATCCAGGTGATGCAGCGCATGGACAATGTCGCAGAGATTGGGAAAGGCATCGCTGTCGCGTTCGTCTCCACACTCTATGGCCTCGGCCTCGCAAATCTCCTTCTACTTCCCGCTGCTGGCAAACTCCGAATACGGCTGCGCGAACAGCAATTGGTGCGTGAGATGACAATCGAAGCGGTCGCCTGCATGATGGACGGAGTTGGGCCTCGTGCATTGCGCGAGAAGCTCGAGTGCTACGTTGCAGAGTCGGCAAGTCAAGCTGAGGCGCTCGTGCAGGCCGAACTGGTGAGCCAATGAGAGCACGCACCCGCCCGCGACGCACCAGCATAAACTCAGAGGAAGCACCCACGCACGACCGCTGGCTGCTGTCCTACGCAGACTTCGTCACCCTTCTGCTTGCTGTCTTCATCGTGTTGTTTGCTTTCTCACGCGTGCAGAAACAAAGCATCGAGACGGTCTCCGTGGGGATCCATGCGGGCTTTGAGGAGCTTGGTCTAAATGTACCGCCAAGAACTCCCGGCACTCCTCCTGAGAAAGTCAGGCCTGACCCTAAGCAAGGGGGCGCCCTCCCTCCCTTGCCCTTCAATACCACGCAGTTAAAGACCCAGTTGGAGGGAGTTCTTGGCGACGCGATCGACAAACATGAGATTGTGGTTCAGCAAACCTCAGAAGGGCTGATCATAAGCCTTCGCGATTTTGGCTTCTTCAACTCAGGTGAGGCGACTCTGCTGCCGGGAGCAGCGGCGCAGTTGAAGCGC
This sequence comes from uncultured Granulicella sp., assembly GCA_964658395.1. Classification (GTDB taxonomy): domain Bacteria; phylum Acidobacteriota; class Terriglobia; order Terriglobales; family Acidobacteriaceae; genus Edaphobacter. Next base: position 8,383 of record CAZZYQ010000007.1, on the reverse strand, counting down.
ACCGCACAGATTCTGATCCAGCACAATCTGGAGATTCGCGTGGAAGGTCACTCAGACGATCAGCCCATCCACAATTCTCTGTTTCACTCGAACTGGGAGCTTTCAACAGCACGGGCCACGAGCGTCCTGATGATGTTGGTCGAGGAGGCGGGCTTTCCGCCCGCAAAGATCTCCGTCGCCGGCTACGGATCGTACCGTCCTGTGGCTGACAACCAAACGCCAGAGGGCCGCCGCATGAATCGGAGAGTAGACCTGGTCATCATCGAGGCCAAACACCCACTGAAGACCGGCCCTGAGTGAACGATCGCGCCGCGGCTGAACCATACGTGCCGTTCAGATACTCAGGGGCTGCGACGAAGAAACGTTGGGATATCGAGTTCATCAAAGCCAGGCGACCATTCCTCCTGCTCTGGTAAGGCTGCATACCTTGGAACGTGAAACGCCGGACCGCTTTTCTGCGTGTTCTGTTCAGGTAGTGTGTCTTGCTGCCTAGCATGGTCAAGGCCCGTCGACGTTGTCGCGGTTGTGTCCTCTGGAGGCGTAATCCTATGGAGCTTTTCGCGACTTGCCAGTACTTCAGCGAAACTGCTCACCTCAGTGTGGATGGGCTCCTTCTCTGCGATCGTAGAACTCTCAGCGTAAGCTGCGATGGCAGTTTGCCTGAGCCTTGCAACCTCGGCCTGTATCGGCGTGGTCTCACTCAGAGTCTCTGATCCGATCTCCGCCGGCGTAGCTCCGGTTCCGGACGCTGAAAACTGTGCAGGAAGGTCGTCGAACCACTCATTCGTGAAGTACAACTCGGGCGGATCGGAGAACTCAACCGGAGACTGTCCCTCGAGCGGTGTCGCGACGATTGACTGTGCGTCTTCAGTGTTCTTCTCGTTTGAAGGGGACTCGCCGGTAACAGGCAGGATCACCATCTCAAGATTCGGTGAAGCATCAGCATTGAGCGGCTCGGCGACACCAAGCACTAACTCAGGAGAAGAAGTGGGATGGGGCACAATGGGGCAGTAACTTCCGTTTCTCGCCGAAGCGTCGGCGTAGATCGTCTGCCGCTCCATTCGATTCAGCATCTCGAGTCGGCGCTCTGTCCGTTCGCGGGTGTTCTCCAGGAAACCGGTTGCTACCACCGTAACCTTCACCTCATCGCCAAGTCTTTCATCCAGAACAGCGCCAAAGATGATGTTGGCGTCTTCGTGTGCAGCATTCTGGATGATGGTAGAGGCCTCGCTCACCTCCGAAAGCCTAAGCGAGCTCGACCCTGTGATGTTGATCAAGATGCCGCGTGCACCATCAATTGCGCCAACTTCAATCAGTGGAGATGTGATTGCTCCACGTGCTGCGGCGGCGGCCCGGCCAGGTCCGGAGCGCGCGGCTGTACCCATCACCGCATAACCCATGCCCGCGATCGTTGTTCTAAGGTCCGCTAAATCGCGATTGATAATCCCGCGAACGGTGATCACGTCCGCGATGCCTTGCACGGCCTGGCGCAGAACATCATCGGCGATCTTGAAGGAATCGAAGAATCCCACCTCTCCGGCAAGCACAAGGAGCCGTTCATTCGGGATGACGATCAGGGTATCTGACTGGTCGAGCAGTGCGCTTACGCCGCGCTCGGCTTGCGCCATCCTTCGTTTGCCCTCGAATACAAACGGTCGAGTGACGACGGCGACCGTAAGTATTCCCATCTGACTGGCGAGGGACGCCACGACAGGCGAAGCTCCGGTTCCAGTGCCGCCACCCAGTCCAGCGGTCACAAAGACCATGTCGGCGCCTTCGAGCGATTCAATGATCTTTTCTGTGTCCTCGAGGGCCGCCTGGCGACCGACGTCAGAGTTGGCTCCCGTCCCAAGGCCACGGGTAAGTCGCGCACCGATCTGGAGACGAGTGTGGGCCTTTAAATCCTGCAGCGGCTTCAAATCTGTATTGATGGAGAGGAACTCTACGCCGCCAAGCCCGGCGTCGATCATCCGGTTGATTGCGTTGTTGCCGCCTCCGCCAACCCCGACGACCTTGATGCGCGCTCCATGATTTGCCGCTTCCTTATGGCCACCGCGTTCCAAGAAGTCAGAGTGCTGCGGCACGGGAGGTCCCTCAGCGTTCATTTTGACACTGCAGACTGTAAAGATGGAAGCTCTTATGCGGTGTGCGGCAGCCTGAACCCAAAAACTTATGTTTCCCGAGTACGGCCATACAAAAAACGTGACGGGCGAACGTACAGGCTATGCGACAGAGAGCCGCTTGCCGGAGAGATGACCGAGAATGAACTGGTCGCGACCGCAGGACTTTGCCTGGTAGAGGGCTTCGTCAACCCGTTGAAGAACGCGTTCCACGTTCAAGGGGACACTGCCGTTCCCAAGGTGCAGCGCTCCTGCACTGATCGAGACGTTCACGGGACCTGCAGTCGTTTGTACCGGCTTGCACCGGATCGATTCGCAGATCATGTGGGTCAGGTGGTTCAAGCCATTTTCTGTGCATCCCGCAAGAACAAAAAGAAATTCCTCACCGCCAAATCGGCCTACCTCGTCACCAACCCGGACCGACTTTCCGAGCCGGAGCGCGATCTCTCGAAGTACCTCGTCGCCGACCGGATGACCATATTTGTCGTTGATCGACTTGAAATGATCGATATCGCAGATGACCACGGCAAACTGCTTTCCGTAGTTGCTTAGTCTTTCCACTTCGTCCTGCATCTTCTGGATGATGGAAGTGCGGTTGAACAGGTTCGTCAGGCCGTCGTGCGTGGCCTTATGGCGCATTTCGTCGCGTGCCGCAATCAGCTTGTCTTCCAGCCCCAACACCCGCTCGCCGGTGCGCAGGCGCGCACGAAGTTCCTGCAGGTTGCATGGCTTGGTGAGATAATCGTCAGCGCCAGCCTCGAGCCCTTCAACGATGTCCTCCTTCAAGTCCTTGCTGGTCAGCAAAGTTATGTAGACGTATGCCTGGCGCGGGCCCTGCCGGATCGCTCTGCACACCTCAGGTCCATCAAGACCAGGCATCATCCAATCGAGCAACAGCAAGCGAGGTCCATCGTTGTGCAGCAGCCTGTGCACTGCCTCGGTCCCATTGCTGACGGTCATTACTTCATAGCCGCATTGTGACAAGCGGCGGCTCATCATGCTCCTCGAAACCGCGTCGTCATCGGCGATCAGTATCTTCAAAGGGCATACTCCTTGCTGCACTCCGAAAGCTCGGACAGAACTCGAGGAAGCTCAAGTTCCAATTGGTCCAGCAGTTCTCTGACTCCCTCCAGCTCACCCGCCCCGGCGATGCGTTCAATCGAAGCAGCAACTTCCATCGAGCGAGTGGCTGCAAGGTTCGCCAACGCGCCTTTCAATCCGTGCGCAGCACGTTTCAACCCGGGCGCGTCTTGATCTCGCATGCAGGTCCAGGCGGCATTCATCTGGCGCGGATAGTCTTCGCGGAAGACCTGGGAAAGCTCGGCAAGGAACGCTGTATCTCCGTCCAGCCGATCGAGCAGCTCTTTCAGGTTTACGGCATCTCCAGCCACTGCAGCCGGTGCCGGCTCCAGGTTCGGTGCTTCCCGATGCTTCTTCTGCAAGTACTCTTCCAGCACGGCATCCAGTTCAACCGGCCGAATTGGCTTGGAGAGATACCCGTCCATCTGTGCGGCAAGACAGCGCTCGCGGTCGCCCTTCATCACGAGGGCTGTCATCGCGATAATCGGCTGATACGATCCGGTCTTGCGCTCCCGCTCGCGCACCATCTTGGTCGCGGTAATGCCGTCCATTACAGGCATCTGGACGTCCATCAGCACGAGGTCAAAGGAGCGGCGCTCAAGCATGTTTGCCGCTTCGCTTCCGTTATCAACTACAGTCACTTTGTGACCGCGTTTTTCCAGAAGGCGCACCGCCATCTTCTGGTTGACGTGGTTGTCCTCTGCCAAAAGAATGCTCAGTACTTGACTGAGTGGCCGCTCCCGGCGCAGCTTATCCTGGGTAATCATGGAAGCGCTATCCGGGTTGGCGGTCCTGCCGGTAGCGCGCGCGATTGATTCCCTCAGCTCTGACTGACGAACCGGCTTCAGAAGATACGCCGCGACGCCAAGTGCCTGGCACCTAGCGGCATCGCCTCGGTGTGCGCCCGAAGAAAGCATAAGGATCGGCACGCTGGAAAGTCCGGGGAGCGCCTGCACGCGTTCAACGAAGCCGAAGCCATCCATGTGCGGCATGTGCATGTCGGTCAGGATGATGTCGAGTTTTTCTCCGCGTTCCTGTGCGGCATTCACCAGTTCCAGTGCACTTGGTCCGTCGCTCGTCAAAATTGGCTCCATGCCCCAGGAGGTCAGAAGGCCTGACAGTATGCGCCGGTTCGTCTTGTTATCATCCAACACGAGCGCCTTGATGCCAACAAGGTCGTTCTGCAACGTCTTTGCATCGGGAGCTTTCTCCAGCGCTTCTGCTTTGCGCAGCGGCAGAGTGAAATGGAAGTTTGATCCTTTGCCAAGCTCACTCTCGATCCAGATCTTTCCGCCAAACAGCTCCACAAGCCTCTTCGAGATGGTGAGACCAAGTCCAGTCCCGCCGTACTCTCTGGTCGTGGAGGTGTCTGCCTGGCTAAAGCTCTCGAAGATGCTCTCCAACTTCTCCGGTGCAATGCCGATGCCGGTGTCGGAAACGATAAAGTGGAACTCCTCAGTCCCAGTCGCGGACCTCTGCGTCGAGACGTGGAGTGCAACTTCGCCCGCTGCCGTAAACTTGATGGCATTTCCAATCAAGTTCGTTGCAACCTGCCGGAGCCTGCCCGGATCGCCGAAGACCACCTCAGGAACTTCCGGACTGATATCACAGAGCAGTTCGAGGCCTTTCTCATCGGCCCGTAACGCAAGGGTCTTGAGCGTAGATTCGATGCACTCCCGAACATCGAACCGGATGTCTTCGATATCTACCTTGCCGGCTTCAATCTTGGAGAAATCAAGAATGTCATTGATAACGCCAAGAAGTGAGTCGGCGGAGAGCTTTACCGTCTCCAGGAACTCACGCTGTTCCCCGGTCAACTCCGTTTCCAGTGCAAGCTCAGTCATTCCAATCACGCCGTTGAGCGGCGTTCGGATCTCGTGGCTCATGTTGGCAAGAAACTCGCTCTTTGCGAGAGAAGCAGCTTCAGCTGCCTGCCGCGATTCTTCCATGTGACGCTGAGCGAGCTTGCGCTCCGTAACATCGTGGACAAACGCCGCAAAGATCGTGTGCTCGCCCATAGTAACTGCAGAAATGTCCATCTCTGCTGGAAACGTAATCCCGGTCTTATGGCGCGCTGCTACTTCAAGACGATCTTGTAGTGGTGCGTCTTTGCTCGAAGAAAGAAGTTCATACAAACTTGAAACATTTTCAGGAGCGTCGCTTTCAAGGTCGCCATGTACCTTGATCAGGTCCTTCAGGTGGAAGCCTACCGCTTCTTCTTTCGTCCAGCCGAATGTCTTCACTGCTTGAGCGTTCCAATCTGTGATTCGACCGTCTGAGCCGAATGCGAGAAAAGCATCGAAGGTAGATTCGACAATCTTGCGGTATCGTTCTTCGCTTCCCTCCAATTGGGTGGCCTGGCGGTAAAGATAACGATCCACCGTTGCAGAAAGAAAGACGAGGCAAAGCATGACCACGGTGACCAGAGCAATGCTCGCCGCACCAAGATCGGAGATGCTGATTGAGTGGTGAAGCTCGGCTGGATCCAGGTATGCCGGAGTAAACCGCGCCGCCGCCATACCTGTGTAGTGCATGATTGGAATGGCGAATCCCATGAGAGCCGCGCTAAGTCCTTTGCGCCAGCTCCAGATCGTCTTCACGTGGCGGGATGCAAAGGTAAGCCGGAGCGCAACAAAGGCGATTACCACAGCCAGGACGACCGAGAGTACGACCAGAGACGTAGCGTAGGAACGCTTGGCGGGAACCCGCATCGCCGCCATGCCAATGTAGTGCATGCCGGCAATTCCCGCTCCCATCCAAATGCTACCTAAGACGGTTGAGAGAGCGCCCATGGTCTTTCGGCTTACCAGGAACAGGGCCACTGCAGACGCCATGACTGCCGCAGACAAGGAGAGCAGAACAGTAGGCCAGTCATAGAGGACAACCATGTCCATCCGCATCGCCAGCATGCCGATGTAGTGCATCGACCAGATACCGATGCCCAGCGCAATGGCGCCGCCGCCGAGCCAGATAAAACGTGCAACATTTCCGCGGCTGGATGTAACTCGACCGGCAAGGTCAAGTGCCGCGTAGGCAGACATAACAGCAATCAAGACAGAGGCAGCAACGAAGATAGGATCGTAGTGACCTGTCATAGAAATAGCCGACTTCACATTTGCTCCTTCAAACCGAGCTAGGTAATCAATTAGTCTCGGCCCTCAATCTTTCATCCCTTGGGACGAGCCGTCTATCCGATGTAAGTATGGAGCCGTTCAGAGGCGTCCCAGCGGAGTATTTCCAGTGCAGCTCTCCTGCTTGCAGAACTCACCTTCTGAAAGCAGTTGAGCCGCGAGTCAGGACTCGTACGTCTTCGTTCTTGGCCTTGCCAGCGGGTGGAGCTTTGGGAATTGGCTATACGCGACCGGCTCTCGTACTGGCACAACAACCGTCCCGGTAACTGCGCTTCTGGACGCGCTGTTATTCTCCGTCTGCTTTGGTGCAGCCGATTCTTCCGTGAAGCCGTTCATCTCGTTCCACGAGTCACGAAGTTCTCTATAGGTCAGGGTCGTGTTCGTCCCATCCTTAAACATGAACGTCAGGCAATCCCGGTTAACGGGAATAATAGCCAAGACACGTTTTGCTCGGGATACGCTGATCATTCATCCTCCATCTTCGCTGTCTCTACAAGAAATTGCTCTTGCACGTGGGCAGCGTTTCTCTGCTGCACATGGTGGCTTCTACGCACGACAGAACCTGCGAGTCGGAGTTTAGTCAACGAGAAGCGGGGCATTACGAGGCAGTATCGTCAAATCGAGCAGTAGTTTTCAATAGTCCTTGGTACCCCTTTTTTGTCGGGTGCCTACATCCTTCGTACCAGCATCTGAGAGGCGAGCAGCTACGTACTCTTCTTTGCAATTCCGTCTGGGTAGGCACAGGTTTTTGGCTGTTCAGGTGCCAGCGCTTTGCGCTGCCCTGCCCTCTCCGTATCGTTCACAATGCTCCGAAGCAAGCAGACCGATCTACCGCTCAGAAGACTGTGTGCAGATGCAAAGGCGCAGGCATCGGCGTCTCCCATGCGGCGTGCTTTGATCACAGCAGCTTTTGACCCCCTCCTTCGCGTTTGTTATAACTGAAGGGGTGGGCAATCCCCCAAGATGGTCCTGAGTAGCTCAATGGCAGAGCATTCGGCTGTTAACCGAAGGGTTGTAGGTTCGAGTCCTACCTCAGGAGCCAATCAAGCTATCTCCGATTCGGGTCTAAACTGCGAAAGTCGAAAGCAGCATGATCATCATCAATGGCGAGCATGTTGACCTGGAAACTCCCACAGGGGTCATGCGAACACACATCGTTCGTCCAGGCGCGCCGGGCCGCTACCCGGGAGTCGTGTTTTACTCCGAAATATTCCAGATCACCGCACCCATACGTCGTACCGCAGCGATGCTGGCGGGGCAAGGCTATGTCGTCGCCATGCCCGAGATCTATCACGAGTACGAGCCTGCCGGGACCGTCTTTAACTACGATCAGGCCGGATCGGACCGCGGCAACGAACTGAAGACGACCAAATCGCTTAGCGCGTATGACTCCGACGCTCGCGCCGTGCTCGACCATCTTGCCGGCCGTCCTGACTGCACCGGCAGACTCGGCGCACTTGGCATCTGCATCGGCGGCCATCTCGCTTTCCGGGCTGCCATGAACTCGGATGTGCAAGCCACCGCTTGCTTCTACGCCACCGACATCCATAAAGGCTCGCTCGCCGCGGGCATGAACGACGACTCGCTCGAGCGCGCCAAAGACATTCGTGGCGAACTCCTGATTATCTGGGGCCGCCAGGATCCCCACATCCCCACCGAAGGCAGGATGAAGGTGCTGGCGCGCCTCAACGAACTCGGCATCCGGCTTAGCTGGCACGAGGTGAATGGCGCACGCCTTCATGCGCGACGAAGGCATCCGGTACGACCCGGAGCTGGCGCATTCTCTCTACGGTTTAGTCTTCAACCTTTTTCATCGAAAGCTGGGCGAGGGCAATACCACCACCCCACCTGCTCGCACCGAACGTCGCGCCTAGGCCTCTTGTCCCAACACTTCGCCTTAGTAGACGAACAAGCCGCCTCATCACGTTGCCGTAGCCATGTATGCTCTATGGCTGCACAGATGCGAGGGAATAGAGGAAATTGACTCCCTGCACCATTACCGCCAGCTAACCGCGAGATGCCACCGGAGCCCGCGTTCTTCGGTCTTCTTCA
>CAZZYQ010000006.1:0-96967 GCA_964658395.1 uncultured Granulicella sp. | reverse complement strand
GTTACCGTTGCTTCCTTCCGGACCTGGCGGGGTTGGCGGGATTACGTCGCGTAGGACCCGGCACTGAGTCATCTTAGCATTGCCGCGGGTCCGCTTCAAACCTCGCGACTACGTGGGACGCAGTGCTTCACGCCAGTTCCTTTTGGGCCATTGCGCGCCCTTTGCTTACGGTACTTGCCCTGATCGTGCCGCTTCGTCGTCCACCATTTTTCGCTGATAAGACTTCTACATACCGGTTCGTTGCGGCCATATACGAAGATCCCGGCGCAATCTGGCCAAACGCCTCCTCGAAGCAGCCGGAACTTTCCTGGTGTCTTCAGGAGCGGCACCGGCAACGGGCATCATAGAGCCTGTGGCCACGATCGACAACCCGCAGAGCAGCGTACTTTCCTCGACTCCGGCGGCCAGTCCGTACTTCGCTGATCTTTACACCTTCACGTGGAACAATGTCAGCGTTCGCACCTCGGCAATAGGGGCGATTGCGGTCGCGCTTTGTTTATTCATCGGCGTCTTCTCGGGCCATCCCGGCGCTGGGTTAATCGCGGGCGGCGGCGCGATGACCATCGGCTTCGGTGTCAACCAGAGAATTGCCGATTCGCGTCTCTGGCCAATGATTGCGGCGACCTTCGCGATGGCGTTGTCGACGGTAGTCGGTATGACGGTCGGACACCATGGCTTCGAGATCCTGATTGCGGCGGCCTTGTGGAGTTTTGCTTACGGCTTGCTTACGGCACGAGCGGCGGGAGTCGCGTGGGTGGGCCAGCAGGCAGCTGTAACACTGTTCGTAACGTCCGCGTTTCCGGCGAGTCTCCACAACGCGGGAGTTCGCGCTCTCATTCTCTTTGCCGGATGCAGTCTCCAAGTGTTCCTCACCAGCCTTTTGTTGAATATGCTGCCAGAGTTGAAGAAGAACCTGCTCTACATTCCAAGTGCAACTCTTGCAGGCGCAGAAACCTACCTGCATCGCAGGACGATGCTGCAGCGCCTGCGCGCCGTGCCATCTGTTCTGCCGCGCATCAGCCGCGAGGCTGGTTTCAGCTATGCGCTGCGGCTTTCCACTACGGTCGTTCTAGCTGCCGAGCTTTATCGGCGGCTTGGCATTCAGAGCGGCTACTGGATACCCATGACAGCGCTCCTGGTGCAGAAGCCAGCGTTCTTCGAAACGCTGACCCGTGCGCTCCTCCGGATTGCCGGGACGCTGGCGGGCGCGGTGCTCTCGACGTACTTCCTTGTGCACATCCATACGACACCGTTTGCGCTGGCCGCGCTGGCGACTACGTTTGCGTTTCTTTCTTTTGCAACCAACACCGTTAACTACGGTCTTTTCTCGCTTTTCCTTACCTCATACATCGTCTTCCTGCTTTCGCTTAATGTGCTTCCCGGTCCGATGATCGCGCATCGCCGCGCGCTGTGCACTATCGCCGGCGGGCTCATCGCGTTGGTCATTCATCTTGATGGCCTGCGGCGGCACCATGTCACGGCAACGAATCTCTAACGTCTGTCAACCTCGCAGTCAGCACCGAACGGATTCTGCACCGGTGTTCCTAGGAAGTCTCCGACAGCGGATGCGACTGCTTCGGGGCACAGAAGCAGCGCCCAGACTGGTAAACTAAAAGGCTGTGAGTGCCCCAGCCATCCTCGAAACTGAAGCCCGCGTTGATGGCGGATCCTCGGCACTCGCTCGTCCAAAGATTGGCTTCGTTTCGCTTGGCTGCCCAAAGAACCTCGTCGACTCTGAAGTGATGATGGGCATGCTCCATCAGAGCGGCGCCGAGTTGACGCCCAACGCCGAAGACGCCGAAATTATCGTGGTGAATACGTGCAGCTTCATTGATTCGGCAAAACAGGAGTCGGTGAACACGATTCTGGAGATGGCCAAGCACAAGCTGGCTGCCGGAGGGAAAGCACGGCGGTTGATCGTTGCAGGATGCCTGGTGGAGCGGTACCGGGACGAGATCAGGAGGAACATTCCTGAGGTCGACGCTGTAGTCGGGACCGGGGAGTTGGAGGCGATCCTTACAGCGGCTGGATTGGCCGCGGTCGCCCCTGCAAGCAGCGGCCTCTTCAACATTCTGCCGCAGTCCAGCGATCTTGTAACCCGCGCGGCGAGCGCCGTACACCAGCATTCGCATCCGTCCGAAGTTGGAGCTCAGCTGATCGTGGAACAAGGACATCTGAGTGCGACACGTCTCGAACCTGAGATGCGACATGCGAATCGGCAGACCGCGACTGGATTCCGTCCTGAGGGCGCTGCCCGCGAACAATCCGGACGCTTCTCACGCGATGCCTGGGACGGTGCCGCCGCCGCACTTCCTGAGTACCTCTACACGGACGAGACGCCGCGCATTCTGACGACGCCGCGCGCGTCCGCCTACATCAAGATCGCCGAGGGCTGCGACCATCCCTGCACGTTCTGCATCATCCCGCAGCTTCGCGGCAAGTTCCGTTCGCGGCGCATGGGATCGATCGTGGCGGAGGCGCAGAACCTGATCGCGCAGGGGGTACGCGAGATCACGCTGATTGGACAGGACACGACCTGCTACGGTGAAGATCTTGGCCTGAAGGACGGCCTTGCGCAATTGCTGGATGCGTTGGCTGTGCTTCCAGGCTTGCGTTGGCTCCGGTTCCTCTATACCTATCCGAACAAGGTGACGACGCGCCTGCTCGAAACGATGGCGAAGCACGCCACCATTGCGAAGTATCTCGACGTACCGCTGCAGCATGCCAGCCCGGCTGTCTTGAAGACCATGAAGCGAGGCGGGAGCGGCCCGATCTTCCTTGACCTGATTGCGAAGGCGCGGCGCATCGTTCCCGGCATCGTCGTTCGCACCAGCTTCATTGTTGGCTTTCCCGGCGAGACGGAACTGGACTTCCAGCTGCTTTGCGAGTTTGTGTCTGCTGCGGAGATCGATTGGCTTGGCGTCTTCACCTACTCCGATGAAGAAGGCGCGGCGGCGTTCGGCTTGCCCGGAGAACTGAAGGTTCCACGGCGCACGATCGAAGCTCGTCGCCGCAAGCTGATGAAGCTGCAGCAGAAGATCAGCACACGGGCGAAGGCCGCCTGGGTTGGGCGCGAGATCGATCTTCTCGTCGAAGGTCCATCGGAGGAAACCGACCTCCTCTGGCAGGGCCGTACCGCGCTGCATGCCCCAGAGATTGACGGCAAAGTCCTCATCAACGACTTCGGACCGCATGACGCACTGGTTCCGGGGACGTTCTACCGGGCAGAGATCACCGAATCGCATGACTACGACGTTGTGGCCCGAGTTCTCGATTAGCTGTAGACGCGGTTGACGCGCTTGATCATCCACACCCGCGCCTTCGTCCCTGTGACTCGGTTGGACAACGAATGCGGGCTACTCAGCTCCGGAACTCACACCCTTCTGCTTCGCGATCCACGCGTCGGTCCGTGCGTCGAGCAAATCCAGGGGCAGAGCACCGCCGTTCAGCATCTCATCATGAAAGGTACGGATGTCGAACTTCGGGCCCAGTTCTTTCTGAGCGCGCTCGCGCAGTTCACGAAACTTGAGCTGACCGAGCTTATAGGCGAGCGCCTGTCCGGGCCAGGCGATGTAGCGGTCGGTCTCGGCCTGGATGGTGGGCTCATCCACTGCGCCGCTGTTGCGCATGAATTCGACGACCTGGTCGCGGGTCCAGCCTTTTGAGTGGATGCCGGTGTCTACCACCAGGCGGACGGCGCGAAAGAGTTCGCTTGAAAGCCGGCCGTCGTCGCTGACCGGATCCTGGTAGAAGCCGACCTCTTTGCCTAGCTGCTCGGCGTAGAGTGCCCAGCCTTCAATGTATCCGGAGTTGCCGTTATGCAGCCTGAACTTCGGCAGGCCCGTAAGCGTCTGCGCGACCGAGATCTGCATGTGATGGCCGGGGATGCCCTCATGGTAAGCGACTGCCTCGTCGTTGATGAGGCTGCGCTTGGCAAAGTCGGAGGTCGCGACGCTCACCCGTCCGGGACGCTTCCCGTCGGGAGTGCCGCCCTGATAGTGCGTAGCCATCGCCGCTTGAAATGCGGGGATGGCTTCGACCGTAACCGGCGATCCAGGGATATTCGTGAACAGCTTTGGCAGCATCGGCTGCATCTGCGCAATGTATCGCGCGAAGTCGTCCACGATCTGCTGCGAGGATGTGGGAAAGTACTTCGGGTTAGTCTTCAGTGAGGCGCGGAAGGTAGTGAGATCGGCGAAGCCCTCCTTCTTTGCAATTGCGAGCATGTCGGCCTGGATGCGGGCGATCTCGCTCAGTCCGAGTTGATGGATCTCGTCGGGTGTTTTGTCGCTCACGGTGGTGCGCCCGCGTATGTCGTTGCGGTAGCGCGCCTCACCCTGTGGCAGCGAGGTAATCGAAAGCGCGGTCCGGCCGTGCGGCGCATACTCGGTCGCGACGAACACGGAAAACTGCTTGTACGCCGGCAGCACTTCGCTGTTGACGGCATCTGTAATCGCCTTCGTCAAGCGCTGCTTGTCCGCATCGGGGAAGCTTGCCGGAAACTTCTTAAGTGGGATGAGGAACGGATCGGCATCGATGACGCCAGAGCACTGCGCGGGCACCTTCTCGAGCAGGAACTTCACTGGCATCAGGTCGTCCTTCATGCCCTGGCGAAGCACCTCTTCCGTCTGTGTAAAAACGCGCGGAATCTGGTGCAGCCGCGCGACGTAGTCGTCGTAGTGCTTCACGGAATCGAGCGGTACGGAGAGCGGCAGGTCGGCCAGGTTGGTGTGTGGGCCACTCATCTGCGAGAGCGGCATTTCGTACTCTTTGAACTTGAAGTTCTCGGCGGCCTGCTCAAGCGACCGCTGCATCAACTCATGCGAGAGCACGTCCTGCTCCGTAAAGCCAGTGGTCGTAATCGAACGCAGGCGAGTGAGGAAGGCCTCGTTCTCGGCTTCGCGCCGGATGATAGCGGCAAGCGAACCGTCGTCGAGTTGATCGTTATAGCGGTAGTCGCCGAAGGCCGTGGCGCGCTCAGGACTAGCTTTCAGGCCGGCCTCGTACCATTCTTCGAAGAGGGCATTCTGGGCGGCGAGGCGAGCGGCGAGTGGCTGAGGTGAGGCCTGGCCAACCGCGGACGCAACGGTGATCGCGGAGAACAGGACGGCAGTGACAAAGGAATTCGGCATCTACGCATCGTAGCAGCGTAGATAGAACTGGAGAAACTGAATGGCAGATGTACTTCTTACCGACATCGATGGCACTCTCGTCGACAGCAATGCGCTTCATGCCGAGGCATGGCGCAGAACATTTGAGCATTTTGGCATTGAGATTGGCATGGACGAGGCGTGGCGGCAGATCGGGAAAGGCAGTGACCATGTGATCCCTACCTTCGTGCCCGAGGCCGATCGCGAGCGGCTGGAGGAGCAGATCAAGGAGTTCCGCAAAGACATCTTCCACCGCGACTACATGCCGCGCATGGTTGCGTTCCCGCAGGCGAGAGAGCTTTTGCTCCGGGCGCGGAAATCCGGCTTGAAGATCGTTCTGGCGACCTCCTCGAACAAGGAAGACCTGCCCACGTTTGCAAAGATCGTCGGCATGGAAGACCTGGTCGATGAGGCTTCGACGAGCGCGGATGCAGACGCTTCAAAGCCTGAAGGTGACATCTTCGCGGCCGCACTTGAGAAAGCGGGCATGACGGCTGAACAGGCGATCGCGCTGGGCGACACGCCATGGGACGCGGAGGCTGCAGGCAAAGTTGGGGTCCAGGCAATCGGGCTTACGTGCGGAGGCTGGAAGCGGAGCGACCTGCTCGATGCCGGCTGCATTGAGGTCTGGCAGGACCCGGCGGACTTGTTGCTGCACTTCGAGGAGTCGGCTTTGCGACGTTGAGACGGTGACTGGCCGGTTGTACCCTTTCCAGCGAATACAAAGTCAACTCAGTTCCGGTTGCTGATGGCCCGCTCATAAACCCGAACATATTCCTTGGCAGGCTTCTCCCAACTGAAGTCCTGGGCCATGCCGCGGCGCATCATCCCGGTCCACTGCTGTTTGTTGGAGAACGTGGCGAGCGCGCGTTTGATTGCCTCGAGGAAGTCGCCGGATTCGTAGCCAGAAAACTTGAAGCCGTTGCCCTGGCCCTCGGGCTGCTCGTCGATCGTATCTTCCAGTCCGCCGGTGGCGCGGACTACGGGCACGGTGCCGTACCGAAGGCTATACATCTGGGCGAGACCGCCCGGTTCGTAGCGAGAGGGCATCAGGAAGATGTCGGAGCCCGCTTCAACTTTGTGGCCCATCACTTTGTCGTACTTGGTCTGGACGCGCACTTTCGCCGAGTAGCGGCTTGCCATCTCCGTCAGCAGGCGTTCGTAGTACTCCTCGCCGTTGCCAATCATGACGAGCACCACATCTTCCTGGACCAGGCGATCCATGATCTCGACGATGAAGTCGATGCCCTTCTGGGTGGCGTACCGGGAGGACACGCCCAGGACGGCGGTCGTCTCCGGCGTACCATCAAGGCCAAAGGCGTGGAGCAGGTCGCGGCGGCACTCCTGCTTCCCGGCGAGATTCTCGGCGGTGTAGTGTGCGGCGATGTGCGGGTCACTCGCCGGGTCCCATTCCTGGTAGTCAACGCCGTTGAGGATGCCCGTAAGCTCGGGGGCGCGGCGGCGAAGCGTCTCGTCCAGGCCGTTGCCGAACTCCGGGGTCTGGATCTCCTGGGCGTAGGTGCGGCTCACCGTCGTCAGCAGATCGGAGTAGACGATGCCGCCTTTGAGGAAGTTCACAGAGCCGTAGTGCTCCAGCTTATCGGTCGCAAACATGTCCCAGGGCAGCAGGAGTGTCTCCATCGTTGAAGGGGAGAAGCTGCCCTGATAAGCGACGTTGTGCAGGGTCAACACGACGGGAACCCGCTTGAACAGCGGATCGAAGAAGTAGGTGGAGCGAAGGAACACGGCGAGAATGGAGGTATGCCAGTCGTGAACGTGGAAGACGTCGGGCACACCAAGGACCTTGGTCGCCTCGATGACTGCGCGGCTCAGCAGGCCGAAGCGTTCGGCGTTGTCAGCGTAGTCTCCGCTCGGCGTCGCGTAGAGGCTCTCGCGATCGAAGAGTTCGGGGCAGCCGATGAAGTAGATCTGCACCCCCTCATGCACACCGCCATCGAGTACCTGCGCGAAACGGCTGTACTGCGGAAAAGGGATGGTGATGCTGGCCAGCACGACGGGGGCATCGGGCGCAAGCTTCGCGGCCTGGCGATAGTAGGGCAGGAAGACAGCGACCTTGTGGCCAAGCCGAACCAAGGCCCGGGGAAGTGCGGCGGCAACATCGGCCAGACCGCCGGTAGTTGCCCACGGCTCGCATTCCGAAACTGCGAAGACGATATACATTCCGCTATGCTCTACCCTTTTTGACGCGCGATCAACCCACCCGCGAGTTTCAGAGCAAGGGGTACTCTTAGAGAGGATGGGGCAGAAAAGCAAGCCGAAGCTCGGGCAGAACTTCCTGGTCGACGATGCGGCGCGTCATGCCATCGTGGACGCACTGGGCGATGTCAGCGGACGAACTGTCCTGGAGATTGGGCCGGGACATGGCGCCATCACTTCGCTGCTGGTCTCGAAGGCTCAGCGATTGATCGCACTTGAATTGGACAGGAGCCTGGCGGCGGAGTTGACGTTCAGATTCCGTGATGCGCCCAACATCGAGGTCGTCGCCGGCGATGTTCTCGATGCGGACTTTACCTCGTTGATTGGGGCGGGAACGGTCGATGTAATCGGCAACCTGCCGTATTACATCACCTCGGGCATTCTCTTGAAGCTCTTTGCAAGCGCGAGAAAAGGCTTGCTGGACCGGGCCGTGCTGATGATGCAGCGCGAGGTTGCAGACAGGATTTCGGCTGCGCCCGGGGTGCGGGAGTATGGCTTGCTCTCAGCGACGGCACAGATGCATGCACGCGTAGACCATCTCTTTACACTGCCGCCGGAGGCTTTCTCGCCGCCTCCGGAGGTCTATTCGACAGTGCTGCGGCTTGAGTTTGCACCACGGTTTGAGGAACTCGGTGTCGACGCGGACGGCTTCGATACCTTTCTGAAGCAGGCATTCGCGCAGAAGCGGAAGACTCTCCGGAACAATCTTCGCGTCGCTGGCTTTTCAGCGGAAGAGATTGGCGCCTGCTGGCCCAATGCGGCGCCCGACGCGCGAGCGGAGGCGCTTACGCTCAACGAGATGGCGTGGCTTTATCGCGGCTTGAGGACAGGAGCGGGAACCCATTCTGCGGCCCTGATCAAAGAACGAAACAGACAGGACTAGAAACAATTTAGAAGTCCACGTGCGTTCGCACGCTGAAAACGACGACCGGACCACGGGCGGTGTTATATCCCGGGTGATCGACCAGTTGGGTGTCAAAGGACGTGTAAAAGCCGCGCCACGCGTGTGCGGTGTAGTACCCCTCAAGGATGTTTTCGCGACCGTAACTCAGGGTGCCATCGCCGAGCAGAAAGCCGTGGCCGCCGAGGCGAAGGTACTCCTGATGGTCGTGCTTGATAGCGTTGGAGACAAAGGCGACCCCGAATTTGTCGAAGGGTCGTGACCAGGCTGCGCCTGAGTAGTCGCCGCCGAACTCGGCGGTCTGGTCCACCTCGGTGTAGGCAAAGGATTCATGCTGTCCCTCGTTCCAGCCAAAGCGGACAAAGGCACGGATGTTGGGAGTGACTTCCTGCTCTGCATTGAAGCCGAAGCCGTACTTCACTTCGCTGGGACGCTCGTGCTTCAGGATGTCAGGCAGCGGGTCAGCGCCGCTGCGAAAAGCATCGATCGCTTCGCGATACAGGCCCATGCGCGCGTGATTGACGTAGCCCAGCAACCGGACCGTTCCTTTACGCTCCGGGGGCAGAAGATGGCCCATGGGCGGCTTACGAAGTTCGACTTCGACGTTCTGGCCGCTCGAGCGCCGCAGAGCCCAGTCCAGATCAATGCCGTTGGCGACGGTCGGCATCAGCGCAAGTGCGTAGCGCGCCGACCAGGCTCTGTCGTCATACTCGAAGACGGCGGCATAGGTATAGCCGCGCGTATCGGCGGCGTAGTCCCATGCACCATTATTGTCAACCGTCCAGTTCATGAACTGGAGATGGCTGTCGGTACCGATGGAGTTGATGTCGAGTACGTCGGGAAGGCTCATCTTGCCGGCGCGGACCTCGAAGCGGCGTTCCGGCACGAGAGTTGCGAGATTGAAGACGCCGCGATGCGCTTCCACCATCCGGCTGGTGAGTCCGATCGTCTGGTGAAGCTGAGCGCGGGCGAGATACGGCTTCGAACCGAGGTTCGGGTTACGAACAACGTCGAGGTTGGTAAATCCGGCCATGCCCAGGGCTTCACTAAGACCGCGGCCGCCTGCGGATTCGAAGTCCACGATCGCCTCGGTGGCCGTGCGCGGATTCTTTCGGAGTTGATAGCCCAGATACAGGGTCCCAATCAGCGAGGTCTTGTACTCGCCGCGGCCTATAAAGCTGTTCGTCCCTGCATAGGGTGAGTGGAAGGGCGGATCCGCCTGAAAGATGATGTTCGCCTGCCCTGCGGCGTAGTAGCGGGCGGTATCTGAATGAGGAAAGATGGTGGGAGAGTCCGGCGTGGCCGGCTGTTGCGCTGCTTCAGTGGTTGCTGAGTCTCTGGCGGTCGGTTGTTGGGCGACCAGCACGGCGACATCGGCCAAGCAAGCAGACGCTGCGAAGCAGTGGGCAAGCCTGAGGACAACAAGCGTCCAGAAGACACGGTAATCTTTCATTTAGATCTCTTATCTTCAAGCCCCGCGATGAATAACGTGCAAAGATGCAAGGGGAAGTTGCTGGAAGTTCTATAGATCGGGTGTAGATAGCATACCCCAGTAGGGTATTAGGGAGCAAGATGGGAGACAATCCTGGGAAAGAACGATTAAAGCTGCTGAACCGGGTGAAACGGATACGCGGTCAAATGGATGCGGTAGAGCGCACGCTGGCGGAAAACCGCAACTGCGCCGACGTGCTGATGCTGCTGGCGGCCGTGCGCGGGGGCATCAACGGTCTGATGGCTGAGGTCCTCGAGGACCACATTCGCTTGCATTTGCTGCAGGACGGAAGAGTACCGTTGACTCCGGACCTCGGGGAAGAGCTTATCGACCTGGTGCGGGCTTACCTCAAGTGAGGGTCGACGGATGTGTCATTCTTTTGGGAAGGTTTCGGCTGAAGACGTATTCTCAGGGGGTAGTTCACCGCTTCGGCGGCGGTTGACGAGACTTCGCGATGATCTACGCTGACGCTTACACGAGCTTAGACACTATGGATGGAGGTTGAGTCTTGAAGAAGATTGGGGTGCTGTTTGGGCAGGAGAACACGTTTCCGGGAGCGCTGGTCGAGAAGATCAACTCCATGGGCCTCGACGACGTGCAGGCTGAGTTCGTACAGGTTGGAGCCGTACAGCTTGGCATCCCTGCCGGCTATGCGGTGATCGTGGACCGGATCTCCCACGACATGCCGTTCTATCGGGCGTATTTGAAGAACGCGGTCCTGAATGGAGCGCAGGTGATCAATAACCCGTTCTGGTGGTCGGCGGATGACAAGTTTTTCAACTATGCGCTGGCAGAGAGACTGGGCGTCGCGGTGCCGAGAACAGTGCTGCTCCCACCGAACTCTCATCCTCCGCAGATCAACAGCCAGTCCTTGCGCAACCTCGAGTTCCCGTTGAGGTGGGAAGAGATCTTTGACTACGTGAAGTTCCCGGCTTTTCTCAAGCCGCACGACGGGGGCGGGTGGCGCGACGTGTACCAGGTGCACGACTGGAACGAGTTCTTCCACGCATATCACCAGACTCGCGACTTGTGCATGACGCTGCAGTCGGCGGTGAACTTCAAAGAGTACTTCCGCTGCTATGTTGTTGGCCAGGCAGAGGTGAGGATCATGCCGTACGATCCGCGGCGGCCACATCATGAGCGGTATGTGCTGGGACCGAACACTGCCAGCCCCAAGCTGTTGAAGCGAGTGGAGAAGGACGCTCTGACGCTGTGCAGAGCATTGGGGTATGACCTGAACACCGTCGAATTTGCAGTTGAGGACGGGGTGCCGTATGCGATCGACTTTATGAACCCGGCACCGGATGCTGATCTGCATTCAGTTGGACAGGAGAGCTTCGACTGGATCGTGGATGCAGTTGCCCGGCTCGCGGTAAAGAAGGTGAAGGCGGCGGACAAGGTGACGACCGGGATGAACTGGTCGGCGTTTTTGAGCGGCACCATGGTGGAGAAGAAGGGCTCCCTGAAGAAGGTCGGCAAGAAAGCAGTGGCTAAGACAGCGAAGAAGAAGGAGTAAGATCAGCCCTAATCTCGTGATTCACTGAGCCAAACATTTGTAATCCGACCAGATGACAGACGCGAGTTGGACTACGAGCAGCCGTAAAACGAGCGGCCCGGAGAACAATTAAGTGCCGCATCGTGACGGGCGGTCTGATCTCTCGTTCGCTGTGTAATGAGAAACGGTTTAAGGACACCCGCAGATTCCCTGCGGGAATGACAAACAAGACAGGAACCATCCGATGCGGCCATCGTTTTCTCTAGGCATTGAAGAGGAGTATCAGACGGTCGATCCGGAGACGCGCGACCTTCGATCGCATATCGCAACTGAACTCCTCACGAAAGGCAAACTGCGGCTCGAGGAGCGGGTGAAGGCCGAAATGCATCAATCGGTCATCGAGGTCGGGACCCGCGTCTGCAGAAGCATCCAGGAGGCCCAGGAAGACCTGTTCGATCTGCGGCGCAACATGATCCACCTGGCAGAAGAGCATGGACTGATGCTGGTGGCCGGAGCCTCACATCCCTTTGCTGACTGGAAGACGCAGGAGATCTACCCTGATCCTAGATACGTTCAGGTGGTGGAAGATCTTCAGCAGGTGGCACGCGCCAATCTGATCTTCGGCCTCCACGTCCATATCGGAATCGAAGACAGGGAATCGGCGATCCGAATCATGAATTCGATCCGGTACTTTCTGCCGCACATTCTGGCGTTATCGACCAATTCGCCGTTCTGGCTGGGCATGGAAACTGGATATAAGAGCTACCGAGCGAAGGTGTTCGAGAACTTTCCACGAACCAACCTGCCGGACAGTTTTTCGAGCTACTCGGAGTTCGAAAATTATGTCAATCTGCTGATTAAGACCAACAGCATCGATAATGCGAAGAAGATATGGTGGGACGTCAGGCCGCATCCCTTCTTTGACACGATCGAAGTGCGGATCTGCGATATCCCGCTGCGGGCGCACGAAACGATCGCGATTGCGGCTTTGATCCAGGCAACGGCGGCAAAGCTATGGCATCTGCACTCTTACAACCAGGACTTTCGGCAGTACTCGCGAGCATTGCTGATGGAAAACAAATTCCGCGCGGTGCGTTACGGGCTGGACGGCAAGATGATCGATTTCGGGAAGCAGTGCGAGGTGCCGGCGCGCGATCTGATCAACGAGTATCTAGCGTTCGTGGACAGCACGCTCGATGAACTAGGTAGCCGCAACGAGATCGGGTATGTGCGAACGATCCTCGAACAAGGTTCGGGGGCGGACCGGCAGTTGAAGGTGTTCCGGGAGACGACCAGCCTGAAGGCGGTTGTGGATTACATGGCGCAGGAGACGAAGGCGGGACTCTGGGCCTAGAAGCATTTCAGTCATGTTACGGACAGATTTCTGGGAGAATAAGAACATGACGAACGTGGTGGAACAAGCAATCGATCTTCGCACCCTAGCGTTCCCGCCTGAGTTCACGACTGGAGCTCACAACGCGGTGACGACTTGCCTGCGCATCCAGGCCGACGAAAAGGTCACGCTGATCACCGATCGAAGCTGCGCAGAGATCGCGGCTTCGATCGCATTGGAGTTGGAGCAGATCGGCTGTGACTGGAGCGCCTTTGTACTCGAGGACTTTGAACCGCGGCCGCTGACAGGAATGCCACGGGACGTTCTGGAGGACATGGAGAGCTCCCAGGTCAGTATCTTTGCGGTCGAGGTACAGCCGAACGAGCTACGGAGCCGAATGCAGATGACAGACGTGGTGAACCGGCGGCGAATGCGGCATGCGCACATGGTCAACATCACGCCGGAGATCATGACGCAGGGAATGCGTGCCGACTTTCAGGCGGTGGACCGGTTGAGCCAGGCGGTGCTCGACAAAGTGCGTGCGGCGACGTATGTACGCGCGACCACACCTGCGGGAACGGACCTCCATGCCGAGTTGTACTCGCAATACAAATGGTTCAAGACTTCGGGGATCATCAGCACAGAAAAATGGGGAAATCTGCCGGGGGGCGAATGCTTTACCGCTCCGGGCGAGGTGAACGGGGTCTTTGTGGTGGATGGCGTGGTCGGCGACTATCTGTGCAAACGCTACGGCATCCTGCGGGACAATCCGCTCACTCTGCACATCGAGGGCAATCGGATTGTGAAGGCAGCGTCGAAGAACAAGGACCTGGAGCGAGACTTCTGGAACTACACGCACACCGATGAGAACTCCGACCGTGTGGGAGAGTTTGCGATTGGAACGAACATAGGTGTGGAGCGTGTGATCGGCAATATCCTCCAAGATGAGAAGTTTCCGGGGGTTCACATCGCCTTCGGCGATCCATACGGAGCGCACACTGGGGCCCAGTGGAAGTCTTCCACACATATCGATGTGGTGGGGCTGGAGTTCAATATCTGGCTGGGAAATGCTGAGGGTGAAGAGCAGATCATGCGCGATGGCGTGTTTCTGATCGACAGCTAAGCGACGACCCCAGGGGCTGGATCGCGGCTTTCCGGTGCGATGAGGAGTTCCAACACTACGGATGCTGACGTTGTCAGGTTGCGAGCTAAAAAAGCTGCATCCAACGCGGTATGGGTATGCAGACGAAGAAGCTGGGAGATTCCGACCTCCATCTGACGCGGGTCGGATTTGGCGCATGGGCAATTGGCGGCGGCGATTGGCAGTTCGCGTGGGGACCGCAGGACGACAACGAATCGGTTGAGGCCATTCATCGGGCGCTGGAGCTTGGCGTGAACTGGATCGACACCGCTGCCGTGTACGGACTTGGGCATTCGGAAGAGGTTGTGGGCAGGGCGCTGAAGTCTGCGTCGGCCAAACCTTACGTGTTCACAAAGTGCTCAATGATCTGGGACGAAACCCGCGAGATCAAGCGGTCGCTGAAGCAGATTCGCCGGGAAGTCGAGGAGAGTCTGACGCGGCTGCAGGTGGAGGCCATCGATCTTTACCAGATCCACTGGCCGAATCCGGACGACGAGATCGAAGAGGGCTGGGCGACGATGGCCGACCTGAAGCGGGAAGGCAAGGTGCGGTGGATCGGAGTGTCGAACTTCAACGTGGCCCAGATGGAGCGGGCATTGAAAATCGCACCCATCACGTCACTGCAGCCACCCTATTCGATGATCAACCGGAGCATCGAGGCGGAGATCCTTCCGTTCTGTGAAAAGCATGCCATTGGGGTCATCAACTATTCGCCGATGCAGTCGGGCTTGCTGACCGGCGCGATGACCAAGGAGAGGGTGGCGTCCTTTCCAAAGGACGACTTCCGCCGAAATGCGAAGGCGTTTCAGGAGCCACAACTGAGCCGGAATCTAGATTTGGCGGCGTTTCTGGCTGCGATTGGAGAACGGCACGGGGTGAGCGCCGGAGTGGTGGCCATCGCCTGGACGTTGGCAAACCCGGCTGTTACCGCGGCGATCGTAGGTGGTCGCAGTGCGAAACAGGTAGATGGCGTCTTTCCGGCGGCAGAGTTTCGCTTGACGGAAGCCGAGGTAACTGAAATAAATAGTTACCTTGCTGAACATCCGTAGCGAACCTCCGAAGCCGCTGCTTCTTCGGAGACGGGTCTTTGTGGCAAGAGCTTTGCGGGCCCGGATCAATTCCATGCTGCAGCCGTTGCGCGACGAGTTTAATGCTCAATTCACGCCGCAGAAGTACGCCCGGCTGTTGCAAGAGCTAAACCGTGTAACGCGAGCCTCCATTCAGTTTCGCGTCTCTGAGACGCCGTGCTTCTTCCCGGCTGAACTACTCGATGAGATGGCCGTGGTCGGCGCCGAATTGACGGACATGCTCCTTGACTCGCCGGCTTATCTGCGCGAGGCAGACCGCGCCATTCCTGACAAGTATTGCCTGGGTAACGACAATCCCCGGCCCAATTTCATGACCGTGGACTTCGGCCTGGTGCGGGACGAAGCGGGTTCCCTGAGGCCGAAGCTGGTGGAGATGCAGGCGTTCCCGTCAATCTTCGGGTATCAGGACGTTGCCGTCCGAGAATACATCTCCGCATACGGTCTTTCTCCGAAGCTGCGATCCCATCTGGGCGGCCACGATAGCGAAAGCTACTGGAAGCTGCTCCGGGAAGTGATCGTCGGAGAGCACGCGCCGGAAAACGTTGTCCTGCTGGAGCTGGCGCCGGAGAGCCAGAAGACGCTCCCTGACTTTCATGTTTATGAGGACAAGCTCGGGATCGCAACGGTCGACATCACGAAGCTGCGCAAGGAGGGCAATCGGCTTCTCTATGCGCGCGATGGCCGCTGGATCAAGATCGAACGCATCTTCAATCGCGCGATTGTCGACGAGATCGAGCGGAAGCAAGTTCTCCTTCCATTCGACTACCGCGACGATCTGGATGTGGAATGGGCTGGCCATCCGAACTGGTATTTTCGGATCAGCAAATTCTGCCTGCCCTACCTCAATCATCCGGCGGTGCCAAAGGCGGTATTCCTGGACGACTGGTTCGCCGGCAAGAGGGAAGGTCTTCCAGAGGACAAAGCGCGTTTGGTCCTGAAACCTTTGTACTCCTTTGCCGGGCAGGGTATTAAGTTCGAACCGTCGGACACCGATCTGAACAGCATTCCCGTTGACGATCGAAGCAATTACCTGTTGCAGGAGCGTGCCACTTTTGCGCCAGTGATCAAGACACCGTGCGGCGATACCATGGCCGAGGTGCGGATCATGTACGTTTGGCCGGACGGCAAAGCAATGCAGCCGGTGACGAGCCTGGTGCGCATGGGGCGGGGTTTGATGATGGGCGTCGATCACAACAGGAGCCAGGAATGGGTCGGCGGGTCAGCGGCTCTCTTCGAGTGAGCAGAAGAGGAGCTTCATCTCCTGACGTTATCGACCGATGAGATGAATGAGGCGGTGTGACGAGCGTGCAAAAGATGTGCGACATTAACGGGAAGGAAGCAGGGGGTCTGCAGATGGCACACTTAGGTTCGATGGCCGAACAGAACCCGGTTCGCGCGTCCGTCCGATTTCCGCTGCAACTGGCAGTTCTGCTTGAGACGGAAGAAGGCGCGGTCGAAGCAACCACCATCGACATCTCGGCGAACGGCCTGTTGTTTGAAGGGGATCAATTGCCGGAGGTCGGGACCAAGATTGTGTTCACCATGACGATGCCATCGGCGGTGATGGCGTCGGTGGCCGATGTGTCTGTCCATTGCACTGGCCGTATCGTGCGCCATCAGGACAACGACGGGACGATGAGAGCCGCCGCAGTGATCGACGAATATTTCTTGAAGGTATAGACATGATGGGTGACAAAGCGGATTCGAAGGTGCCCCCCGCAGAGATCGCGGAAGACGCTGTAGTTGCCCCGGGAATACGGGTCGTACTGGCAGATTCACAGGCCATCTATCGTGTAGGGCTGAGGAAAGTGTTTGCCCTGGAAGACGACATCCGCGTGGTGGCACAGGCCGAAACTCTGCAAAATTTATATGCCGCGCTGCAGCGATACCCGACCGACGTGGTTGTGCTGGAAGGCCAGTTGATCTCAGGGACGGTGGACGCGATTCCCGAGTTGGTACGCCGGGCACCCGGCGCGAAGTTGATCGTCCAGGTGGTCGAAAGCGACGAGATGAACACGGTGGAGTTGTATCGCCGTGGTGTTCGCGGGGTGGTGCCGCGATCCATCACACCCGACCTGCTCATCAAGTGTGTTCGCAAGATCGCCGAAGGGGAGACATGGATCGACAACCAGTCGATCAGCTGGGTCATCGATGCCTATCGCTCGCAAGCGACTTCGCTGACCAATCCGCGCGTTCAGCCGAAGCTGTCCAAGAAGGAGATTGCGATCATCGGCTGCATCACGCGCGGCATGCGGAACAAAGAAATCGCTTACCAGATTGGAACGACAGAACAGGTGATCAAGAACTATCTGCGCAAGGTCTACGACAAGCTCGGCGTTTCCGACCGCCTGGAACTTGCACTTTACTGCCTCCACCACCAGCTGCTGAGCAAGTACACGGACGAGAACGGCGTTGTCGCGGATCAGGCGATGATGCCGCGTGCGAATACTCCGCTGAACGCGAAGCTGTAGACCGCGCGGCACTTGTCTTCGGTGCTACCATCGCGAAGATATGGGCCTGGCGCGGGAAGTTCGATCGCTTAACCAAACGCAGCGGAACACCTTTAGCGCGTGCTTTCTTGGATGGACGCTGGACGCGTTCGACTTCTTCCTGCTGACTGTCTGCCTGAAGGCGATTGCGGCGGACTTTCATGTGGGCACCAAGGCGGTCGCTGAGGCGATCTTCTGGACCCTGGTCATGCGACCGGTGGGTGCGTTTCTCTTTGGCGCAATGGCAGAGCGTTTTGGCCGGCAACCGACCCTTATTGTCAACGTAATCGCCTTCTCAGTGTTTGAACTTGGATCGGCGTTTGCTCCGGGGCTGCGCAGCTTCCTGGTCTGGCGAGCGCTGTTCGGCATAGCCATGGGCGGGGAATGGGGCGTGGCATCGGCGCTGGCGTTTGAAGTGCTGCCCAAGGAGGCCCGCGGGTTCTTCTCGGGCCTTTTGCAGGAAGGATATGTCGTCGGCAATCTTCTTGCTGCGGCACTCTATGGGCTGCTCTTCCCCCACCTGCACGGAACCGGATTGCTGACCCCATGGCGGGTGATGTTCATGATTGGATCGCTGCCGGCGCTGCTTGCGTTCTACTTGCGGTTGTATGTAAAGGAATCGCCTGCCTGGCTTGAATCGCGCGAGCAGAGGCGAGCCGGAGGAGCAACGGCACAGAAGCTAAGCGCTGCAGCGATCCTGAAGTTCCTGCCCGCGTTTCTGTTCATTGTTCTTCTGATGACGGCGTTCACTTCGTTCAGCCACGGCACACAGGACCTTTACCCGACGTTCCTGGAACACGACCGCGAACTTAGTCCGGCGCGCGTCGGCTTTGTTCTGGTCGTAGCCAACTTCGGAGCACTTTTTGGCGGCGTCTGCTTCGGGACGCTCTCCGAGAGGTACGGCCGCAGAAGGGCCATCATTATTGCCGCGTTGCTGGCAATCCCAATGGTGCCTCTGTGGGCGTGGTCGCACTCGGTCGCGTTGCTCGCAATCGGCGGATTTTTGCTGCAGTTCATGGTGCAGGGAGCGTGGGGCGTGATTCCGGCGCACCTGAACGAGCTTTCTCCGGGGCCGGTGCGGGCGGTCTTCCCGGGGCTTGCTTACCAGTTAGGGAACTTGTTCTCCTCCCGGAACAGCGTCTTCCAGGCCGCGTACGCCGCTGCGTTTTCAGGAGGGATGCTGAAGGTTGCGTTATCAGGCACGGTCGTGATCGTAGCGCTGATGGTTGCAGTCGTGACGGCGCTGGGGCCAGAGGCAAAGGGAAGCGACCTGACGCGAACTGGATGAGCAGGCTTCCGGGCTACCACGCCTTTCAAGTACTGGGCGCGTGACCCCAAGAGCGTTTGGGGCGGAACTAAGTGCCCTGGTATCCGCGCAGCACGTCTGCCTGCGAGATGACGCCTTCGAGAGCGCCGCGCATGGCACGGTTGGAGACGGGCAGCACAGGCCAGCGGCGAAAGTAGGGCAGCGCGCTTGCGAGGGACTGATCGGGAAACAACGTGGGAGTCCGATCGGATCTGAGCCTTTCTTCGAGCGTGGAAGCGGGGTTGTCTTCGGATGTCTGGTCAGACTGGGTGGAGAAGAGGGACTCGAGTTCAAGGGCTGTGGCGGTGTACCAGCCATCACGGCATTGAATGAGAACAGGGGAAGCGCCGGCTAACGAAGCGGTGTCAGAACCACCTGCATCGTTCTGTGTCGTCGCCTGAAGCAGGAGTCTGCGTGCCTCGTCCAGCGTCTGCGAGCCGTTCAAAATTGGGACGTCGACCGGCCTGAGAGCATCTTCGAGGAACAGGTCGCGGCGCTCTTCGCGCTGCTCTTCCATGGAGGGAAGGTAGAGACCGTCCTGGTGAGTGAACAACTCAAGAATAGACACAGGCTGGAGGCTGCGCGAAACGAGGTAGGCGATGGTGTTCGCCAGAATGACCGGGAGAATGACGGCGTAGTTCCCGCTTACCTCGAGCACCATGAAGACCGAGGTAAGTGGAACCCGAAGAAACGCGGCAAACAGCACTCCCATGCCGACGAGGGCATAGGACCCTGTGGAGCCGGTGAGATTGGGGAAGTAGTGTTTCTCGACGGTGCCCACGGCAGCTCCAAGCATGGCGCCTATGAACAAGGTAGGAGCGAACATCCCTCCGGGCACACCGCTCGAAAAGGAGATGGTGGTCACAATGATCTTGAAGACAGCGAGCAGGATGAGGACCTTGAACGCAAACTGTGCGTGCATGGCCTGGTCGATTGCCTCGTACCCGGCACCCATCACCTCGGTCAGGCCGAAGTAGCCGACCCCGCCGATAAGCAAGCCCGCCACGGCGGGCTGTACAAGCTGTGTCCATGCAGACAGATCGCGCAGTCTTGGCCTGAGAAAGCCAAGCGATTTGGCAAAGACGATCGAAGCGGCTCCTCCGACCAGGCCGAGCACTGCATAGGCGAGTAGCTCGCGGGGGTTGATCGTGGAGATCGGAGGTATGCGAAACATGGGCTCCGAACCCCAGAAGCTTCGGGCGACAACAACGCTCGCTACGGCCGCGAGCACGATCGATCCGAGCACGCCGGCGCTCCATTGGCCAATGACCTCTTCAATGACGAACAGGATGGCCGAGATGGGAGCATTGAAGGCGGCAGCCAGCCCGGCGGCGGCGCCGACTGGAGCAAAGATCCTCAGCTTCTCCCGCGAGAGACCCATCTTGCGGCTGACGAACGAAGCGACCCCGGCGCCGATCTGAAGCGAGGGGTCTTCCGGGCCTGACGAGAAGCCGCTCCCAATTGCCAATGCGCAAAGCAGGAACTTGCCAATGACGGTACGGGTGGAGATGTAGCCGTTTGAGATGTAGAGGGCGGCCTTGGTCTGGTTGACGCCACTGCCGCGGACTTGAGGAAATACGTATCGCGTAAGCACCGCAATCACTATGCCGACCGCGGCAGGCACCAGAACCAGGCGGATGCGATGCGCACCGGACTCGGTGCCGAGGAGTAACACCTGGAGCCACTCGATGGCCATGCGGAAGCTGACGACTAGCAGGCCGGAGATGACCCCGATGAAGATCGAGAGCAACAGGAAGAGGCGCTCTTCACGGACTGGGGCGATCTCTGCGGGGCTGGGCACCGCGGAAGCCGTCTTCGGCTCGGGCTTTGCTTGGGAAGCGATCATTGTGGTTGGCCCCGCGAGGCAAGCGTGAGCAGCAAGGCATCGTCTCCATTCGGTTGGCCGCAAAGACGTGCGGTTTCGATCTCGGTGTCGTCAATAAGGTGCTTCAGCAGGAGTTGGTTTGCCGGCTCACGCATCAGCGCGGCGCGGGTTATGAACTTGCTGGAGGAAGCCCAACGTGCGTTCAGAGCTTGAATCGGTTCGGACGATCCGGCTGTCAACTGCTGGGCACAGGTGTCCAACCGCTTCCTTGCCGTGTCCCGGCTGCTGAGAAGGCGGGCTGTCTTTGCTCCTGTCGTCTCGGCGCGGTCCGGATCGATCGCGAGGATGCGACCGGCATTTCGCAGAAGGGTGAGGTCCTCTTCCGGAGAACCGGCGGTCGTTGAGGGAGCGCCAGAGTTTCCACGAACAGCGCGTTCCAGCCACTCCTGGGCGCGCGCGTAATCGCCCAGTTGGTAAGCGATTCGTCCTGCCTTGGCGTATGCGACTGCACTGCGGGGATCGTCCGAGAAGGCCTTCTGGTACTCACGCGACGCATTGGCGGCGTCCCCGGCCCGGAGCAGCGCATCTCCCAGCTCGATCTCGATTGCCGGGTCCCGAGGAGAATTACTGGCTGCGATCAGCAGCTCTGCCTGCGCGGCGGCGAGGTCTTTGATTGTGATGAGGTAGTCCGCGAGCTCGAGACGAACTTCGCGACGACGGACCACACCGTCACCGTTCCAGCTGCCGAATATGGAGGCGCGATAGTAGTCGATCGCGGTCTGCTTTTCCTGCTTGCGGCGGGCGAGTCGGGCAAGCTGAAGATTGATGAAGCCGTCACCGGGCTGCGACTCCCACAGGTTCAGGAAGTAATTCGTCGATTCGTCCAGGTGACCCGCGTCTCCGAGCGCCTGAGCGAGCAACAGCTCGTCCTCGCGGTTTGCGGAAGCATAGGACAGCGCCTTCCGCAGAGCGGCGACTGCTTCGATTGGATGGCCCTGACTGAGAGCGGCCCTTCCTTGTTCGCTGAACTGCCGAGCTAGGTCTGCGCGGTGAGCGGCGAACGACCGGAAGAGGAAGAGTGTGACAGCAAAGAGGACTGCGGTGGCGACGGTGAGGATAAGGAAAGCCAGGCTGTCGTGGATAACCAAGTCCCGCTTGCTCGTCTTGTAATCGATCTCTGTCATCCGACCTATGGTTTGATGCTAGCCGGCGCGGAGTGACGACGGAATAGCCCAGATAGGTGCAATGATCAAGCGCAACCGATTGTCATCGCCGCAGCGGGGAAGGCGGTTAGACGACCTCGAACGCTTCCGCTATCGAGGTGCGCCTGTCCAACCAGTATCATCCCTCTATGGACGCTATGGGCCACGAATCAGAACCGCAATCACGCCCGGCAGAGCTGATGAGGCGATTGAAGGCCGGAGACGTTCGTGCGCTCGCGCGGGCGATCTCGCTTGTCGAGAACGGGGCGGATGAGGCTGAGGAGCTTCTAGCGCTTTGCCGGCCGGCGGAAGGGCCGGCGATGCTGGTTGGCATTACGGGGCCTCCTGGCGCAGGCAAGAGCACGCTGGTGGACCAGATGGCGCGATCGCTCCGTTCGGCGGGCAGGTCGGTCGGGATCGTGGCCGTCGATCCTACAAGCCCTTATAGCGGTGGAGCGCTGCTTGGCGATCGCATCCGGATGCAGGGCTTCGCAGGGGACGATGGAATGTTTATCAGGAGTCTGGCATCTCGTGGAGCGCGCGGCGGTCTAACCGCGGAAGTTCGCGACGTCTGTACCCTCCTCGCAGCCAGCGGAAGGCAAGTCGTCCTGATCGAGACGATGGGTGTAGGCCAGGACGAGGTTGCAGTTGCTGCCATTGCCGACCTCACCATCCTGGTGCTGGTTCCCGGCATGGGTGACGATGTTCAGAGCCTCAAGGCTGGCATTATGGAAGCCGCTGACATTTACGTGATCAACAAGGCAGACCGGGAAGGTGCGGACCGGATGGAGTCCGAGATCAAGGCAACACAGTCGCTTGCTGGAGGGAAAGCGGCGGTTGTTCCCGTCTTCAAGACGGTGGCGACCGAAGGGAGTGGCGTCGCCGAGCTGCTGGCAGCGATCGCGTTGGAATATCCAACGACGCGTGCGGGAAAGCTGCGGGTGCCGCTGAATCGTGGAGGCGCAGACGGAGCGATTCGACTGGACCATGTCGGAATCGCGGTCCGCAGCATCGCCAGTTCGCGCGTCTTCTACGAAGCGATGGGTCTGCGCGTTGGCAGTGTTGAAGTGGTTGAGCACGAAAGGGTCAACACGGCCATGCTGACCCTGGGCGAGAGCCGGCTGGAATTACTCGAACCTCTAGCCGAAGATTCTGTGCTCGGGAGATTCCTGAGCAAGCGCGGCGAGGGTCTACACCATATAGCGATCCATACGGTTGAACTGGAAGCGAAGTTCCAAGCCATGCAGAAACGAGGCGTCCGGCTGGCGAGTGACTCGATCCGTGTGGGAGCAGGCGGGCACAGGTACTTCTTCGTCCATCCCGAGAGTACCGGCGGCGTGCTGGTAGAGGTCGTGGGAGACGCTGCCGGGCCAGCCAAAGAGAGCGGGCCTTGCGCATAATTCTGTTCGATACTTGCGGCCGCGAAGCCAGCGCGGCGCTTGCCGATACCTCCTGCGCTGAGCCGGACGTACGATTGGCCACAATCCCGGGACGAAGCGCGTCGGAGAGGCTGATCGGGGTGGTTCGGGAGTTGATTGC
Source organism: uncultured Granulicella sp. (assembly GCA_964658395.1). GTDB lineage: Bacteria > Acidobacteriota > Terriglobia > Terriglobales > Acidobacteriaceae > Edaphobacter. Next base: position 73,789 of record CAZZYQ010000006.1, on the reverse strand, counting down.
CCTGGCGCAGTGGCGGCTGAGTGACGTGGAGGCCATCGCCGTGGTGACCGGTCCGGGTTCGTTCACCGGGGTGCGGGTGGGCCTGAGCGCCGCGAAAGGTCTGAGCGAGGCTTTGGGAGTGCCGATCGTGGCGGTCTCCCGTCTCGAGGTGCTGGCCTCGCTGAGTGGTGAGCCAGATGCACCCGTCTGCGCGGTGCTCGATGCCGGCAGAGGGGACTACTATGTTGGCAGTTGTGCGGTGGGCGAACCGTGGCAGGAGGCACTTTGTACGAAAGAGGAAGTAATTGCCGCGGCGAAGAACTGGAATGCGGTGATCGTCTGCGAGGTGGCGGTCATGGCAAGTCTTGAGGCAGACGTTGCTCCGGGAGCCAGCCTGCGATTGATAATGACCAGAGAACCGACCGCCGCGGATGCACTTGCGATCACGAGGAGCCGTCTTCAAGCAGCGACACTCGCCGATCCTGTGGATCTGGACGCCAACTATCTGCGCCGCACCAGCGCGCAGATCTTTGCCAAACCTGCCATGCGGCAATGACCTTTTGCGGATGGTGAGCGATCGATATCGCATACGCGCGGGTGTGAAGGCGGATGTGGCTGGGATTGTCTCGGTAGCCGCGGCCGCGGAACTGCTGCCGTACTGGGCAGAGGCTGAGTACGCCGCGGCAGTGTCCGACGGGGATAGCCAAGCCACGACGAAAGGCATTCTGCGGTGTGTCTTCGTGGCAGAGATCAGCCAGGAAATTGTCGGATTCAGCGTTGGGCGGGCGACGGTTCTTACTGACGGCGTGCTCGCAGAGCTGGAGAGCGTCGCCGTGGCGGCGACAGAGCGCCGGGCGGGCATCGGTAAGGGTCTTTGTGAGGCCGTCATTGAATGGTGCCGCAGACTCGGTGCACGGGAGATTGATCTCGAGGTGCGAAGGAACAGCAAGGGCGCGATTGCTCTCTATGAAGCTCTCGGGTTCGCCTTGGCAGGAAGGCGCGAGGGATACTATCGCAATCCTCCAGATGACGCGCTACTGATGCGGCTCAGCCTGGATTGATGACGTTCCGAAGCGGTCATGAGCGAAGAGACTGGCGAGGGCATACCTCTATAATAGGAACATGGTGAGGGATGGCTTCTTGTATGCCGCGGGGTTTGGGATCGTGGCCGCGCTGCTGTGGTATTTCACACAATCCGTTGCCTTAGTGGCACTTCCCGTACTTCTTGCATGCTTCTTTCTCTGGTTCTTCAGAGACCCACGCCGGACCATTCCGACCGAGCCGAATGCGATTGTTTCACCCGGCGACGGCGTTGTGACCGAGGCCGACTGGGTAGAGACCAAGCAGGGCAGCCGGCTCCGCCTGAGCATCTTTCTGAATGTCTTCAATGTGCATGTAAATCGGACGCCTGTAGCGGGCATCGTGACTGTGTGCGAGCACCGCAAAGGGCAGTTTCTTAATGCAATGAACAAGGACTCCGCGCAACTGAATGAGCAGACCTTGATCGTGATCGATGCAGGGGAGTACGAGGTCGGTTTCAAGCAGATCGCCGGGCTTCTGGCGCGCCGGATCGTGTGCAACCTGAAGGTTGGCGATAGAGTCGAGCGCGGAGAACGCATGGGATTGATCAAGTTCGGGTCGAGGGTAGATGTTCTGATGCCCGCTGAAGCCAACTTGAAGGTCGGCAAGGGGACAAAGGTCAAGGGCGGATCGACCGTGCTTGCAGTTCTTCCGGTCGTCGAGGACCTCGCTCAGGCAGTGGTCGCCTGATGCTGGAAGGCTTGGATGCGAGCGATTTGGAGCACAAAAAGTCGAAGGGAAACCCTCGCCGCGGCATGTATGTGCTGCCCTCGCTGTTTACGGCAGGCAACATAGCCGCCGGATACTACGCGATCACGCAGAGCATCCAGGGCAGTGCGGCGGAGCCGGACTACTTCGATCGAGCTGCGCTTGCAATTGGTTTTGCGGTGCTGTTTGACGGCCTGGACGGACGGATCGCACGCATGACCAACACGACCAGCGACTTCGGCAAAGAACTCGATTCGCTCGCGGACGTGATTACGTTCGGGGTCGCGCCAAGTGTGCTGGCGTACATCTGGGGATTCAGGATGCTGCCGTTCATGGAATATCCGGCCCTTCGCGAGCGCATTCTGCATTTTGGCGTGTTCGTCTGCTTCCTTTTCCTGATCTGCGGTGCGAGCAGGCTGGCCCGGTTCAATGTGACCGTCAACCCGCAGCCACGCAATCCGGGCAGACCGGGGCGGAAGTACTTCGTGGGTATGCCTATTCCGGCCGGAGCGGGCGTTCTGGCTGCCGTGGTGCACTTCTTTCGCGGTTCGCCAATCTACGATCCACGCATGTCGGTGCTATGGCTCGGATTGATCGCAGGCACAGGATTCCTGATGGTGAGCAGTTGGCGGTTCTGGAGCGGCAAGGAGATCAACCTGGGCGACCGCCATCCGGTGCGATTGCTGCTGGTGCTCTCGCTGGTCGGTGCCGTGCTGGTGATGGAGTCAGAGTGGATGCTGTTGATCATCGCTCTTGGCTACCTGGTCTCAGGCGTCCTGGCGCGGCTGGCCTATTCCTGGAGCAGAGAACGGCGGCGGTCTGCGCAGAGCGGTCCAAGTTAGAGTAGGCTTTCCGGTGCACTCGATGACCCGGCAATTGCGTCTTAGAACTGCGGGCGGACAGCACGCAGCGGGGAATGGACAGCAGATGATATTTGATACAACGTACCGTGTGGCGATCGTAGGAGCATCTTCGCTTGCGGGTAAGGAGTTGAGCGACGCTCTGAGCGAATCGGCTTTTGCGGCATCGAACTTCACGCTGTTGGACGAGGACGCCGCAACCGGGCAGATCGCGACAGCTGGCGATGAAATCTCGGTGATTCAGAAGATCGACGGCGCGTCGTTCGAGCGGATGGATTTGATCTTTTTCGCAGGCGAAAGCGGAAACGCGCTCCGATACTGGTCTGAGGCAAAGCGCTCTGGCGCCGCGATCATCGATTTGACACTGACCCTTGAAGGCCAGGACGGTGTGCCGGTATGGTCGCCCTGGACTGCACGGACGCAGGAAAGGAACACAAAGCTCACGCTCGAGACCACGGCGGTTGTGTCGGCGCATCCGGCTGCCATCCTTCTTGCGCTTCCGATGGAGCGGATTGCCTCCGAAGTTGCTGTCAGGAGCGTGACCGCCACGCTGCTTGAGCCCGCATCGCAGTATGGAAGGCCGGCCATGGACGAATTGCATCAGCAGACGGTTAGCCTGCTGTCTTTCCAGTCATTGCCACGAGAGCAATATGACGCCCAGGCCGCCTTCAATCTGCTATCGAGTCTTGGCGGCGAAGCGAAGATAAAGCTCGAGGAGACGGAGGCTCGCGTTCGGAGGCATTACACGCAGTTAAGCAATGGGCCTGCAGAACTCGCTCTGCAGTTGATTCACGCTCCCGTCTTCCATGGCTATGTTGCCTCAGTCTTCGTTGAGCTTGAGAACGAGGCAAGCGGCGAAGAGGTGGAAGCTGCGCTGCTTGGAGACCACATTCAAGTGGTTTCGCGAGAAACGGAACCTCCAAGCAATCTCATCTCCGCGGGGCAGGAAGACATCATGGTACGGGTGGAGACCGCCGAGCCTGGAAGCATAAGGAGCAGGCGTTTCAAGCTGCTGCTGGCCGCTGACAATTTGAAGCTGGCTGCGGCCAACGCTATTGGTTGCGCGAGGGAACTGGCCCAGTTGAGGCCGCTGGGGAAAGTACAGTAGCGGCGCGCGGAAAAGTTCTGTGCTTCACTCTCAAAATCTGAAGAACGCGGCCAGCCGCAAGGAGCGGCTTGACAGATGGCTTAGTCTTTCTCTACCGGGCGCTTTTAGAGGGAGAAAGATTTGGCATACGAGACTGCCACTGCGAAGGTGCCGTTTGGTACGCACCCTGAGATCGCGCGATTGTTCCCCGATCTTCATCCGCCGTTTGCGACCAAGCAGGCGGCGGCACTTGAAGCGGACCGATGCCTGAACTGCTTCGACGCGCCTTGTACGGCCGCATGTCCAACCCATATCGATGTGCCCCGATTCATCAAGAAGATCGCCAGCGGCAACGTGCGCGGGTCGGCGAACAGCATCCTTGAAGCGAATGTGCTGGCCGCGAGTTGTTCGCGCGTGTGCCCGGTGCAGGTGTTGTGCGAGGGTGCCTGCGTGATGCATCACGATGCGCGCAAGCCGATAGAGATAGCGCGGCTGCAGCGGTTCGCGATGGACACGTTTCATTCCAGCGGTGGCAAGCTGGCAAGGAAGTTCGAGGGCGAGCGGGCGGGCAAGGTGGCATGCGTCGGCGCGGGACCAGCTTCGCTTGCAGCGGCAGCGGAGCTCAAGCAGCAGGGGTTCAGCGTGACGGTGTTCGATAAAAGGCCGCTGCCTGGCGGGTTGAACACATACGGGGTGGCGGAGTACAAGCTGCCAACAGAGGCCTCGCTGCGCGAGATTGAGCTGATTGCGGAGCTTGGCGTTGAATTTCGCTATGAAGCCGCGATCGAGGAGGAAGCAGCACTGGAGCGGCTGGAGGCCGAGTTCGACTTCATCTTCCTTGGCGCAGGGTGGGGCGCGATGCATCGGCTGGCGCTGCCGGGCGGCGATCATCCGGGTGTTGTCGATGCCTTGAGACTGATCGAGGAGTACAAGCTTGGCTCCCGTACCAGGATCGATGGGCGAGTGTTCGTGATTGGCGCTGGAAACACGGCCATCGATGCGGCGATTGCGGCGAAGCGGCTGGGAGCGAGCGAGGTGCGCATCCTTTATCGCAGGACGGAGGCGCTGATCTCGGCGTTCGACTTCGAGTATGAGCATGCGAAGGCGGAGGGGGTGCGGTTCGAGTGGCTGGTGCAGCCGGTGGCTCTTCATGCGGAGGGAGACAAGCTGAAGGCGATCGAGTGCGTTCGCATGGAGATCGATCGGGTGGGTGGGATCGCTGCGATTGAAGGCTCGAACTTTGAGGTTGCGTGCGAGATGGTGATCCCGGCAATCGGGCAGTCGCCGCTGCTCGAGTTTCTCGCGAAGTGTCGCGGCGTGAGTATAGAGAAGGGTCGGGTGGTGATTGACCGCGCAACCGGCCAAACTACGAACCCAAAGTACTTTGCCGGGGGCGACTGTGTAAATGGCGGACGCGAAGTGGTGGATGCTGTGGCCGATGGCAAGCGCGCCGGTGTCGGCATGACGGCGTTGCTGGAGGCGGCGTATGCCTAGGCCAAGCCTTGCCGTGGACTTCGCCGGGATCAAGTCACCGAACCCGTTCTGGCTGGCCTCTGCGCCCCCGACGAACACGGGCGAGCAGGTGATGCGGGCGTTCGACGCGGGCTGGGGCGGCGCGGTGTGGAAGACGATCGGCGCGCCGGTGCAGAATGTCTCGTCGCGGTACTCGTCAATCGACTGGAACGGCCGGCGGATGATGGGGCTGAACAATATCGAACTCATCAGCGACAGGCCGATTGAAGTAAACCTGCGCGAGATTGCGGACGTGAAGAAGCGATATCCGGAGCAGGCGGTGATTGCATCGCTGATGGTTGAGTCGAAGCGCGAGGCGTGGCACGAGATCGTAAGGCAGTCGGAAGATGCAGGAGCGGATGGGTTGGAGTTGAACTTCGGCTGTCCGCACGGAATGAGCGAGCGGGGCATGGGATCGGCGGTGGGGCAGGTGCCTGAGTATGCGGAGATGATTACGGCGTGGGTGAAGGAGGTGGCGCGAACGCCGGTGATCGTGAAGCTGACGCCGAACATCTCGGACATACGCGTGGTGGCGCGCGCGGCAAAGCGCGGCGGCGCGGACGCGCTGTCGGCGATCAACACCATCAACTCCATTACTGGGATCGATCTCGATACTTTTGTGGCAAGACCATATGTGGGCGGCAAGAGTTCACATGGCGGTTACTGCGGCCCCGCCGTGAAGCCAATCGCGCTGAACATGGTGCAGCAGGTAATGGGCGATGCCAGCGCGGCGCTGCCGATGTCCGGCATTGGCGGCATCGCGAACTGGAAGGATGCGGCGGAGTTTATCCTGCTGGGGTCAGGCACGGTGCAGGTGTGTACTGCGGCGATGCACTACGGGTATCGCATCGTTGAAGACATGATTGACGGGCTGACGAACTGGATGGAAGAGAAGGGATTTGTAACCATCTCGGATTTTTGTGGGTTGAGCATCGCGAAGGTGACGGAGTGGAAGCACCTCGACCTGAACTACAAGGTCGTAGCGCATATCGATGAGGCGAAGTGCATCGGCTGCGATCTCTGCTACACGGCCTGCTGGGATGGCGCGCATCAGTGCATCCACGTAGATCGCGTGACGGGGCCGGTGGATGGCCATGTGGAGTTGCATGAGACTCCTGCTGCGGTCGAAGCCCGCAGCAGGAGCAGGATCGCCGTGACTCCTTTGCCGAAGATCGATCCGCTCCCGAACGGTCATGGAACGCCGCTGGCACGTATTCCGCGCGTTGATGAGACGGAGTGCGTGGGGTGCAATCTTTGCTCGCTGGTGTGCCCGGTGGAGGACTGCATCACGATGGTTGAGGTGGACACAGGGTTGGGTGCGGAGAGCTGGGAGGAGCGAACGGGAGGGGCGCTGGTGGAGAAGGCGTTTTGATAGTTTTAGCTTGCTGCTTTGGATCCAATGCGGGGGTCTCTCCGCTTCGCCGCGTAGGGCGCGGCTTCGGTCGAGACGTTCCTTGCTACAAACGACGGAGGTGCGATGGCAGTTCTGATACGGGGCGGGGAGATTGTGACTAGTACAGATCGCTACTTCGGCGATGTTTATACCGAAGGCGAGAGTGTGATTGCCATCGGCACGAATCTCGAGACGCCCTCCGGAACCGAGGTAATCGACGCGACTGGGAAGTTTGTCTTTCCGGGCTTCATCGATCCACATGTGCATATCCATCTGCCGTTCATGGGGACGTTTGCGAAGGACGACTACAAGACGGCAAGTACGGCGGCGCTGGTGGGCGGGACGACGACGCTGATCGAGATGTGCTGCCCTTCGCGTGGCGAAGATGCGATGAAGCAGTACAACGTGTGGAAGGCGAAGGCAGCGGGGCTGAGCGCCTGCGACTATGCGTTCCACATGGCCGTGACGCGCTTCGATGCGCAGACTGAGGCGCAGTTACGCGACATCGTTGCGGACGGGACGACGTCGTTCAAGATCTTTCTTTCGTACAAGGGTTTCTTCGGCGTCGATGATGGCGAGATGTATCAAACGCTACGGCTGGCAAAGGAACTCGGCGTGATCGTCACCGCCCACTGCGAGAACGCAGAGCTGGTGAGCCGGTTGCAGGCGGAGTTGATCGCTGCGGGTAAGACGGGGCCGGAGTGGCATGAGCCGAGCCGTCCCGAGACAGTGGAGGCGGAAGGGACGACGCGATTTTCGACGTTCCTTGAGACGACGGGTGCGACGGGGTATGTTGTGCATCTCTCATGCGAACCGGCGCTCAAGGCAGCGCTCGATGCGAAAGCGCGGGGCGTACAGATTTCCGTCGAATCCGTGCTGCCGCACTTCCTGCTCGACAAGACCTATGCGGAGCGCGAGGACGTTGAAGGATTGAAGTACGTCATGTCGCCGCCGCTGCGGGACAAGGAAAATCAAGCCGTACTTTGGAAGGCGCTGGAAACCGGTGAGATCGATGCAGTGGGCACGGACCACTGTCCCTTCGACGTGGCGCAGAAGCTGATGGGGAAGGACAACTTCACGCTGATTCCGAACGGCATTCCGGGGCTCGAAGACCGCGTTAACCTGATGTATACGTATGGCGTCAGCCGCGGCTCGCTCAGCTTGAACCGCCTTGTCGATGCGCTGAGCACAAAACCTGCAAAGCTGTTTGGCCTGCATCCGAAGAAGGGTGAGGTTGCGGTGGGGAGCGATGCAGACCTGGTGATCTACGACCCTGCATATCGCGGGACGATCTCCGCGAAGACGCAGCATATCAACTGCGATTACAGCGGCTTCGAGGGCTTCGAGATTGATGGTCGCCCATCGATCGTGATGGTGCGCGGCAAAGTACAGGTCCGCGATGGCGTCTTTGCGGGCGAGTATGGGCGAGGCGAATTTCTCCGGCGCAAGCCCATGAGCGTGGCTGATGCCGGTTGACCCCAGGCGAATGCTCGCGGACCTGAACGAACTGCGCGCCCTGACTGGCGACGCGAACGGAGCGCAGCGCGTCGCCTGGACTCCAACGTGGTTGAAAGCGCGGGAGTGGTTTGTATCGAAGCTGGCTGGATTGCCAGTGGAGCATCACCTGGACGCGGCAGGGAACCGCTGGGTGACGCTTGCCGGCGCTTCGGCCAGGGCAGTCGTGTTGGGCAGTCATCTGGATTCCGTGCCCAACGGCGGCTGGCTGGATGGCTGCCTGGGTGTGCTGGCCGGGCTTGAGGTGCTCAGGAGTTTCGTCGCAGACTACGATGGAAGGCCGCCGGTCACGATACGGCTGGTGGATTGGGCGGATGAAGAGGGCGCCCGGTTCGGACGAAGTCTGTTCGGGTCTTCTGCATTCGCGGGCAAGCATACGATCGCCGCCGATCGCGTCAGGATGGACAAAGATGGTGTAACGCTCGAGGCGGCCCTAGGTGAGTGCGGCGTCGATATCGAGCGGATTGGCGAAGCAGCCGTCGAGCGCGAAGGGATCGCGGCGTACCTCGAGCTGCACATCGAGCAGGGGCCGGTGCTGGAGTCACTCGGGCTGCCGCTCGCCGCCGTGTTAGGGACCAAGGGCGTCGAGCGCCACGCGATCACGTTTCATGGGCAGGAGGCCCACTCGGGGTCAACGCCGATGAAAGCGCGCAAGGACGCCCTTGCCGCGGCGGCGAAGCTCGCGCTGGAGATTCGCACAATTGCGAAGAAGCATCCGGACGCGGTGTGCACGATGGGCAGCGTCAAGACATTTCCGGGGATTGTGACGGCAGTCGTGGGACGGTGCGAGGCGACGCTCGATCAGCGCCACTTGAGCGCGGACGTGCTGGCGACGATGCTGGCGGAGGCGAAGGCGGCCAGCGAGCGGTTCGCCGCGGAAGAGGGCTGCACCGTGGAGTGGGCGAAGATCTGGAGCATCGAGCCGATCCCGTTCCATCCGGAGTTGATCGGTCTGTGCGAAGCGGCGATCCGCGAGTTCGCGCCTGTGTCGCACGCATTGCCTTCGGGACCGCTGCATGATGCCGCTGAGGTGGCGCGGCTTGGGGTGCCGACGGTGATGATGTTCGTGCAGTCCCTGGGGGGGATCAGCCACAACAGGATCGAAGATACAAGGCTCGAACATCTCGAGCTGGCGATCAGGGCCTTCGAATATCTGGCTAAAGCAACTTCAAGGTGGATCAAGTGAGAGCCGCTTGTGTTCCCGCGCGCACAGGTGGTTTCGTTCTTGGACGCATATGGCCTGGACCAAAAAACAAGTCGATATTCCCCGCTGGTAACTGAGCCAAAAGTATTATTTTGCAAATCGCGGGCCGAGCGCAGAGTACTTGCAGAGCAGGTCAGAAACGCTGTTGCTCCTGAAGGCAAAACTGCCGTCTTGGATCACCGATCTCGAAGCTGCACAAGACAAACTGAAGAGGATACTTCCATGCCCATTGCGCAGCCCGAGTCGGCCAGCCGCCCCGTCGTCAAAACAATTGATGTTCTGCAGAGTCCTGAAGCCTTCGAGTCGATGACAGGGTACAGATCCACGCCGGCGGCGGATGAGGAAACGTCCGTGATCCTGGACAGGCGCAAGGGCGTCTCTGACCTTGAACGGGCTTCAAGATTGCTGATCCGGGCGATTCAGTACCTTACGTACGAACAGCGCAACGGAAAGGTTACAAGTGTGCCGGCAAACCGCAAGGCCATTGCTGTACTTTGTGGCTCCCTGGAGCAGATTGCCCATGTTGAGCGCCGCGAGCCGGCGAAGAGTTCGCTGCGGGCGTGGCTTGGGAGCCTTCGAACGCACTAAGTACCGTGTGCTGCGGGTACATAGAGAACCGGCCGGTCCGCTTGGGATTGCAGGATCAAATCACTCAAGCTCTCGGGCAAGCTGGCGGGAGAATGTCTTCGGCGTAGACATAGAACCAGGGGCACCCTCATGTACAGGCCGTACTGATTCTCCTATTGCGACTGCAGAGTACACGGGGATGTGGGCCGTGCGCTTAATTGTTCAATAAGACTGGCTGAATCTGCTATACACCTAGACATCATGAACACTGTTTTCGGTCTGGCAGTCGCCTTGCGCTTCGCAAGCCTCGTGCCTGTTTGTGCATTCACGGCGCTTGCCCAGACAAGTGCTGTGACGGTACAGCCTATAGAGGCGGGAACATACCCGCTTGAGCCGCTTGTCCTAGAACGCAGCGATACTCGATATCACTTCGCCGCGGACGGCAAGGGCTACTACACAAGGACGGTATCGGTCCGGGTACAAGGGGAATCGACGCTCAAGCAGTTCGGCGTCCTGGCCGTGCCGTTTGCGGGGAAATCAGAGAAGGTTGAGTGGGTCTATGCGCGGGTGAAGCATGGCGATGGAACCACGACCGAGACGCCGCTGACCGGAGCGATGGAGATTGTGGAACCAGTGACACGGGAGGCGCCGGTCTACAGCGATTTGAAGCAGATGCAGCTTCCGGTGCGCGACCTGAGGCTTGGCGACACGCTGGAGTGGAAGGCGAAGGTGGTTCGGACGACGGCCGAGGTTCGTCCTGGCCGGCTTTTTGAACTGTCACGCGGAGGTCTGCGAGTTCGTTCTGGAGCCTTGAGCCATTGAGGGCCGGGAACCTGCAGGCGACCATGCCCTCAGGGTACCCGCTATACCATTACGACGCGAACGCCCTGACGCTCAAACATCGCCGCGACCTCTGCTTCGGCGTTCTTGTCGGTGATGATAGTGTGCACGCTGCCCGGCGGGCAGACCTGCATGGCGGAGATCATTCCCAGCTTGCTGGAATCGGCCACTGCCACGACCTGTCGGGAATGTTTGACCATTTCGTTCAAGATAAGCGCCTCATCCGATTCGATGACCGTGATGCCGTGTTCCGGATGCACGCCGCAGGCGCCGAGAAAAAGCCTGTCGAAGAAGAGCCGCTGTAAGGAGTCGAACGCGGTGGCGCCTACCATCGAGAACGATCCGGGCCAGCGAATCGCACCGCCGGTCAGCGTGACCCGCATGTTCGGCAGGCTCGAAAGCTCCATGCCGATGTTGACCGCGCTGGTCACGATGTGGATTCCTTCGCGGTGCCGGAGGCTCCGTGCTACCTGGGTCGTAGTGGTACCGGGTGAGATCGCGACCGTCTCGCCTTCAGCAACCATGGCGGCCGCGCACAGCGCAATGCGACGCTTTTCGTCGGCAAACCGCTCCTCACGCAACGGAAACGCTGCGTCGAAGCGGAAGGGCTCGTAGGCCATCTTGCCGGCGACTTCCGCGCCCCCGTGCTTCCGGTTTACAAGGCCACGCTCTTCCAGCTTGATCAGATCGCGACGAACACTGGCTGCGGAGGCATCGACAGCACTCGCCAGTTCCTCCACGCTTCGGGTGCCGTTCTGTAGCAGAAGATGAAGGATTTGGGTGGCGCGGTCCTGTTTGGTTGCAGCCATGCCGCTCGTACCTCTCGCACTATGCTACGTGAAGTGTGTGGGAGCAGAGGTCAGTGAAGTGGTGGCGAAGCAGGGAATCTTCACACCGCTGAAGGTTCAAGTGACTTTCGATCATTTCTTTGATTATTTGATTGACATCTTTTGCTTCACTTCCTATTCTCGACAATCAACAGCAGTTTCACCTGGACTTAACAATGCAATCGCCGTGGTGCCCGTACCCAGCGAGTACGTCCAGTGTGCGACGTGGTGGAGAACCACAAGGAGTCTTTCGCTCTATGACGATCAAGCCGCATCGCCTCGCTCTTTCTTTCCGTCTTCTTCTGCTTGCCGCGTGCTGTCTGTTTACCACTGCTGGCGGAGCCCAGACGACGACTGGCGCGGTCACCGGGCAGGTCACCGACGCGAGCGGCGCAGCGATTCCGAATGCGACGGTTACGGTAACGAACGTCGAGACCGGCGTCAGCACTCCCGTGCAAACGAACAAAGAAGGGGTCTATACCGTCCGATTTCTACCCATCGGGCAGTACAAGCTGACCACATCGGCGCCGGGTTTTGCCGAGAAGATGACTTCTGCCTTTCCACTCCAGGTGAACGAGACCATTAAGGTGAACACGATGCTCTCTGTGGGGGCTGCCGGGGCTTCGGTCGAGGTAACCGACTCGGCCCCAATCCTGAACACTTCAGACGGCGTAGTGGCAACAACGATCTCGGAGAACGAGATTCAGACCTTCCCGCTCGAAGGCCGTAACTTCCAGTCGGTGTCTCTGTTTACGCCGGGTGTCGTTCAGACCGATCCGAGCGGCATGACCGGAACCAACGCGACCGAGCGCAGTACGACGAGCAACAACCTGATCTCTGTGAACGGGAACCGGGGACAGGCGAACTACTACACGCTTGACGGAGTCGACATCAACGAGCCGCAGAACAACCAGATCTCCTATAATCCCTCGCCGGACGCGCTCCAGGAGATTAAGGTGATCTCAGGCAATGCCCCGGCGATCTATGGCAACGTAAATGGCGGCGACATCGTCGCGGTGCTTAAGAGCGGCACAAACTCCTTACATGGGAGCGGCTTCGTCTTTCTGCAGAACGACAAGCTGAATGCCAATAGCTGGAGCAACAAGTATCGCGGGCAGGACAGAAGCCGCTACACCCAGACGATCTTCGGCGGGACGATTGGAGGCCCGGTGCGGATCCCACACCTGTACAACGGCCGCGACAAGCTGTTTTTCTTCGCGGATTACGAGGGACTCCGTTTACCTGGAAGCAACCAGGCCTCCTACCAGGTGCTGACCACCGCGATGCTGAACGGCGACTTTTCCGCAATTCCTTATCAGCTCTACAACACGCAAGCCTATGATCCAGCCACGAACACGTACCCCATCTTTGTGAACAACCAGATACCTGTTTATAACCCGGTGGCCAAGTTCCTGGCGGCCCACCCGAACTACTATCCCACCCCAAATGCCGCGCCCGACCCGGAGACGTACATCCCGCGCTTCAATGGTACGGAGCGGGGGTCGCATGTGAACAACCAGTTCGACGCGAAGGTTGATTGGGTCCCCGACACCAAGGACCGCGTATCCGGCTTTTACGCCCAGTCACGCGCTCATGATGGCAGCAATACGATCTTTCCGATCGGATTCCCGGCCATCAACAGCTACCCCACGACGCTGTTTGGCGCGAGCTGGGTGCATACATTCTCCTCAGCGATCGTGAACCAGTTCAATGCGGGGTTCACCCGGACAAACTGGAACAGCGGCGTTCCCATCGATCGCTTTGGCAGCTTCGGTGTAACCGGCGACCAGCAGGTAGGAATTCCGTTTGGTGTGCAACGGTATGTTGGGTTCTCCGAGATGAACATCAACGGAGCGCAGACGATCGGTAATCGAGCGGCCCCGCAACTGCTGATCGATAACACCTTCGGCTATAACGACAACCTTACTCTGCAGCGCGGCAAGCACCTCTTCACCATTGGCGTGCAGGCTGTCCGGTATCAGCAAAACTACACACAGAGTCAAAATGCCGGAGCGCTTGGCTTCTTCCACTACAACGGAAACTTCACCCAGAACCCCGATTCGTCCAATCCATTGGTCGGCGCGGCAGACTTCGTTCTGGACGCCTCGGACAGTGACGGGCTGCAGAACGGCGGCGAGTTCGGCAATCGGCAGTGGCGCGTAGCCGGGTACTTCCAGGACGACTGGAAGGTTCTTCCCAGGCTGACGCTTAATCTCGGCATCCGGTATGAGTACGACCAGCCTATGGTCGAGGCGAACAACAAGAACGCCAACATCATTCCGCTGAATGGCGGAACGCTGGAGTACGCGAAGGCGGTTCCTGCGGGAGCGCCGGCAGGCTCCATCGTCTGCCCGACGACGGCATGCTACAACGCCAATTACAAGCAGATTATGCCCCGCGTCGGGTTCGCCTACCAGGCCGCATCGAACATCTCGGTGCGCGGCGGTTACGGCGCGACGAGCTTCTTCGAAGGCAATGCGGCGAACCAGCGCCTCACAGATAATCCTCCCCTGGTCTCAACCTTTTCGCTGAAGGCGATCCTTCCTTCAGACGGCGCGGTCGGTACGCCTCTGAGCGCGGCGGGCGGGTTCACGGTAAACTCGAGCGCTTTCTCCGCGAATGGTTCGAACTACAGCGCGTGGCCGCAGAACATCCAGCCTGCTTACCTTCAGCAGTACAATCTGACGGTCGAGACGGCACTGAATACGGCAACAGCGCTTTCGGTGGGTTACGTCGGACAGGTCGGGCGCCATCTGATGGATTACGGGAACGTCAATCAGTTCACACAGGCCCAGGCTCAGGACGTAAACCGGATACTGGCGGCGGACCCGAACGCCACCTTGCCAGCGTATGACCTAACGCCGTACTACAACCTCGCCGGCGCGGGCGGGTCCGTACTGATCACTGAATCGCGCGCTGCCTCGAACTACAACGCCCTTCAGGTGACGTTGAGGCAGCGTGAGGCGCATGGCCTCGAATACAACTTGAACTACACCTTTGCGAAGTCGATCACAAACGCTGCAGGAAACTACGGCGCCCCCAACATCGCCCAGGCTGGCGGCGACCAGACCTTCCAGGACTACTACAACAGCAAGGCCGACTATGGTCCGTCCGGGGACGACGTTCGCAACCAGTTCAACGCGGTCATCGTCTATGCCTTGCCTTTTGGACGCGGTCGTCAGTTCGGTGCAAGCTCGAATCTCCTTTTGCAGGAGCTACTCGGCGGCTGGTCGTTGACGAACGCCTTCAAGGCCTTCAGTGGAGTTCCCGTAACGATCGTCGCCAACGGCGGCAATACCGGATCCTATGGCGGCGCGAGGGCAAACCAGTACAACCATCTGCATATCGTCAATCGCACCATCAACCATTGGTTCGGGACCGATCCTTCAGCAACGCCTTGCACCTCAGCCACCGGAGTTCAGGTCGGCGCGTGTGCCTACGGTCAGCCTTCCACCTACAGTTTTGGCACGGCGGCGAACGGCACGGAGCGCGCCCCGGGCTTCTACCAACTCGACACCTCCTTGTTCAAGGACTTCCACGTATTTCACGAGCAGACGTTCGGATTTCACGCGGACTTCTTCAACCTGTTGAACGTTGCCGACTACGGCAACCCGGACAACAATATCCAGGACAGCAACTTCGGAGTGATCAACAGCGTGCGCAACCAGGAACGGCGCCTGCAACTGTCGCTCAACTACAAGTTCTAGGTCATCCAGTTCTGCGGCCGCGGGTGGAAATGCCGCGGTTAGGGTTCTTTCGCGAACCTGTCTTCCTCTTCGTACGGACAGATAGTTCAGGCAAGGTCTCCGGTGAGCTTCAGTAAAAGAGCAACTGAATGCGCAAGATAGTTTTTGAGCTTTGTGCCGAGACCATCGGGGCCTGCCTTGCGGCCAAAGAGGGCAAGGCCGACCGGATAGAACTCTGCTCTGGGCTCAGCGAAGGCGGGTTCACTCCGAGCCACGGCATGATCGATGCCGCGGTGCGGCTGAGCGGGCGTCCGGTGCACGTCCTTGTCCGTCCACGCGGGGGCGACTTTGTGTACTCGCCGGCCGAAGTCGACCTGATGCACGAAGATGTAAGACATGCAAAAGCACTTGGAGCGTCGGGCGTCGTGATCGGCTTGCTTTTGCCGGATGGCAGGGTGGATCTTGATGCGACCAGTGCGCTCGTCGAAGCGGCTAATCCGATGCGGGTGACATTTCATCGGGCGTTCGATGTAAGCAGGTCGGTCAGCGAGGCGCTGGAAGAGGTGATCGCGAGTGGATGCGACCGCGTGCTGACGTCCGGCGGCGAACGCGACATTGTCGCGGGTGCCGATGCGCTGATCAAACTGGTTGCGCAGGCGGATGGACGAATCGACGTTGCCGTGGGCGGCGGACTGCGTATGCAGAACGCTGCCTGGATAAGCCGCACGATCGGTGCTACCCACTTTCATGGATCTTTGCGCCGGAAGGTCCAGAGCCAGGGTGTTCGGACGGTAAGTGAGGCCGCTGACGACTCGGAGCGAATCGATGGAGACTATACGGTCGACGCGCACGACATCCGCGCGGTCATCGACTTGCTCAAGGGTGCCTGACGCTCCAGCGCTTGCTTGGAGAAGTAGTGGAAGCGCTCTATCGGCGGAGTGGAATCGCGTCCCAGATGGATGGATCTTCATCTCCGAGGTCCCAGGAGCAGATGCCGATCAGCTTTTCAGTTCGCGCGAGATCATATCTGTCTTGGAACGCGCGTCTGTCCGTCCAGAAGATCCACTCCCGCATCTGGTCGCGATAGTAATAGAACCAGGGCGTATGGTCAGCTTCGTCCCACTGCACCTGGGCGGCAAAACGTTCGCGGAGCGCCGCGATCTCCGGGCCGGAGATGTAGTCGGAGGTCTCGTTCGGCTTCTTCTCCGTCTTGCCCAAACCGGGGTCGCCGGTGTACCAACGGTACCCGTAGTTCGCAATGCCGAGTGACAGCTTGCCGCGGGGAACAACTTTCAGCGCGTAGTCGAGGTTCTCCTTGGTCCAGATCCAGCCGCCGACTGGGCCGGGTGTAGTCCAGTGCGTGTGCTGGTCGTAGGTCATCAGGCAGAGCGTATCTACAATCTCGCCGAGCGCCTTAAGGTCATAGCCGCCGCGCCACTCTTCAAAGATCCACTTGCCGAATGCGGTCTCGCCGGCATGACCGGGAGCGTTGGGTACGACGTCGATCTGTACCTGCAGATGCTCGGAGTGAAGCAGGTCTGCGGTCTTCTTCACCATCGCGGTAAGAGCGTCGCGGTCGGTCCACATAACGTCTTCCACGTCGTAGTTGATGCCGTCATATCGGTTTTCCTTGCACTCACGAAGGAAGGCTTTGTTCATCTCATCCTGTGCCTTCTGGTCGTTCACGAGTTGATGGATCTTGACGTGATCGAAGATGGCGAACAAAGGGATGACGGTCAGATGGGCCGCTTTTGCCGCCTTGAGCACGACCGCGTTCGGTTCCCCTGTCACAAGGCCTGTCTCATCGATCTGGTACCAGGTTGGGGAGATGATGTCGATCTTGTCCTTATGCGCCATGAAGGAACTAACTGCGGCAACGCCGTTTCCCATCCAGAACTCGGTCTTCTGAGCGGGAGCGGCGAGTGCACTCGATAGAATGGCCGCGCCGATGCTCGCGGTCAAGACATGGATGAAGCATCTTTGCACTCGCTTTCACGTCTCCTTTAAGAAATGAGATTTGCCGCAGCAGGCCGCGCCCCGGAAGTTGCATTATTCCATAACGAACTTCGGTCGCAAGGATTGTCAGAGCATCTTTCGGCGTACTCCAGTCGTCTATCCAACCTGATCGGAATTGCGATAGTTGAGTGAGGTCAGGATGAGCGTCTCCCCGTGCGGCGGACTGGATAACGACGAGAGCGAGATTGAAGAACGGGAACTTGAGAGGAACGGCCTCCACTTCGAACTAAGCCGGCGCAGATTCATGCAGACAGCAGGTGTGCTTTCCGCTGGTATCGCGGCGGGGGTACCACATTCTGCGAGCGCTGAAAGTCCGGCGTCGAAGACGCAGCCGATCACGCTAGAAGTGAACGGGCGACCGGTTGAGTTGTCGCTCGATACACGTACCTCCCTGCTCGACGCGCTGCGGGAGCACATGGACCTCACCGGCTCGAAGAAGGGCTGCGACCACGGCCAATGCGGGGCGTGCACCGTGCTGCTGAATGGTCGCCGCGTCAACTCGTGCCTCACACTCGCCTTTGCAGCCGAGGGGGCGGAGATTACTACGATCGAAGGCCTGGCCAAGACGCCTGACCCGGCAGATGTGAGTGAACTGCATCCGATGCAGGCGGCGTTTCTCGAGCATGACGGCTACCAGTGCGGATATTGCACTCCGGGACAGATCTGCTCGGCGGTGGCCACGCTTGATGAGCACAAACGCGGATCGCTGTCGATCGTGAGCTTTCGTACTGGAAAGATGGACCACCCGGAGATGACGGACGAGGAGATCAGGGAGCGAATGAGCGGAAACATCTGCCGCTGCGGCGCTTACCCCAACATCGTTGCCGCGGTTCGCGCGGTGGCAGGAGCGTCTGCATGAAACCCTTCAGCTATCAACGGGCCACAGCTACGGAAAGCGCCATTCAGGCAGGAGCAATCAAAGGAACGAAGTTCCTGGCTGGCGGCACGAACCTTGTCGACCTGATGAAGTACGGAGTTGAGTCCCCGGCGGCGCTGGTGGACATCAACCATCTCGATTTGACCCAGGTGGTCGCGGCGCAAGGTGGCGGGGTCAGGATCGGAGCACTGGTGCGCAACTCGGATCTGGCAGACCACCCATTGATCCGGGCTCAGTATCCGCTGCTGTCCCAGGCGCTGCTGAGCGGCGCGTCTCCGCAGTTGCGAAATATGGCGACTACGGGAGGAAACCTGCTGCAGCGTACGCGCTGCTATTACTTCACGGACACGAACTTTCCGGCGTGCAACAAGCGTAAGCCTGGATCCGGCTGCGCGGCGATCCATGGATACAACCGCATTCACGCGATCCTAGGGCAGACTGACAAAGGCGCGACAAGTCCGGCGAGCTGCATTGCGACGAACCCCTCTGACATGAACGTTGCGATGGCGGCGCTTCAAGCCACGGTTGAGGTGGAAGGCGCGAAGGGGAAGCGCAGCATTCCGTTCGCGGAGTTCCACCGGCTGCCGGGTTCAAATCCTTCTCTCGATACCACATTGAAGCCGGACGAGTTGATCGTCGCGGTCACACTTCCGCCCGCGAAGTTCGCGAAGAATTCCTGCTATTTGAAGATACGGGACCGGAACAGCTACGCCTTTGCGCTGATCTCGGTAGCAGCGGGTCTCGAGATGGATGGGACGACGATCCGGTCAGCAGGCCTCGCTCTGGGTGGAGTTGCCCACAAGCCATGGCGCATTGCGGAGGCGGAGAAAGCATTGGAAGGCAAGACTGCCGGACCTGAGTCGTTCGGGCAGTCTGCCGAGATACTGCTTCGAGGCGCAAAGGGCTACGAACACAACTCCTTCAAGATCGAGATGGCGAAACAAGGAGTTGTGCGAGCGCTGACATTGGCCTCGCAGGGCATAACGGAAGGGGCGCAAGCATGATTGCGACGGATACATCACCAAAGGCCATCAAGCAGCTCGGTCACCGCTACGAGGGCATCGCCAAGGTCACCGGCAAAGCGAAGTACGCAGCGGAGTTTTCGCAGCCGTTCCCCAAGGCAGATCTTGCCTATGCATATATCGTGCAATCTACTGTCCCCAATGGAACGATTGCATCGATCGACAGGTATGCGGCTGATCTATCGCCCGGCGTCATTGCGATCCTCACACCGTTCAATGCGCCGAAGCTGAACCCCGGGCCGGCCGAACCGCCCGCAAGAAGAAACTTGAGCCTGCTCCAGGACAAAGAGGTGCACTACAACGGACAGCCTGTGGCCGTAGTTGTGGCGAAGTCACTGAACGAGGCGAGAGCCGCTGCGCAGCTGCTCAAGATCAAGTATCAGGCAAAGCCCGCAGAGGTGAACTACCTGAAGCGTCTCGACGCTGCGCGCTGGCCGAAGAACCCCGGGAAGGAGCCGCCGGGAAACCATCGTGGCGACATCCAGGCTGGATTCGCGAAGTCGTCGGTGACCATCGAACAGACCTACATTACGCCCATTCAGTATCACAACCCGATGGAGCCGCACTCGACGATTGCGTGGTGGGAGGGTGAAAAACTAAATGTCTATGACGCCACCCAGTACATCTCGGGCGTAAGAATGTCGCTGGCCAAGACCCTCGACATACCCACGGATTACGTTCACGTCGTTGATCCCGTTGTAGGTGGCGGCTTTGGCTCCAAGGGTTCTATGTGGTCGCATGTGCCGCTCTGTGCGATGGCCGCCAGGGTGACCAATCGACCGGTAAAGCTTGTGCTTGACCGCGAACAGATGTTCGGGCCAGTGGGCGGCCGGCCCTCCACCGTAAACAAGATCAAACTTGGCGCGGCTGCGGACGGTAAGCTGCTCGCCATGCAGCATGATGTGGTGATGAACGCATCGGTGATGGAGGATTTCACGGAGCACTCCGCCGGGCCCACGAAGAACCTGTACATGAGCGAAGCAAACTCGGTCACAGAGAAAGTTGTCGATGTAAACCTTGGTGTTTCGACGTTTATGCGCGCTCCTGGTGAGGCGCCAGGCACGGCGGTGCTTGAGATCGCGATGGACGAGCTTGCTGAGAAGCTCAAGATAGATCCAGTTCAACTGCGCATGGTCAACTACGCAGACAAAGATCCGAGCCATGATCGCCCCTGGACGGACAAGCATCTTCGCGACTGCTACACCCAGGCGGCGGAGCGGTTCGGATGGTCCCGGCGCAAGTCAACGCCAGGCACAGTAACCGAGGGCAACGAGCGCATCGGCTATGGCATGGCGACTGCGACCTATCCGGCCAACCGGAGCGGGGCACAGGCTATGGTGCGGATGCTGCCGGGCGGAAAGATGTTCGTTGCATCGGGCACACAGGACCTGGGCACAGGAACATACACCATCATGGCGCAGCAGGCTGCGGCCGGGTTAGGCATCGACCCAGCTCTGGTCGAGGTAAAGCTGGGCGATTCAACTCTGCCGAAGGCACCTGTCTCGGGAGGATCGCAGTCTTCGGCTTCCGTGTTGCCCGCGATCGCGGACGCGACCACGCAGTTGAAGCTGAAGCTGGCAGATCTTGCGATTGCCGATGCAGGCTCGCCGCTGCACGGATTGAAGACGGTGGACATCGAAGCGAAAGACGGCAAGCTGTTCCATAAGAACAATCCATCGCAGAGCGATAGCCTCGTCGACTTGATTGCGCGTAACGGCAATAAGCCGGTTGAGGCGAACGGCTCGGCCGAGCCCGGAGAATCGCGCGACGCCATGACGTCGTACTCCTGGGGAGCGGTCTTCGCCGAAGTGGCGGTGGACAAAGACACGCACATGGTCAAGGTGCGCAAGGTAGTCGGTACCTATGACATAGGAACGCTCTTGAACCATAAGACGGGGCTGAACCAACTGATGGGCGGCATCGTCTGGGGCGTATCGTTTGCGCTGCATGAAGAAGCGCATATCGACCCTGTGTATGGACGTGCCGTCAATGAGTCGCTGGCCGAGTACCATGTGCCCGTCAACGCGGACATAGGAACGATCGACGTGACCGTCCTCAACATACCGGACGTCAAGTTCAATCCGATCGGATCGCGGGGCATTGGGGAGATCGGCATTACGGGCACGGCAGCCGCAGTTGCGAACGCAATCTACAACGCCACGGGAAAGAGAATCAGAGAGTATCCCATAACGCCGGACAAGATCATGACTGCCTGAGGGCCAACGGCATCTTCACGCGGCTTCGGGATAGCGCGCGCCTGTGCCGCTGATACGTATCAGATTTGTCAAGCGGATCATTGCGCCGGTACAGTCTATTGGGCCGTGTCCCTAAAATGGACGTTTGGGTTCCCGAAAGTTTATCGGTGCAAGAGCACAAGAGGACTGGGCGGGAGCGCTTTAGCAGATTTGCACTGCGTTCAGCCCCAGGAGACTCGCAACTTTCTTCAGTTGAGTCGCCCTGTGCCCCACTCCGACCGCACAGTGATGCGCGGGGCCATGCGAGTTCCAAAGTTCTGCAAAGCCGCGCGCCCCGAGCGGGAAGCGATAGCGACTGTTGGTGTTGCCGATCTGCAGAATGGGACCAGGGACGCTCTCGCCCTGCGCGATCAGCAACTGGAAGCCGTTGGCTCTGTCTTCAACGACGGACAGGAGCGTGACGGGCCCGCATCGTACGGACATCTCAACTGAGAGCCCTGCTCCGACCTTGCCATGGTATACGGTCAGCGGCCTTACCGTGATCTTGTCCTGGGCGATGCCGATGTGCCCCGGTCCATCATGTCCCATGAGAACCACATCGCTCTCGTAGTCCATCGCGTAGTACTCCGTGAAAGAACCCCCGCAGCCGAGCAGGTACAGTATCTTCATGGCGATTACGTTTTTCACTTCATACTCGCCTGCCACCGGAACACCGCTACCCGTCAACATTGAGGTGCCGAGAATGATCGAGCTCACAGTGTCGAGGTTTGCGGGTACGCCTGTTCCCTTGTAGTAGTAGGCCATCAAGTCGAGTTCCTTGTCTTCGACAAGGGTGTCCAGTGCGACCGAAGTACGAGCCGCCCGGGCCAGTTCAGCATCGCTACAGGCCTGATCCACGACAAAGAACTCGCGAAACGCTGCCAGCTTGTGATCGACCGCGGCGGTGCTTACTTTCTGTCGAAGGGCGGTAAGTTCGTCCACTTCGAAGATCTCGAGATGCAGATCGAACCTGCCGGCAACCTGGACGAGGTCTGTCGCGATGTCCAGCATGCCGCCATAATAGTGGCCCATCAGACCAAGACGGCTGTGCGCGAGCGCATGCACTACTTCAGCAGCACAGAGCCACTCCTCCAACTCCCCTCGGCAAAGTGGATCGTCGTGCAGCATCCCGGTGACCTGCTGGAAGGGGATACCCAATCTGCGCAGGACGTTTGCGATCTCCGGGATCGGGCAGGAGCCGCAGTAGGCAAGCCAGTCGCCCGTCATCGCCGTTCTATCTGTCTCTGCGTTGAAGCGCTCGTAGTCGATTGCCGCCCCCGGCTGCAGGTTCAGCAGAACCACGGGCACCTTGGCCCGTTTGATGACCGGCAAGATTGTGGAAGAGAGACTGTAGGTGGTCGTGTAGACGAGCAGAATGTCAATGTCTTCACGGCGGCATCGGTGCGAGGCCTCGACTGCAGCTTCCGGGGAATCAAGTAACCCCAAGTTGACGATGTGTCGCGATGGTGCTCCGACGTCCCTGGCGAGTTCGTCAAGGTAGCTCAGAAGCCGCTCTCTCAAGCCTGCGAACTGACTCCAATAGGCCTCAAGACCAAGCCCAACCACCCCCGCGCGAAGGGTCCGATGCTGACGGTTCATGCTTTCCTCATCAGCATCGATCGTAACGCTTAGATCGATTGCTGTGCGAAGGTATGAGCCGCACGCTCTGCCGTCGACTGAGACATGAGGTGCCCAACACCTTCGTCTTCAGAACTCGAGCCGCAGCGCGAGTTGACCCGTGCGACTGCCGCTGAAGTCGGACCCTCGCGCCTGTGTAATCACGCCAAAGCTTGGGCTCGTTACATCCAGCACGGGATCGGCGAGGTTGGTGTGATTGAGGACATTCGTAAAGCTTCCCTCCGCGCGCAGACGGACGCGTTCGGTCAGCGCGAACGCCTTGCTGAGGCCGGTCGAGAGCGTGATCAGGCGCGGGCCCGTCAAGTCGCCGATCGACTCTGTGCCGAAGCGCCCGATTGGCGCGACGGCTACGGGGCCGTTCGGATTGCTGTAATCGTAGCCCCCAACCGAACAGTTCCCGTTCAACAGCGATGCGTATCCGGTCGTTCCCCCAAGTCCAACGCCTCCAGGACAGGCAAATGCGTTCTTGTTGAAGAAGGCAGAGCGACTCCGGGCTGAGGTGTTGCCGTTGGCGACGCGGTCGGGCCGCTGCTGACGGTAATAGAGCGTTCCCGATCCTGTTCCTGAAGGGTCCGTGTTGCCGGAGGGAATGTACGCCGTGAGAAGAGGTCCACTCTGTGCGACGAAGATACCGGAGACCTGCCAACCGCCAATGGCAAGATCAGCCATTCGCCCGGCGTCGCCGCCGATGCGATGTCCGCGGCCAAGGGGCAGTTCGTACACCGCGTTTGTGGACCAGCGATGGCGCCGCGTTCCAACCACGTTGCCGTAGTCCACATGCTGGTCATAGCTGTAGGTCGCGTCATAGCCGCCTTGTTCGTCAACGAAGCTCTGTGCAGCGCCTGCAGCGCCATATGTCCCTTGATTGTCGGCAAGATTCTTCGCAAACGTGTATGCGGACTCGAACGAGAAGCCTCGGTTGAAGTGGCGGGAGACTTCAAGCTGACCCGAGTGGTAGTTGGCGGTCGCAGAGGTCGCTCGATTGTAGATCGCCGCGAAGTTCGGGAAAGGAAACGCCGAGCGGGGCTGTGCCGCGGCCACTGTGGTGGTGCTGTAGGGCAACATGTTAAGTTCGGGCTGCCATACGAGATGCCAAGTCTGTAGTCCCACGTAGGAGGCACGAAGTCCGAAGCCTTTGCCCAGGTCGCGGTCGATGGAAAGGTTCGTCTGGAGTGAGTAAGGGTCGTGCCACTTTACATCGACCGCGGAGTAGAAGACACCGGTTGCAAGCGCGGGAGTAGCCAGTGCGGCATAGTTGCCTATATTCGGAAAGCTGAAGGCCGGCCCAGCCGGGGACAGCGAGTTGTAGTAGCTTGCCAGGTTCGATTGCAGAGTTCCGGTAAGCGCATAGAACAGCGCTCCGGAGGTGGTGATGTTGAAGTAGCCTACGCCACCGCGGATGGCGGTCTTGTCGTCGCCGAAGGGACGAAATGCGAAGCCGAGGCGCGGCTCGAAGCGCAGCTTGGGCGTGGTACGCAGGCCACCCGGCAGTCCGGCCTGAGAGTTGGACAGCACAGGCGTGCAGGGTGCGCCGTTGGCCGCCGCGTCCGTCGCATATGGGTTTGTTACTCCTGCTGTCGAACACGCATTGAAGCTGGCGAGTTCCGGAACACTGAGTAGGTCCGCATGACCATCCGGGTAGATCAACCGTCCTGACTTCGCGACTGAAGGATCGAAGTTGCCGATTTCGCCATTCGTGGACGAAAACGCCGGGTGCAGCTCATAGCGAAGTCCGAAGGTGACATTCAGCCGGGGTGTGGCCTTCCAAGTATCTTCCGCGTAGATCGCATAGGCGGTCGTTTTGCCGTTGTTGTCGTTCTGCACGTTTGCGACCTGCGTGAGATAAGGAACCCCTGCGAGAAAGTCGGCGAACTCATTGCCCGTATACGAGGTGCCTTGTGTGAAATAGAAGTTGCCGTAGTTGTCCGAGGACGAAAACGAGAGCGGCGTGAAGGCCGCAAGCTGGCGGACGTCCACACCGAACCGCGCTGTGTGTTTGCCGCGCTGCCACGTGAGATTGTCTACGTACTGAAAGAGCCGTGACTTCTCGGAGGAGTTGAGCCGCGAGCCTCCGCTTGTCAGGAACTGAAAGCCCAAGTGCGGCACACCATTGAACGAGAATCCGGGCAGGCCCTGGAAGTTTGCGGCACTCGTGAAAGCCGGTCCATTAAAGGGATTGGTTGAGCCATCCTCTTCGAGCGTGAAACCGAACCTGAACTCGTTGGCGAGGTGAGGCGTGAGCAAATAGTTCAGGGAAGCGGCAAAGATGCGGTAGGTCGCAAAGGCACTTCCGTTGGGAAGCGCAAGGTCCGCCGGAAGCACCTGGTCGATGGTCTTGTTCGTGTAGCGCGCGAACAGTGTCGCCCGCTGGCCCACGTTCTGATCAACGCGCAGATCGTACTGGTCGGAGTCGATGTCGTTACGCTTGGTCGAAAGATAGTTATAGGGCGTCGCTGGATCTGCAAGCACCGAAGCTACGGACTGGCCGACGTGGAGGTTCGCATCCGGGAAGAGCGGCAGCAGCGCGGCGGAACTGGAGTTCGGCGTAAGCTTTTGCAGGGGGTACGGTGCGCCGGTAAACGGATTGTTCAACGCTGCTGTCTCCTGTGAGAAGTCACCGGACTTCATCAGCGCCGTCGGCACCAGATACTGGACAACGCGGGACGTGGCATAGCGCAATCCTTCATAGTCTGCAAAGAAGAAGGTCTTGTCTCTTCCGCTGTAAAGATGCGGCAGAACGAGCGGCCCCGCGATGGAACCTCCGAAATCATTGGCCACCTTCTTCGGCTTATTGGCCCGATTCGTTCCGTAGGGCGTGGCGTCGAAGCCCGAGTTTTGGAAGTAGCCGTAGACGGTACCGTGAAGAGCGTTTGAACCGCTCTTTGTGACTGTGGTGATCTCGCCGGGCTGTCCATACTCCGCATTGTTGTTCACGCCGTCTATACGGATTTCGCTGATCGCTTCCGCCGAGGGAAAGGCGTCGCCGAGAATGTTGTTGGAGGTCTGGTTCTGCGCGGAGATGCCGTCCACCGTTGTCTCCGACTGCGAAGGCAGTCCTCCCTGAATGGAAAACTTGATGGCTGGGTTTGGGGATGCGGACGGCTGAGGCGGGTATGATCCGGAGTCAGGCTGAACACCCGGCAGGGTCTGAATGACGTTCAGCGGCGAGGTCGATCCTGCGCCGCGATAGTTTGCGGGAAGATCGAGCACCGCCTCAGGAGTCAGCGCTGCGGAGACGGAGGCGTCTGAGGTGTTGATCGTACCCGCGTTGGCTGCGTCAACTGTGATTGCATCGTTGCCACCTACGTTGAGTTTGACGTCGAGGCGAAGCTGTTGCCGAGGCTGGAGGCTAAGCCGATCGGTTAGTTGAGGCTGAAAGCCCGGTCTTTCCGCCAGAAGCCTGTAGGTGCCGGGCTCAAGATTGACCAGCGCGTAATCGCCTGCCGGATCGGTCACGGTGGTGCGGAGCGTGTTGCTCTCGGCACGGGTCAGGCTTACCTTCGTTCCCGGCACAACGGCACCACTTGGATCGGTGACTGTCCCGCGCAAGGAGCCAAGGCTCGATTGAGCGCCCGCACCCATGCCGGCACCAAACAGGAAGAGCAGAAACAGGACGTTGCGGGTTACTGGAAGCATGAGTTTCACCTTTGAGAAGTGGATGAGAAGGGAAGTGTTCAGCGAGATTCAACTGAAGAGAGGCGTTCAAGAAGGTTGAGGCGCATCGGCCTGGACGATGTCTGTTCGGCCCTCACCTTGGATCGCCAGAGAATCGTCATCGTGACCGCCGCGCCCACCGAGGAGACGGCACGACCTATCCAAAGACCTTTCAGCGCCATTCCATAGTGGAATCCAAGAGCGAAGGACAAAGGCATGCCGATGGCCCAGTTCCAGATGAGGCTCACGACGAGAGGAGTGCGGGTGTCGCCAATACCAGTGAGAGCAGAGGCAAGCATGACGAAGGTCGTATCGCCAAGAAGCCCGAATGCGCAGATGGTAAAGATGGGGCCGGCCGCGGCAACCACCGCCGCACTGTTGGTATACATCGATGCCCAGGTATGCGAGAACGCGGCGAAGACTGTGGCTGCGACAGCCATAAAGCTTAGCCCGAGCAGAAGGCTGGCCCGCGCCGCCCGCTGCACCTCCGGCAGACTGTTGCGTCCGGCGCTTTGACCAACGCGCGTGATGGTGGCGTACGAAAGGCCAACTGGTACCTGGTAGACAAAGGCGTTCAAGTCCAGCACAACCTGGTGCGCCGCAAGCAGGATTGTTCCCAGGCGCGCGCAAAGGATGGACATGTATGTGGATACGCCAAGCTCAGTGAAGTACTCAAGGCCGCTCGGCCAGCCTATGCCAAGAAGCAATTTCAGACGAGAAGCGTCCGGGCGCAGCATCGTTAGAGTCATTCGCTCGCCCTGCGTCCGCATTGCCAGATAGGTGCCCAGTAGCAGCAAAGCGAACATCCAGCAGCGCACCACGCAAGTTCCCCACGCCGAGCCGGCTATGCCCATCGGCTTGAATCCCAAATGACCAAAAAGAAAGGTCCAATCGCCCAGCCAGTTCACGACAGAGGCTGTAAGCAGCGAGACAGTGACAAGAGCGACTTTGCCGATCGATTGCAGATACCGCCGCAGGGCCATATAGGCCATCAGAGGAGCAGTGGACCAGACCAGCGGCTTCAGGTAGCGGGCCGTCTCGGCGACGATCTCCGGCGGCGTGCCGAGGTGCGGAAGAAGGGGAAGGGTGGCCAGCGTGAGCAGCATCACCAGAGGCGTTCCCACCGCAACGATCCAGAACGACTGCGCGAGCAGGCGTACACGCTCCGCGGTGTCGCCCAGGCCACATGCCTGCGCGATCAACGTCTCCATTCCGTTGAGCAGGTAGATCGCAAAGAAAACGATGGCGTAGAAGATGGTGTTACCCAGGGAAGATGCAGAGATGGCCAGCGGCGAGTTGGCCAGCCGCCCTATCATTAGGGCATCAACAATGTAGGTCGACATCCACCCAAGCTCGCCCAGCGCAAGCGGGGCGCCCAGACGAAGGGTGGCCAATACTTCGGAGCCAAAGTTGCGGCTCGGCTTCGCACCGCTGGATGCACTTGTCGGTAGAGGATTGGGCAAAGCGTCCCGATATAGGAAGAAGTAAACCGCCCCTTGATACTAGGCGGCCCGCTTCAAGGCTGTCATCGCCGCTGTTATCCTTACGCAATTCGCTCTGAAATCGATTCAGATAATGGAAGCAACTTACGGTTCACTTGAGTTGTCGCGCCCTGCGTCCGAGCCGCCGGACACGTGTTGTTCGAGGAACGCAAAATTTCCTATCCTGTCAGGAAAGTCACACTCGCCTTGCACCTTCGGCGTCTGCGAACATCCAGGATCCGGATTACAGACCGCCCTCGCCGGGAAAGTTCGACTCCGCCACCTGGTCGAGAAAGAGCGGCAGGTTGCTGCGCAGGATGATGTGAGGTGCGAGCCGTATGACCGGCTTAAGCAGACTGCCTTCGAGCAGATAGGCCGTAATCGTCTCCATGGCTATCTTCGCTTGCGCCTGCGGACGCTGAAAGAGCGTAGCGAGGACGTCTCCGGTCTCAATAAACGGGAGCAATCCGGGGAAAAGGTCGGTCGTGACGATCTGTATCCTGCCGGTCATCCGATGTTCGCGCAACGCCACGAGAACGGGAACGCTGTTGGCGGTGCTGAGGTACAGTCCCACCGGGCGGGGCCTGCGTTTGATCAGCGCCACGGTTTGGCGGTATGCCTCCTCCGCGCGGTCGTGGGATTCGATTGCGGTAAGCAGCGTCAGGCGCGGCGCAAGTGTCGCCAAGGTTGCGGCAAAACCACGCAGCTTGTCCGCGTGGTCGAGGGTTGAGAGATCACCGGTTATGGTCGCGACGGAACCTCCGTCCGGCAGCGTTCTCGCCAGCAGCTCAGCCGCGATGGAGCCGCTGGTATAGGCGTCCACCGTGACAGAAGCCAGGCGCTCGCTGCGAGGCGCGTCGCTGGCCACGCAGACAACAGCGGTGCCCGAACGGGCAATCGCTGTAAGCAGAGAGTCCACCCGCGCCGGATTGCCGGGGGTGACGATCAAGGCGTCGTATCTTTGGCCGCCCGGCATACCCAAGACGCGCTTCAGCAACTCGGCGTCTCCGTGACCGAGTCGAGGATACTCGTCGAATTCGAGCGCAACAGACAGCGGACGGGTAGAGGCTGCCGCGGCCCGGATCGCCGCGCGGAGCGGGTTGAAGAAGGAGGCGATTTCCTTCGGGAGTTGCACGCCAACGCGAATGCGGCGGTTCAACTTCAGCGCACGCGCCGCCAGATTTGGCCGATATCCGAGTTCCTCAGCCATCTTGTGCACGCGAGCAGCGGTCTTTGCGCTCACCCCTTCGCGGCCATGCAGTGCACGATCAACTGTTCCGTTGGAGATCGAGAGTGCTTTCGCAATCTCGCGTATACCCGCCAGTTTTATCGACTCGTGCATGGAGCAAGGATACAAGCCGCCGCTCTGGCTTCGCGCAGGTTCAGAGACGTCTTCGGCGATCTTCCCATAAACTCCCGTGTGAGCAGCCTCTCAGGACCGTGTTTCTTCGTTTACGAACACGCCGAGCTCCCCGGTCGGTAGGAACCATGACTTGTCCGTTCGAGTGCCCTGAATCAGCCCCTCATCTTTTCTCTTGACATCTGCCCAGTGCCATCACTAAAGTTCGTCCAATCAGAAACCGGGCACGTACACGTAGCTTGAGCATTGCAGGCCAGGAACGACGAGACTTCGACAATCAGCAACCTAAGGGAAGAAGATATGGCGTTCTACGAGGATGAAGTGTGCAAATGCCGCATGAACCGCAAGCTCGCTCCGACCACTGATGTGGGTCCGAGGCGGACAAGACACTGGTCTGCTCGCCGTGGGCTCTTCTTGAGCCTGCACCTGCTCGTCTTCCTGTTCTCTGCTGGTGCGGACTTGTCCTTGCGGGCGCAGACGGACCAGGGCGCGATCACTGGAACCGTGCAGGACGAGGGTGGAGCAATCATCCCGAACGCTACCGTCACCCTGACTAGCACGGACAACGGTCTGGCACTAACCCGCAAGACCGACTCTTCTGGCGTTTACGTCTTCTCCCCGATCAAGATCGGCCTGTACTCCCTGAGTGCCACGGCACCCGGTTTTCAGACAACGAACCAGGAGAACGTTCGCGTAGACATCCAGCAGCGACTGGAAGTCAACGTAAAGCTGGCGGTTGGATCGGTCAACGAGACCGTGCAGGTTACCGACGCGCCCCCGCTGCTGCAGACCCAAGACAGTTCTACCGGCCAGGTCATCGAGGCCAAAACTATCGACGCCACGCCATTGAACGGACGGAACTGGGTCTTCATCGCGCAGCTTACGGCTGGGGTTGATGGCTCAAACGGAGCGCGTGGCCAGGGCAAGGGCGACTTCAATGCGAATGGCCAGCGCGCCGAGCAGAACAACTTCATTCTTGACGGCGTGGACAACAACACCAACGTCGTCGACTTCCTGAACGGGGCCAGTTTCGTGGTGCGGCCGCCACCGGATGCGCTCGCCGAGTTCAAGGTGCAGACAGGTGCCTACAGCGCAGAGTTCGGCCACTCCGCCGGGGCAGTCGTAAACGCCAGCATCAAGTCCGGCACCAACAAGATCCACGGCGACCTTTGGGAGTACTTCCGCAACGACGTGCTTGACGCCCGCGACTACTTCGCGCCAGCAGTGCCGAAGTACCGGCAAAACCAGTTTGGGGCAACACTTGGCTTTCCTGTACTCAAGGACAAGGTCTTCCTGTTCGGGGACGTCGAAGCAAACCGCATCATCTTTGGTCAACAGAACACGTACAGTGTTCCTACTCCGCTGATGCGACAGGGTAACTTCACTGAGCTGCTGAACCCCGCGCTTACGGGTCAAGCCCCGGTAACGTTGTATGAACCGGGCTCAGGCGGCGCGACCCTGCAGGCGTGCAATGGTCAGCAGAACGTGCTTTGCCCGGATCAGATCAGCGCCGTCGCGCAGAATCTGCTGAACCTCTACCCTCTGCCGAACGCGAACGCAGGGAAGACCTACAACAACCTGAACGTTCTCAGGAACGTCGTCGACAACACCTTTCAGTTTGATGTCCGTGCAGATTGGAACATTCGCCAGCGCGACCAGACCTTCGCCCGCTTCAGCTACTTGAACGAGCCGGCAAAGTACCCTGGGCCGCTCGGTCCGATCCTCGACGGGGGCAGCTATGGAAGCACGGGAACGACGAAGAACCTGGGTCAGAACTTCGCCATGAGCGAGACACACAGCTTCTCCGACACACTCATCAATGAATTCCGGTTCGGCTACAATTACGGCCACTTCTCCGACCTGCAGGAAGGCGCAAACACAGACAGTGCAGCCGCCGTGGGTCTTGGCGGCATTCCGTTCGCGCCGCTCAATGGCGGCCTGCCCTTCACCAGCATCAGCGGCATCCAGAACTTCGGCGGCCCGGAGTTCTACGCGGCAAACGAGTACGAAAACGTGTTTCAGATTCTCGACAACCTCACCAAAGTCGTAGGCAATCACACGCTGAAAGGCGGCGTGAACTTTCAGCATCTCCGGTTCTACACTCTTGCGCCCATCAACTCGCGGGGTTCCTACTCGTTCAGCGGTAAATTTACCAGCCAGCCCGGCACCAGCTTCACCGGCAGCGGCGTTGCGGACTTCCTGACAGACCAGATCGACTCCGCTGGCATCTCCAACTTTGCTGGAGTCGACCAGGTACGCTGGGCGCGCGCCGGCTATTTCCAGGATGACTGGAAGGTATCGCCCGCTCTGACCCTTAACCTTGGAGTGCGCTACGAATATCAGCAGCCGATCTTTGAGCGCCATCAGCGACAGGCCCGCTTTGACGTGACCGGACCAACGGGGCCTGGTACAGGCAGTGGAACGTTCATCCTGCCGAACGCGGACCGGAGCATCCAGTTTCCCGATACGTTCCTCAACCTCTTATCGAGCAGCAACGTCGCCCTGCAATATACCGATAATGATTCGCTGGTAGATGCGCAGCACCTCAATTTCGCTCCCAGGGTGGGCCTGGCGTACAAGGTGAGCGATCGACTCGTGGCGCGCGCGGGGTTTGGCATCTTCTTCGGTGGACTCGAAAGCCAGGGCGGATCGCCAAACCTGGGCTTCAACTATCCCTTTCAGTTCTCATCTAATTTCAACAGCGGCAACTGCACGCCAAACGATTGCCCAACCAATGGCCTGACGCTCGAGACGGGCTTTAGCAACCAGATCGCCGCGGGGCTGGTGAACGCCGTGCAGAGTCCGTCACTGGTGGGTACACAGCAGCACCAGAAGACTGCGTACAGTGAGCAGTTCAATCTATCGACTGAGTATGCCTTTTCGGGCGATCTGGTCGCGACGGCAAGTTATGTCGGCTCGTTGTCGCGGCACCTTGCCACGGCTTACGATCGCAACGGACCCGAGGCGCTGATCTCGCCGAGCATCAGTTCGAATACGGTGCGACCGTTCCCTCTTCTGAACGGCGTTGAGTACACCGTGTACGAAGGATCGAGCAACTACAACTCGCTGCAGACGAAAGTCGACAAGCGCTTCTCACATGGCCTGAACTTTCTGGCAACCTACACGTACGCGCATTCGCTGGACGACGCGGTGACCCAGCTTGGGAGCAACGGCGATGCTGGCTTCCGCAATCCGAACCTGGTGGGGATCGGCGCGGATTACAGCAATTCACCCTGGGACACAAGGCATCGAGTCACGTTCAACGGGACTTATGAGCTGCCGTTCGGCCATGGCAAGGCATATCTGAACAGCAACTCCGCGCTCAATTATCTGGCGGGCGGATGGTCGAGCACTCTGGTCTTCCGCGCACAGACGGGGCAGCCCTTTACCGTCAACGGAAACAACGCTGCCGTAAACGGTGCTGGTTCTCATGCGCTCCTGGTAAGGGACCCATTCAAAGCGGGCGGCACTCCCGATCCGAGCAATCCCGGCATCGCTTGTCCAACCAAGGTGCGCACGGTTGCAAACTGGTATAACCCCTGTGCCTTCGCCAATCCGCCCAATGGAAGTCTCATCACCGGGAACGAGCAGATCACCGGGCTTGCCGCGCTCTCGTACCTGGGTGGGAGAAGAAACCAGGCCTATGGCCCGGGCTACGAGCGCATCGACATGTCCATCTTCAAGCTCTTTCCGATCTATCGCGAGACGACGATCCAGTTCCGTGCCGATCTCTTCAATGTATTGAACACGCCGGCTTACGGTACACCGAACGGCGGCATCGGCAGCAATGGCGGCATCATCAGTTCCTCCCGATCCTTGCAGAGCAACAGCCCGGATGCACGTTTCGTTCAATTTGCGATGAAGTTCATCTTCTAGTCTCCCGGGCCGGGGCTTGGTCCCCGGCCCTACCTTTTCTTGGGTTTAGGAAGGGCACTTCATGAAGACCGGTACAAACACGTTCGCGGCTGCTGTCTTGACCTGTCTTGCTGCCGCCCTGAGTCAATCAACCTTGGTGTGGTCGCAGCAGATCATCGTTCTAGATGGGACGAGTAAGGGCCGAACCTTCGAGGGCATCGGTGCTTTGAGCGCAGGCGCGTCGTCCCGTCTGCTTGTGGATTATCCGGAGCCTCAGCGCAGTCAAATCTTGGACTACCTGTTCAAGCCAAACTACGGCGCCTCACTGCAGCACCTTAAGGTTGAAGTAGGCGGAGACGTGAACTCGACGGACGGGTCCGAGCCAAGCCATATGCGGTCCCGGACCGACCATGATTACACCCGCGGCTACGAGTGGTGGCTGATGGTCGAAGCCAGAAAACGCAACCCGAAGATCATCCTCGACACACTGCCGTGGGGCGCGCCCGGCTGGGTTGGGAACGGTAAGCTTTACTCGCCGGACATGGCCCGATACATGGCTGACTTCATCGTTGCAGCGAAGAAAAAGTACGGTTTGGATATCGCGTACACCGGAATCTGGAATGAGCGGAGATACGACGCCTCCTATGTGAAGGAACTTCGCCGTGCCCTGGACGCGGCTCACCTTACGACCAAGATAGTATGCTGCGACCAATACGAGACGAAGAACGGAGAACAGTGGCAGATTGCAGAAGCAATGCAGAAGGACGCTGAACTAAATGCCGCGGTCGCAGTGATCGGAGCGCACTATCCGCAGGAGAATGGAAAGCTGACGACCACAGAGGCAGCGCGGCAATCGGGTAAGCCCCTCTGGTCGAGCGAAGATCAGCCAAACTCCGGTGGCGGCCCTATACTTCAGCGGTCGTGGAGCCCCGGAGGCCGCATTCTTGCGACGGTCTATAACCGCAATTACATCGAAGGGGCGATGACCAAGACCGAAATCTGGAGCCCGATCACGTCGTACTACGACAATCTCGCCGCGCCTAACTCCGGCCTCATGTATGCGAATACTCCGTGGTCGGGCTACTACGATGTGCAGTCCACGATCTGGGTTACGGCGCACACAACCCAGTTCGCTCAACCGGGCTGGCAATATCTCGACTCCTCGTCCGGCCCGCTGCCCGGTAAAGGAACGTTTGTGACACTGAAGTCCCCCGACAAGAAGAACTGGAGCACGATCCTCGAGACCGTGGACGCGACCGAACCGCAGCTTCTTCGCTTCGAAATAAAGGGTGGATTGGCGACAGGCACTGTGCACATTTGGCAGACCAATGCCGCGAAGAGCTTCGAGCATGTCGCGGACGTACCCGTCATGAACGGCAGCTTTGATTACAAATTTGAACCTGATGCGATCTATTCGCTTACAACCACAACAGGTCAATCGAGGGGAACGGCTCAACCGCCGGCAAAGGCGGGTTTCCCGATGCCGTACAGCGAAGATTTCGAGCGCACCGCAACAGCGCGAGCCCCGAAGTACCTGTCCGACCAGGATGGCGCCTTTGAAGTGCACCCTTGCAGCGGCCGCGCGGGCAAGTGCCTTGAGCAGGTGATTACCCAGAAGCCGATCCCGTGGTCGCCGCTGCCTGATCCCTTTACTCTTGCCGGCGACGATGGATGGCAGGATTACCGTGCGTCGGTGGACGCCAAGATCATCGATGACGGAGCGATAACGCTGATGGGCCGCATCGACTCCGCAGATGTATTCAAAAATGATAAGGCAGCATGGCCCAGTGGATATGTTCTCAGTCTCTTCTCTGACGGGCGCTGGGAGCTAGCCTCGGCCACTTACAAGAAACCTACAGTCACGCTTGGAGCGGGCAAAATTGCGGGCGCTCCAAATGAATGGCAGCACGTGGAGCTTCTGTTCTCGGGTGCAACAATCACAGCAACCGCCAACGGGAAGCCGCTGATTTCGACACAAGATGAAAGCCATAAACATGGTATGTTCGCGATTGGCACAGGCTGGAACAGAGCGCAGTTCGACAACCTAAGAGTTAGCTCGAAGTAATCAACGATCTCAACGCCGGACAGGGGCACGGCGAAGCTAGAGGAACGACACTGCATGTCAGATCCAAACACGAGCACGCCGGTCACGGAGGCAAAGCTACAGCTGCCGGACGCCCCGGCAGAGCAGCGCCAGCTTGTTGTAAAAGCCTGGATGCAGCCGGTTCGGATGCGCACATATCTCCCGGGAAGACCGGACGTGAACCCGCTGTTTTTGGAGAAGCGCGTTTACCAAGGCAGCAGCGGGCGGGTTTATCCGCTTCCAGTGATCGACCATATCTCTGTTGAGCCTGAGGACCATGAATGGCAGGCGATCCATATTGAGAACGATTCCATCCGGCTGATGATCCTTCCAGAGATCGGCGGCCGGATCCATGTTGGCCTCGACAAGACAAACGGCTACGATTTTTTTTATCGGCAGAACGTCATCAAACCTGCTCTGGTAGGGCTGGCGGGCCCCTGGGCTTCGGGCGGCGTTGAGTTCAACTGGCCGCAGCATCACCGGCCCGCGACCTTTATGCCCGTGGATGTTGAGATGGAACGCCACGACGACGGTAGTGTCACGGTTTGGTGCAGCGATATCGATCGAATGAGCGGCTTGAAGGGCATGCACGGCGTCTGCCTCCATCCCGGTAGAAGCTACCTGGAGCTCAAAGCACGCCTTTATAATCGCACCCCGATGCGGCAGACATTTTTGTGGTGGGCCAATGTAGCCGTGCATGTGCATGAGCATTACCAGTCCTTCTTTCCACCGGACGTACGGTACGTCGCTGACCACGCAAAACGCGCAATCAGCCGGTTCCCGCTTTGTGAAGGCACGTACTACGGTGTGGACTACGGGGAGCGCGCCAAATCCGGCGTCCCTCCTGAGGAGATGCCGCGGCAGTTCGTCCCCGACGGCAGCTATGCCCCCAACGATCTCAGCTGGTACGCCAACATCCCCGTGCCGACAAGCTACATGGCCCTTGCGAGCCGAGGCGACTTCGCGGGCGGGTACGATCATGCGGCTCGTGCCGGTCTGGTGCACTACGCCAATCACCATATCGCGCCGGGCAAGAAGCAGTGGACGTGGGGAAATCATGACTTTGGTTATCTTTGGGACCGCAACCTGACCGACGATGACGGGCCCTATATTGAACTGATGGCTGGCGTCTACACCGATAACCAGCCGGACTTTTCTTTCCTCGCTCCTGGAGAAACAAAGACCTTCAGCCAGTTCTGGTATCCCATTCGCGAGATTGGCCCGCCGGTCAAGGCAAACCGCGATGTTGCGCTCAGCATCGCCGTCGAAGGAAGCAAGCTCCGCATCGGCGTTGCGGCCACGGCAAACCGCAACCATGCGTTGGTAACGGTGCGCGCGGGGCAACACGAGCTGCTCTCGGCTGAGACAGCGTTGACGACCGACAAGCCAATCTTCTTTGCAGCGGACTTACCTGCAGGTGCTGGGATTGAAGATCTTGATGTGCTGATCCAGGATACTTCTGGGAGGCTGCTGCGGTATGACGCCCGCTCGGATGCAGGCAGCGATGAGGGTGAACCGGCACCAGCGATTGAGCCTCCACTGCCCGCCGAGATCACCAGTACCGACGAACTCTTCTTGACGGGCCTGCACCTCGAGCAATACCGTCATGCGACCAGACGGCCGGAAGTCTACTGGCGTGAGTGCCTGAAGAGGGACGCAGGCGACGCTCGCGCCAACCATGCAATGGGTCGCTGGCATTTGCAGCGGGGCGAACTTACGCTGGCGAAGGGACATCTGCAAAGAAGCGTCGCAAGGCTGACGATGCTCAATCCCAATCCGTACGATGGCGAACCCTATTACACGCTCGGCCTCACCTGCCGCTATCTGGGGGAGCAAGGCGAGGCCTACGACTCGTTCTACAAGGCGACCTGGAACGCGGCGTGGCGTTCGCCTGCACTCCATGCGCTCGCGCAGATCGACGCTTCACGCGGAGACTGGGCTCTTGCGGTGGAGCACGCGCGCGACTCGCTGCGCACGAACGCGGACAACATCGGTGCAAGAAACCTGCTGACTGTGGCGCTGCAGCAAACAGGACAAGATGCTGAAGCGACCCGGCTGCTTCATGAGACTCGCTCGCTCGATCCGCTCGACAGTTGGGCACGGCTTCTTGCAGACAAAACCATCCCGCAGGACGGCCAGAAGCGGCTTGCGCTCGCATTCGACTTGATGACGTGTTCGCTCTTCGATACAGCAGTCACGGTGCTTACGGCACCGGTTGCCAATCCGAGCGATGGCTCCCTTCCGATCGCCCTTTACGCAGCGGCGCACTGTTGCAGGTCGATGGGTGACAACAGGAAGGCGATCGGGTTGGCTGAAAGGGCTGGCAGAACCGATCCTCGCTATTGCTTCCCCAGCACGCTCGACGAGATGCTCCTTCTGGAACAGGCGGCTAAGGGTGGCGACGGGATGGCCGCCTACTTCCTTGGCAACTTTCTGTATGACAGGCGCCGCCACGAGGAGGCTATAGTCTGCTGGGAACAAGCAATCAGTCTTGGCGCTGCGTTTGCAACGATCTGGCGGAACCTGGGCGTGGCTTATTTCAACACGTACAAGGATGCTTTGAGAGCGCGCGAAGCCTATGACCATGCCGTTGCAGCCGACCCGACCGACGCACGGATCTTCTATGAGCGCGATCAGCTCTGGAAGCGGACTGGCATCGATCAGCAAGTTCGCCTCACGGCGTTGCTTACCAACCGCCACCTCATAGACCGGCGCGACGATCTTTCAGTCGAGCTTGCCACCCTCTACAACCAGGTGGGAAGACCTGCAGAAGCCTTGGAGTTGCTGCTGTCACGCCGATTCCAAACGTGGGAAGGGGGCGAAGGTCTGGTGCTGGAGCAGTACACCCGGGCCAACTTGCTCCTCGGCCGGGAGGCCCTGGCCCGCGGAGACCAGGCAGTGGCGATCGATCGCTTCGCTGATGCGCTGAGGCCGCCGCTAAGCCTCGGCGAAGCCAGACACCTGCTCGTCAACCAGAGCGAAATCTACTATTGGCTCGGCATGGCGCACGACGGCGCGGGCGACTCTCAACACGCCGCGAAGTGGTGGAGCAGGGCCGCGCGTCAGGCCGGAGACTTTCAACAGATGAGTGTACGTTCCGTCTCGACCGCCACTCTCTGGACTGGTTTGGCGCTGGCAAAGCTTGGTGAGCACCATGCTTCACAGCAGACGATCCGCGGCATCTTTGAGTTTGCACGCACGATGAAAGGTGCAACACCCTCTATCGACTATTTCGCGACGTCTCTACCCACCATGCTGCTGTTTGAAGAAGATCTCTGGGAACGAAACACTACTGAGGCCATCTTCCTGGAAGCACAAGCCTGTTATGCGTCCGGCGATTTGACCGGTGCCGGACACTTGCTTGAAGAGGTATTATCTCGGGACCGGAACCACATGGGGGCGTACAGCCTGCAGCGCCTCGTGCAGCATTCTTCGGAGTCCGCTCGATCCTGAACGAATTGTATTCGGGTGTTTTCTCTCCGCCCATCCTACGAGCACTTATGGGTGCAGAGTTCCTGAAATGGCCGTCTCCACTGCCGTGGCGCACGTGTGTGGAACAGATGCCGCTGACGTACGTGGCCCAGCTTACAGAAAATAGGTGCCGGCACACGGGTGTGCAACGTTTTCCGGCGAATGATCATCTTCGGGATTCATGAGAAGCACGAGTTCTCTTCCGGAGGTACTACGAGTCGCCGGTGCTCTGACCGTTGTGTCGACCGCCGTCTTTATGATCGTCGAGTGGATCATGCTGGTAGGCAGCACCAAGAAGCACGAGATACTGCTGGGAGTTCTTTCTTGTACAGCGGCCGGAATGTTTCTTGCGACGGTGCGGCGGTCTTCCGATCTTGAAGTCGAGTTCAGGCTGGCGGACCTGCTGACCTGCTGGCGACTGCCCTGGTATGTTGCGGTTGATCTATTTGCGATCATCCGGGTCTTACTCCGCGATCTCTACGAGCAAGGGTCCGCCCCGTCGCTCTACCGTGTCAGCGGCTTTGTGACAGCGAAAGATGACCCAAGGATGGTCGGCCGCCGCGTTCTGGCGACTGCCTATGCGACCTCGACTCCAAACGCGATCGTGATCGGAATCGACACCGACCAAAGCCGACTGCTCTTCCACCAACTTGAGAGAAGTCCTATGCCAACCATGTTGATTGAGCTGGGAGCGAAGGGATGAGCGCCTGGATGATTGCTGGTGCAGCAGTTGCATCGACACTCCTCCCATGTGCCGATATGTGTCTGCGAGGCAGTCCTGAACGCCGGCTTGTAGGGCTCGAGATGGCAAGCATCATGGTGGCGATCGCTATGGTCCTGTTCACGGTCGGATTCGGTCGATTTACTCTGATCGACCTGCCGCTTGCACTGTCGGTGATGTCGTTCGGCGGCGGTCTGGTGTTCGCCCGCTTCCTTGGGAAACACCTATGAGTCCAGTATTGAATCATCCTGTACTCGTAACGATCTTGCTGGGCATTCTGGCCTTCTGCTGCTGGTTGGGCGTGTTGGGGATGTGGCGAATGAAGGAGCCCATGCAGTCGCTGCACTATCTGTCAGTACCAGCCTCCGCAGGTGTGGTTGCTC
This sequence comes from uncultured Granulicella sp., assembly GCA_964658395.1. Classification (GTDB taxonomy): domain Bacteria; phylum Acidobacteriota; class Terriglobia; order Terriglobales; family Acidobacteriaceae; genus Edaphobacter. The sequence goes on along the minus strand of CAZZYQ010000006.1, from coordinate 33,736 downwards.
TCGTGGGTGCGGTGTTTCTTCAGGAAGGCAACAATCAAGTGTCTTGGAAGACGCTGCTCATCGGCGTCGTTCTCTTTGCCATTAACTCTGTTGGGGCGCATGCTACCGCCCGGGCCTTTCGCTTGCGCGAACTGGGACACTGGGAGCCGAGCGAAGGAGACCCGTTCGAGTTCGTTCGCGACACGAGACCGCAGGCGGAGCCATGATCTGGGTTGGCGCGGCACTGCTTGTGCTCGTCGGAATCAGCGGCTGCGCGGTTGTTTGCACTCGCGACGTAACCGAGCAGGTCATAGCACTTGGATTCTACGGCGTCGTATTTGCCCTGGTGTTCTTCTATTTCCAGGCTCCCGACGTGGCCCTTTCGCAGATAACCGTGGGTGCCGTTGCACTGCCCTTGATGGTGATGCTCGCCATCTCGCGAATGAAGTTCAGGAGCGCGCTTGAAAAGAAAGACGACGGGTCAAAGGCAGACCAACATGAGTGATCGGCTGAGGACCGGAGTGTTTGTTGTCTTTGCCGCGATATTCCTTGGGCTCTACTGCTACGCCGCGCTCAATCTGCCGCCCTGGGGCGAGTATCGTGGCCCGTACGGAGACATGATCGCGCGCCTGGCGGTATACGAGCGGCACGCGACTGATACCGTGAACGCGATCAACTACGACTATCGCGCCTTCGACACACTCGGAGAAGAATTCATCCTGTTTGCAGCGGTGCTTGGAGTGATGATGTTGCTGCGGAGAGAGGCAGACGTACCGACGCGGTCCGCAGGCAAGATTGCTGAAAGCACAAGACTGAGTGAGACCGTACGCGCGATTGCGTTCCCGGCGCTTCTGGTTACAATCGTCTTCGGCTTCTACATCGGGCTTCACGGACAATTGTCGCCTGGCGGAGGGTTTCAGGCCGGCGTGATTCTTGCGACTGCGCCGCTGCTGGTCTACATTTGCGATAACCCGAAGGCCTTTGAACGGATCACTTCACACTCTGCGGTGGAATTGATTGAGGCGCTTGGTGCCGCGTCCTACGCTCTGATCGGAGCCGCACCGCTGTTCGCGGGTCTTCCGCTGTTGACCAACTTCCTGCCGCTAGGAACAACCGGTGACGCCTTCTCGTCCGGAACCATCGCCCTGATCAGTGCCTGTGTCGGGGTCGAAGTCACCGCTGCGTTCATCCTTGTCGCGTACACCTACCTGCAGGAGATCGTCACCGGCCAAGTCCCGGAGGAGTAGCGTATGCCGCACATCCTTCATGCTCTGCCGTTCTTCGTTGCCGCCTGGCTGTTTGTGTGCGGACTATATGGAGTGGTGAGCAGCAAACATCTCGTTCATGCGGTGGTCAGTCTGGCGGTGCTGCAGAGTTCAACCTATATGTTGTTGCTGGGCATTGGCTATCGAACGGGCGGATCCGCTCCCGTCTTCGCAGACATCCCGGTCGGCACTTCAACCGTTGATCCGGTGGTACAGGCCCTGATGCTTACCGATGTGGTGGTTGAGGCAGTGGTTGTGGCGCTTCTGCTCGCCATGGTCGTCAAAGCACATGAAAAGTGGGGCAGTGTATCGCCGAATGATCTGCGAACAATGAAAGGCTGATGACGATGCCGCAAACCTCAGTGCTTGTGCCGCTTCCGGTTGTTCTGCCTCTGCTTGGAGCCGCCTGTCTGGCGGGCCTGCGTAAGTGGCTGACCCGCGCTGCGGCCGACGCCCTCGGCATAGCCGCTGCGGCAGCCACTCTTCTGGTCTGCGCACGGCTTCTTTCCCGCGCGGTCCACGGTACGGAAATATATTGGTTCGGCAACTGGTATCCGCGCGGCACGATGGTGCTTGGCATCGCGTTTGTTGTAGAGCCGATCGGAGCCGGCCTAGCGACGCTTGCAGCGTTGCTGACTACGCTTGCTCTTCTGTTCGCCTGGCGCTTCGTGGACTCGGGCGGCAACCACTTCCAGCCGCTCATGTTGTTGTTCCTTGCGGCGATGTGCGGCTTCGTCTTAACCGGCGACCTGTTCAACCTTTTCGTCTTCTTCGAACTTATGAGCACCGTCGCGTTCGCTCTTTGCGGACTGAAGACTGCTGAGCCTGCGCCTCTGCAGGGTTCCTTCAACTTTGCCTTGACCAACACGATAGCCGCCTTCCTCGTACTGACGGGGATCGCCTTTCTCTACGCCGCGACGGGCGCACTGAACCTGGCGCAGATTGGCTTGCTGATCGGTGTCCGGCATGACCCGCTGGTACTCTTCGCGTTCAGTCTTCTTACCTGCGGTTTTCTAACCAAAGCGGCAATCGTGCCGTTTCATCTCTGGCTTCCGGATGCTCACGCTGTGGCACCCACGCCGGTTTGTGTGCTGTTCTCAGGGATTATGGTCGAGCTTGGACTGTATGCGGTGCTCCGACTGCACTCCGTGATCTTCGCTCAGGCGCTCAGCTTCCACGCACAGGCTTTGCGCGTCATCCTGATCTCGTTTGCTGCCCTAACTATTCTTCTCGGCGGAGTGATGTGCTATGCGGAGCATCATCTGAAACGCATGCTTGCCTTCTCCACCATCTGTCACTCCGGCCTGATGTTGATGGCCCTCGCCGTGGGTGGTCCCATGGCCGTCGCAGCCATGCTAACGTACGTGCTTGCGCACGCGCTCATCAAATCGAGCCTCTTCTTCACCAGCGGCATTTTGCTCCATCGTCTCCGCTCCATCAGTGAGCGCCAGCTCTTTGGTCGAGGAACAGAGATGCGCTGGACAGCTCTGCTATGGTTCCTCGGAGGAGCAGGCCTGGCTGCCGCGCCCTGCTTCGCAACGATGCTTGCCGAAGCAGGGGTCTCGAAAGCTGCAACCGACGCTGGCGTTCACGGCGTCTCGTTGCTCTTCATGGCAGGAGGAGCGCTGACAGGCGCTGCCATCTTTCGCGTGGGCATGCATACTTTTTTCGGCTGGGGCGATGGACCCATGACAGACGAGGCCGCGGAGGTTGGAGAGCTGCCGGAGACCAGCAAAGAACATCCCCGCATCTTCTGGTACCACGCTCTGCCGCCAGCATTGTGCCTGGCGGGTGCGTGCGCTCTTGTGTTCCTGCCCGAATGGCTGGGAGTACTGCGGAACGCAGCGGCAGCGCTGGTGAGCCAACCGGCCTATGTCCGTACTCTTTATACCGGCGATCCCATCTTGTTGACCCAGGCATCATGGCACGAGGAGATACCGGCTGCCGCGACGCGCGGTGCGCTGTCGGCGCTTTGCGCGGGGCTGCTCGCATACTCTTCGGTGTTCAAAAAACGACTGTTCAAGCTGCTGCGATGGGGAGAACATCTGGAGAGTGGTGTGCCACTCTTGCGGAGCATGCAAAGCGGCCATCCGGGCGACTACGTCTTATGGATCACAGTAGGTGTATCGATCTTCGGATCGGCAGCGATGTTGTTTCTCCGGTCATAGGTGCCTTAGGGTTCGTGCGCGATGTCCTGGTTCCACTCAGTTTCCCTGGGCCAGAGCCTTGATGGCTGAAGCAGATTGCTGAAGCAAGTGTCTACTCAGCCGTCGGCACGGGCCCTCTATGAACTTGTATGAAAGAAATGCGCACACGCCGATGCACACAAGGTTGATGCCCGGCAGACCTGTGATTGTGGTGTTGTTCGGCGTCATGAACAGCTGCTGCCAGAGGTAGATGTCGTATGACAGAACACCTACAAAGGCTACCGAGGCAGCGTTGAGCATGGCTCCGAGTTTCGACGCGGGGCGAGACACTGCAAACAACAGGATAACTAACAAGCAAAAGGATTCAAGGGTGAAGCCGATCGAAAACAGGTAGCGATTACCCAGTTCATAGCTGAAGAGCGGAGAAAGGACAAAGGGAAACGCCGCAAGCAGGAAGAGAACAGGCACGGATAACTTCGACAGCCATCGGTGTAAGACGGGGCTGCCGTAACAAAGCGCGGCCAGCGAGCCTAACATCAACCCATCCATTCGCGAGGGCAGAAGACCGCTGATCTGATTTGCAAAGTCGGGATATCGAAGGAGTAAAGCCAATCGGAATAGAGGCGCTAGAACAATCAGCACGCCGGCGGCGAGGCGCGCCCTCTTGGCGCCCAGCAGAATGAGAAGGAGCGGCCAGCAGAGGTAGAACTGTTCTTCAACGGAAAGGCTCCATGTATGGCCGAGCCACCACGATCCGTACGGCGGATGTTTGACGATGTTGTAGGTAAAGGTTGCGGATGTCCAGATGCGTTGACCGGGAATCGCGAGGCCACCGAAGTACTTCAGCATCAGCACGGTAAGCACAAGCACATAGAAGGGAGGAAGAATACGAAGCGCGCGCCGCAGGTAAAAGCGGCTGAGAGAAATACTGTTTGTGCGCGCTTGTTCCCGTAGCAGGAGCGCTGTAATGAGGAAGCCGCTGATGACAAAGAACCAGGTGACCCCGATCTCAGAGTTCAGGAAAAGCGAAGAGAACAGCTTCCACTGACGCGTGGCCGGACCGTAAAGGGCGGCATGACCGGCGATCACCAGAACGACCGAGACAGCACGCAAGCCATCGAGGGATGGAATATGGTCAGGAAGCGCCTGGGCCGTTTCGGCCTGGATGATGGACCTTTCTGAAGCGATGGATGAGGGCATCATTGTTCCGGGTTGGAGCGGTATACGCTCGCGATCAACATGTCCCACATTACTCAAGGTCTGAATCACAATGCGTATCGCTCATTCACGCATCATCTCAACTCTGTGAGCTATATGAGAAGAGGAAGAACGAACACCTTCAGTGTAATAGAGAACAAAACTTCCAGTTTGCAGCTTCGCAATGCAATCCTTTATGATCCTGCCAGTGCGCCTCGAGAGTGCCGTTTCGGAGTATTGATTCAATGCGCATCGCAATGCACGTATGTCCCACCAAGTTCCTTGCCGCGCGCCGCATTCTTATAGACAAAGCACCTCGGATTCTCGACATCGGGTGTGGGAACAACTCGCCCAGCACGACCAAACGATGGTTTCCAGGCTGCTACTACGCGGGTGCGGACATCGCACAGTACAACAATACTGAGGGCGACCTGGAGGCGATGGACGTCTTCTATCCTCTCGGAGTCGACGGTTCCGGCTACGATGAGATGCCCGACCGCAGTTTCGACTTCATCATACTGCACCACGTAGTCGAGCACATGCCTGATCCCGCCCCGATCCTGCAGAAGCTTTGCTCCAAGCTGAAGGCTGGAGGCGTCATGTGGATTGCATTCCCTTCAGTAAGAAGCTTGTCGTTACCCTCCGCAGAAGGAACACTGCAGTTCTGCGACGATCCCACGCACGTTTATCTTCCCGACAAACGGGAGATCGCCAACATTCTTATGGCGAGCGGTATTCGTGTGATCCACGCAGGACGCTCAAAAGACCCCGCACGTTGGGTCATCGGGTTCTTCGTTCTTCCCTTCGCATTTCTTCGGAGAGCGCTTACGGGCCGCCTGGCTTCGAAGGGCCTGTGGTACATCCTTGGTTTCGAGGATCATGTCCTGGGCCGTCGCGATACGGTACACTAGCAGTGTGGCCAGCAACTGGATACGATGCAATCTTTGTAGTCTCCGTGAGCCGAACAGTTAGGCATCTTACCGCGATCAGTCTGCGTCTTTAGGACACGCGATCACTTCGGTTCTGCGTGTCCCAGCTGACACAGCCTTTACCGGCAACACGTTCGATCAACCAGGGGAACATGCAGCTTGATCTAGAGGAGGAGAAGCTGGCGGCACCGGACATTGGCGTTCAAGAGCTGTATAGCGCGCGCGAGTTAGCTGCGCGCTTTGCTAAGCAAAATCTTAGCGTCCACGGCGTCTCGTACCGGGTGCTCAAGCGAAGCTTCGATCTCGCTGTCTGTATCCTCCTGCTGCCCATCGTCGGCCTGACGATGCTCCTTGTAGGCCTGTTTGTTCTTCTGTCGAGCGGACGTCCCGTGTTCTATCGCCAGGAGCGTGTTGGCCAGAACGGCAAGATGTTCAAGCTGCTCAAGTTTAGGACCATGCGAAAGGACGGGGCTCAGCTCCTTTCGGAATGGTTCGTCCTGCATCCTGAGGCCCGCAAGGAGTGGCAGAAGAACCATAAGCTCAAGCTCGATCCTCGAGTCACTCGCGGCGGTCTCTTCATGCGCCAAACGAGTCTGGACGAGCTTCCTCAAATTTTGAATGTTCTTCGCGGAGAGATGAGCCTGGTTGGGCCTCGGCCGGTTGTTGAGGCGGAACTGGTCAAGTATGGAAAGCGGGTCGGCTTCTATCTTGCCGCAGTACCCGGCTTGACCGGCCTGTGGCAGGTCTCCGGCCGGTGCAATGTCTCGTACGAGCAGCGTGTGAGGATGGATGAGGAATATGTCCGCAGCTGGTCTCTGTGGAAGGACATACAGATTCTGTTTCGTACACCGCTCTCGGTGATACGGCGCGACGGTGCCTGTTAGCTGGCCTGGTGATTAGCCGGGGCCTGTACTTCGAGAAGCTGTTCCAGTTTGCCAAGGACGTGTTCAGGCGTTACCTGGTGTAAACAGCCATTGAATGTGCAGGGTGCAAAGTCGCGGCCGTCATAGCACGGACGGCAGGCCAGGCCTTCACCGCCCCAAATGCTCACTGCTCCAGGCCTGCGCGGAACTCGTGTTGCGGGATCTGTGGGGCCGAAGATGCCGATCAGACAAGCCCGGCTTAGACCGGCTAGATGAAGAGGGCCGGTGTCGTGGGTGATTACGGCGTCACAAGTGTTGCAGGCGCTGATCGTTTCGGAGAGAGAAAGCGTGCCCAGGCAGTCAATCACGGAAAGTCCGTCAAAGAACGGCTTTACCCAGGCGTCTTCAGGACCGCCTATCAGCACGACCTCCCATCCGCGAGCGAGAAGGCTCTTGGTAAGAGAAGCGTAGTTCTCGACAGGCCATCGCCGCAGCACCTGTTCACCGAGCACGTTGCTCGTCCCGCCCGGCGCGATCGCTATTCTAGTCTGCACCTTGCTGGCAAATAGAGGAGGGGGTAAGCGGGTCGGGGGTATGGGCGCCAGGCTGTGCGGGCGAAACTCGTCCGTATAGCCAAGCAGTACTCGAGCATATTCGTCGGTGTGGTGCCTGCCCGCGATCAGTTCTGACGCTCGCGCGTCGTGTGACAGGCGGATGCGCCGTCCGCGTATTGGCAGGGTCAAGAGGTGAAAACGCCGATCATAGTAGAGCGTTGCACAGAGGTCATACCTCTTGGGAAGAACCTTCATCCAGAAGTACGCGGCACCCTTTATTCGTTCGAAGATAGATCCCCGCAAGATCGAACGATCGTCGACCGGGATGACGGATATCCAATCGTAAGTCTCAAGCAGGGGGCGTGCGGCTTTGCCGCAGGCCCAGTGGATCGTGTATCCCTGCTCGTAAAGTAAGCGGACCGCGGGGATCGCCATGATGACGTCTCCAATCTGTCCGAACTTCACAATGAGTGCGTCCTTCGCTTTGTTGTTGTCTGAATTCAGAACACTTCCAATCTTGTTTAGTGAAACGATGTCGGGCGCCAGCGGGGCGGAGGTTACCGCGCCGTGCCTGTATGGGTCACTTGCTGAGGATAGACCAAGGCCGCTGCGCGAAGCCACAGCCAGCCCAGCGCGTACATGCCGCAGAGAGCATAGATCGCAGTAAGCCCGAGACTTGTGTTGATGCAAAGCGCAACGCTTATCAGCATCGTCGACGCAAAGGCGCGAGTCATGGATGGCCGGGGAGCCTCGAGCGCGGCTTTTGCACTCAGATCGGCGCGGCGCACCAGGATTCCGATGAGCAACCCGGCCACGATCACTCCTGCGACCCCAAAGTTGAAATAGGCCTCTCCAAACTCTCCTGGCTTCAGGCCGGGGTGCAGTTCGGTGTCAAGTCCAACTGTCCAGTCTGTCGCGATGCCGAAGCTCCATACGCCTCTGAAGCTGGAGACGCTTCGCGGCAGGAAGGTCGCGAGACCAGCAAGGTAGGTCTTGCCCGTCCAGAGCTCATGGTTCCAGTGCGAGTAGATCCAGGCAAAATCTCTCAGATCGCAGAAGTTGTTGCCGTAAAAAGCAAGAAAAACAAGCGAAGCTAAAAGCTCTGAGAGCGAGTAAAGACCCTGGCGCGCATTGCCCAGGTAGAAGATCAGTCCCAGAGCGCCAATCGTGAGACCCACAATACGGAACGTGCCGATGCTGGTTCTGCGGGCGATCACATAGCAAAGGACCAAGTTCATGTAGGCGAAGATCAAATTGCCGCGCTGACCAAAGAAGAGAAGGCCCGCAGTGAGCACAAGCGAGCAAACCAGCAACGGCTTCTCCCTGGTGTCGAAATACCGTGCCAGGCTGTGCGGAATGGCTACCATCGAGCAGGTGGCGACCAGTTGCGAGATAGGGCGAATCGACGTGTTCTCAAACGTGTACGCGCGAAGATTAAACCCGAAGCCCGAACTTTCGAAGTAAACAAGGATGACCGCGATCTGCAAGGCGATGCAGAAGCCTGAAAGAAAGAGCAGGAGCGATTGCGAGGACATAAGCAGCTCTGAACATTGCGGTCCTTTGTCCAGCAACCGTGCCGCGGTCCTACGCAGCCCCGCGCCGAGATGCATGTTCCATAAGCGTCCTCCCACCAGCAGCGAAAAGTACCCAGCCATAGCCAGGATGAAAACATGCGGGACGGCGGCCACTACGGTCAGAAAGTCGCGACCTACGATCAACGCGTTCAGCTCGCTCCTCGCGAATGGAAGCATCAATATGTAGGGGAAGACGCAGAAGAGGAAAAGATGTGCGTGCCAGAGATCAATGCGATAGCCGCTCTTGTAGCAATTCCAGTAGTACGAGCGAACGAAAAGCAGGATTCCGATCGTTCCGAGTGTGTAGCAGATTGTCCACGGGTCCATCATGTTTGTCACTTTGGCAGGTTGCCAGCGAGAGCACTGCAAGCAACCACTCCCCGGACCATAGGACATCTTTGCCGGGGCTCTAGAACTGCCTCGCCGCGCAAAAGATGAACCGCTTGAAAGCGCCCGCGCGGCCTGACCTGAGGATACCTTATTATCAAGAGGACGCGTTTGTCGTCGCGCACAGAGTGCGCAGAGCTGGGAGAGTTTCGGAATCTTGCTCCATAACGTAGAAGTCGAAGTTGATCCGCTAAGATTTTCGAGCGCTCGGGACGAGGTGTCTCTCCTGGATATCCTGGTCACGATACTGCGAGAGCGAAGTCTGATCCTCCGCCTGGTGCTTGCAGGCGTTGTGCTGGGCGTGCTGCTCTCGCTGCTGCTGCCCAACCGTTACACCGCAGTCACAGCCATTCTTCCGCCGGCGCAAAACGTGTCGGCGGGATCAGCACTGCTCGCGCAGCTTGGCAGCCTCAGTTCGGTCGCTTCGATGACGCAGGGGAGTCTCGGTTTGAAGAATCCGAATGATCTGCAGGTCGCTATGCTCCAGAGCCGAACCGTTGAAGACGCGATGATCGACCGCTTCGACTTGATGAAGCTGTATGGAAAGAAGCGCAAGTCCGACGCACGGAAGAAGCTGGAGAAGTTTGTTTCCGTCGAGAACGGAGCCAAAGACGGACTCATCCGCATCTCGGTTACCGACCGGGACCCGAATCGTGCTGAGCAGATGGCGAACGGCTATGTCGAGGAGTACATGAAGTCCTCAGCGCATCTGGCCGTAACTGAGGCTTCGCAGCGCCGGTTGTTCTTTGAGGGCCAGCTGTCCGCGGCGAAAGACAATCTCGCCAACGCCGAAGAGGAGTTGAAGAAGACGGAACAGAAGACCGGACTGGTTGAACTTGACAGCCAGGCGCGAGCAGTAATCGGCTCCGTAGCTCAGCTGCGGGCCCAGATCGCCGCGAAAGAGGTCCAAATCCAGGGGCTGCAGTCTTTTGCGACTGGGGAGAACGCTGACCTCCGCGTGGCGCAGCAGGAACTGGCTGCGCTCAAGTCGGAGCTGCAGAAGACGGGAGCTTCTTCCGATCAGATGTTTATACCGCGCGGCGACCTGCAACAGTCCGGACTGGACTACGTCCGCAAATTGCGGGACGTCAAGTACTACGAGACAATCTTCGATCTGCTTGCCAGGCAGTATGAAGTGGCTAAGGTTGATGAGGCCCGGCAGGGCGCCGTCGTGCAGATTGTGGATCGGGCCGTGGTGCCAGACCGCCGCTCCTCTCCCAAGCCGTACTACCTGATTCCGGGCTGCGGCTTTCTAGGTCTGATCGTCGGTCTCGCGTGGGTCTTTGCCAAGGCAGCCCTCAACCGTCTTGCGAACAACCCGGCGGAGAGATCCCGCCTGGAGACTTTGAAGCAGGTCATGCGACCGAAATCTTCTCCACGCGTTGCAGATAGACCGCTGACAACACATCACCATTGATGCGCCGCGTTTAATCATGGATGCGATCGTGTTCCGGACGGTCCGCGTCAATCGGCGCACTTCGACGAACAGCTCACGAGGAAGGTATGCATTCCAAGGCGCGACTTGCAAAGAATGCGGCATCTAACCTCGTCCGAGGCGGCTCAACAACAGTCGTCAGCTTGTTCCTCCCCGCTGTGCTCGTGCGTCACATGAGCCGGCTGGACTATTCCATCTGGGTTCTTATCCTGCAGATTGCCGCTTACTGCATCTATCTTGAGTTCGGATTTCAGACGGCAGTTGGGCGGTATATCGCCATTGCCGTGGAGAACAAGGACCCGGACGAAGCGATCGCAGTGTACAGCACCGCACTTGTGGGGCTCTCGTGTGCTGCCGCGCTTGCCACAGCAGCCATTGTTGGGGTAGCGCTCGGTGCGCCAAGGCTCTTCCCGGGCATTCCCCCGGCGTCTCTCTTCTCGATGAGGGCATCCCTGCTGATCATCGGATCAACAGTGGCGTTAGGGCTGCCCTCATTTGCCTGGACGGGCGTCTTCATAGGACTGGAGCGCAACGAGCTGATTGCGCTCGTTTCAGGCGGCGCTAAACTGCTCATGGGCGGGTCCGTGGCAGTTGCGGCAATACATGGAGCCTCGGTGGTGGTTCTTGCAGCCGTTGCCGGAACCATCAATCTGGTTTCGTATTGCCTGCTCTACCTGCTCGTGCGGAGAGTCTCGTTCGTCTCTTTTCGCGCCCGTTCCATCAGCAGAAGCACGGCCCGCGAGCTGTTCAGCTACTGCTACAGCTTGATGATCTGGAACGCTTCAATGTTGCTGATCAACGGTCTCGACCTGGTGCTTGTCGGCCGCTTTCAGTTCACCGCACTTGCCCCCTATGCGATTGCGTCAGCCCTGGTCGGGACCATCCAAGGCGTGCAGTTGGCAGTGTTCAACGCCACCATGCCCCAGGCGGCGGTGCTTCACGCGCGGCGCGAGATCATCGCTCTGGGGCGGCTGGTCGTTCGCAATACGCAACTGGGTATGCTGCTGCTGCTGTTGCTGGGTATGCCGCTGCTCATCTATGCCGGACCCATCCTGCGCGCCTGGGTAGGGAACCAATATGTAGTGCAGGCCTCGCTGCTGCTGAGTTTGCTCGTGGTCGCAAACATCATTCGCCTCATCGCGACTCCCTACACAGTCGTCCTCGTAGCGTCTGGTCAGCAAAGGTTAGTGACGCTCAGCCCAACGATAGAGGGGGTGACGAATCTGGTCGCAAGCCTCGTTCTCGGTATGCGCTTTGGCGCGGTTGGTGTGGCCGCCGGAACACTGATTGGAGCAGTCGTGGGTCTTCTTGGCCACATCCTCTACAATCTGCCTCGCACCAACGATGAGATCAAGCTGCGAACCCGGGACTTTGTTGTTGCCGGTGTAGGTCAACCTGCTATCGCGATGGCGTTGTTGGTTTGCCTTGCAATCTACAGCCTGCATCATGGCGAAGCCAATCCGTACCTGTTTGTGGCAGTACTCACAGTAACGCTGCTTGCGTCGGTTGCTCTAATCAGAAGGGAACAGCGTGAAAACCTTACAAACATGTAGAGCGTCACAGTCTCTTAACAGGACGCGGTGCAATGTCCATTCCGCGCGAAACTTTATTCGGCTGGTGAGGTTATTAAGGGTGGGTTAGACTGTACAGAGTGTTTCTGCGCCATGACGAACGGTGCTGAACGGTTGCTCGTGCTACGTTGTTTCAGGTTGATCGTTAATTTCAAGGCCCATTCGATTCTTCGAAAGTCCAACTTCCCCGAGGCTTGTAGATGCGCGTTTTGTTTTTGAATCCTCCCTTCCACCCGAGATTTTCCCGTGAACAACGCAGTCCTGCCGTGACCAAGAGCGGCACGCTCTATTACCCGAAGTGGCTTGCGACGGCAGCAGGCGTCGCGATCAAGAACGGTCACGAGGTCGACCTCGTTGATGCTCCTGCCGGCGGCTTCTCCGTACAGGCGGTGATCGACCGTATCAACGCGAAGAACATTGACGCGGTGGTGTGCGATACCTCTACGCCCAGCATCATCAACGACGTGGGCGTAATCGATGCGTTAGTTGCGGCGAAGCCTTCGCTGCACACGATCATGGTAGGCCGGCACGTTTCTTCTCTTCCTCGAGAGACACTCGCCATGTCGGACTCAATCGGCGCCGTGGCGATGCGGGAGTACGAGTACACGGTTCGCGACTGGCTTGAAGCGAAGGCCTGCGGTGCAGATCTTTCTACGGTAGATGGACTGGCCTGGCGCAGGGTGACGGGTGGTGAGGTCACGATTAACAAGCAGCGCGACGCGATTAAGAATCTAGACGAACTGCCGTTTGTTTCGGAGGTATACAAGCGCTTTCTGCACACTCCGGATTATTTCTACGGCCACTCGCTCTGGCCGCTGGTGGTGTTTGATACCAGCCGCGGATGCCCCTATCACTGCGCCTTTTGCGTGTACCCCCAGACCTTCAGCGGGCACACGATGCGCTACCGGTCCGTGACCAATGTTGCAGACGAGTTCGAATTCGTGGCGAAGGAGATGCCCGAGATCAAGACGGTCATGCTTGAAGACGATACCTTTATCGTCAGCAAGCCGCGCACGCTGGAACTTGCGAACGAACTGATTCGCCGGGGCAACAAGCTACCCTTCGACGCGAACTGCCGTGCGGACATCGGTGCGGAGAGCGAATTGCTGAAGACGCTGCATAAAGCAGGGGCGCGCCTCTTCTGCGTGGGCTTCGAGAGCGGAGACGTTGAAGTCATCAATGGCATGAAGAAGAACAATGATGACCGGCGGGACGCGAAGTACCACGAAGAGGCCCACAAATTCGTTCGCCGCTGCCAAGAGGCCGAGATCATGGTCCACGGGTGCTTCATGGTAGGGAATCTGAACGAGACCCCAGCGAGCATGGAAAAGACGCTGGACTTCGCGAAGGCCCTGCGGCCGGACACGGCGCAGTTCTTCCCGATCATGGTGTATCCGGGAACGGCGGCATACCAGGAAGCAAAGAAGCGGGAGTATATCCAGATTGAAACCTGGGACGCCTGGCTGACCAAGGATGGTCTCCACAACAGCGTGGTGAACCTCCCGAACATCACTCACGAGCAACTTGTCAGCTTCTGCGACCGCGCCCGGCGCAGCTTCTACCTTGCTCCGTCTTACCTTGCTTACAAGTTGAAGCAGTCTTTGACGGACCGCAGGGAGTTGCAGCGTAACCTGAAGGGCTTCTTTACGCTGGCCAAGTACCTGGTGAAAGGAAGCAAGCACACAGAAGAGCCTGCGAAGCTGGAGAATGCTCCAGCATAAGGAGCTTATGAGTCTTCCCAGCACTGGACCTTCATCTGCGCAGGAGAATCCTCACGGCTCTATCTCTGCGAGCGTGATTATTCCAACCTTCAATGGGGCGAAACGCATCGGCGCATGTTTAGACGCGCTGGCTATGCAGGCTGCGGGTCGCCCTATCGAAATTGTGGTTGTCGACGACGGCTCAACGGACAACACCGTGGCCGTTGTTGCGGCGTATCCCGGCGTGAGGGTCCTGACCCAGCGGAACAGTGGTCCCGCGGCGGCACGGAACCGGGGAGCGTCCGAAGCGAATGGCAGTATCCTGCTGTTTACCGACGATGACTGTGTGCCGGCTCAGGGGTGGTTAGACGCCATGCTTCAACCTTTCGGCAACCCGGAAGTCGTCGGAGCAAAGGGAACCTACCGCACCGTACAAAGGCAGTTAGTCGCGCGGTTTGTGCAACTGGAGTACGAAGATAAATATCGGCATATGTCCTCGCAAGAGGACATCGATTTTATCGACACCTATTCCGGGGCATACCGGCGTGAAAACTTCATGGCGATGAAGGGATATGACACTTCCTTCCCGGTGGCATGTGCCGAGGACATTGAACTGTCCTACCGTATGTCAGCGCGCGGCTGGAAGATGAGGTTTGTTCCCGCTGCAGTGGTCTATCACACCCATCCTGCCCGCTTTTCGGGTTATCTGAAGAAGAAGTACAAATTCGCGTACTGGCGTATGCTCGCCATTCGTAAGAACCCTGGCAAGGGAATGAAAGATAGTCATACGCCGCAGCTGATGAAGCTGCAGATCCTGCTTCTGCCGGCTGTACTGTTGGCCGCAGCATTCGACCTTGGCACTCGGCCGCGCATCTCCGCAGCCGGGTTGACCATGCTTGCTTTTTTGGTGAGCACGGTTCCCTTTGTTCTGAAATCGATGAGAAAAGATCCGATCGTCGCTCTTCTCTCTCCCGGCTTGCTCGCGGCAAGAGCTTGCGCCCAGTTCTTTGGCGTAGCGGCTGGAGCGATCCATGCACGCCGCACCTCTTCAGAACAAGCGACGAACGTACCCGCCTGAACTCCCAAAGCGCGATGTCCAGCTAAAGCCGGCTGGCTACTACTCCGCCAATTGCAAGCTGTGAGAAGAGCTGGGAGAAGTTCAGGAAGTCTCTAAGTCTCGTCGGTCCGAACGTCTTTTCCGGAAAAACTATGGTGTCGCCCGGCTGAATCACCACATGCTCAAAGCTGCGTTCTCCGGCCTGGTCCTGGCTTATTACGGAACCGTCGGCCCGAACGATGAAAGGATGCTTCTTGTCGGCCCCGCGGTTCGCACCTCCTGCCATATGGAGGTAGAACTGAACGCGTTTGCCCTCCCTGTAGACAAAAGCGTTCTGGTTGTATACGGCACCTACCACGCTTACGTTTTGTGGTGTCCGGGGAACGTAGTAGGTGTCTCCGTCTTCGAGGTCGAGCCTGGGAAGGACGTCCGCACCCTGGCTGGATGGGAGCAGGTTGAGAACGATGCGGCCGGTGGCCTTGATCTGTTGAAGCTGGGCGACCAAAGCACGACCCTCGCTGCTCGCAACCGCGGCACTGTTCAGGTCGGACGCGGAAGACGCTGCAGCGGCGGACGTGGCAAGCACGCCTCGCTCCACCTGCAGTTGCAGCTGACGAACGTACTCATCGAGCCGCTTTTGTTGTACGGCGCGCACTGAGACGCGTGTGAACTCTGATCCAAACAGGTAGGCTCCGGGCGTCAGACCGCCAGCCCGTTTGACTACGTCCTGGAGGCTCTCTCCGGGCCCGGCGCTATACACGCCCGCATGGAGAAACTCCCCTTCCAGGCGAACCAGCCTGGTCTGCTGCATCACAGGTACACGAATGTCGGCCTGCGAGAATATTGTGACCACGTCGCCCGGCTGGAGTTCAAGGTCCTGTGCGGGATCGTGGTCGATGACGAGTCGGCCAAGATCGAAGGGAATCAGCGAGGTCTTCAGTGTTTGGGCGTCGAGGCGTTCCACTACGGCATACGTCCAGTCGATCTCGGGTGCAGACAAGGTCACGTCATTGATCCCGGCCGACCGTGTCGTGTTCTCGGTTACGGAGTCACGTTGAACGCTTGCTGCAGTCTGCTGCTGTTGACTGTAAGGCAGCATCCGACTGTCGCGATCTGTGTTGGAGGTGTCAGTGCCGCCGTAGAGCATCTGCTGTTGTTGTGGGACCTGGGTTTGATCACTGCCCGTTCGCTGCTGTCCAGCTTGCCTTTGCTGTTCTGTCCGCTGCTCAAATGGCCGCAGCGGCAATGTCTCCGGCGCGTCAGGTTGTGTGAACTGATCCAACGGGACGTTCCGCAGAAACTCTGGCGCAGGCAATCCCAGCTTGGAGCGCTCCCACCAGTAGTTCCGCGTCAGAAGTGCCGCGCGTTCTGGAAGCAACTCGCTGAGTCGCATTCCAGCATGCCAGGGAAAGCGTCCGGGTGATGCCAGATTGCCCCGCAGGGTCACAGTTTTCGAGTAGCTGGGTACGATCGGATCCAGACGAACAATATCGCCGTCGCGCAGAGTCAAGGTCATGCTTGCGGAAGTCAAGGAGACGTCTTCCGTTGCCCGGCCTCGTTCTTCGGCTACACGGTCAAGATGGACCTTCAATCCGCTGGCGACGTTGGTCGCGCCGGCTGCATGATCGATCGCCTGCGCCAGCGTCTCGGGCGTTCGCAACTCGTAAATTGCGGGCGCTTTGACGCTGCCGAGCAGTGCAACCTGCGGTCCTGATGCAGGCACAAAGATCACATCTCCGGCTTCGAGCTTTACATCTCCCGACTTGTCGCCATTAACCAGCAGGTCGTAGAGATCAAGGTCCGTTACGATCTTGCCATTGCGCTTCAGCTGGATATGGCGCAGGGAGCCATCAAGCGCTGGACCACCGCTTGCGAAGAGCGCGTCGATCAAGGTGCTTAGAGAACTTACCGTGTAAGTGCCTGGGCGCCGCGCCCGTCCAGCCACATAAATCTGGATCGATCGAATCTGTCCCAGTTGCGCTGAAACGCTGAAGTTGCGGTAGACGCGTGCGATTGCGGTCTGTAGATGCGCATCCAAATCGGAGTATTGCAGGCCGGCAACATGTATCGGTCCTACCTGTGGAAGATAGATCTCTCCAGACCGGTCTACACGCAGATCGGAGCTGAAGTTAATCTGTCCCCAGACGCGGATTCGGAGCAGGTCGCCGGGACCGACCACAGCATCAGCAGGAACGGGAATCTGATCGAGCGGAGCGAAGGTTGTGGGTATCTGACGGAAGAGTCGGGCACCAAAGACGGGGAGCACCTCTCCGGTGCTCTGTGCCACGAACTTCTGAAATTCCGTCAGAGGCTCGCGCGGAAGCGGCTGTTCGGGGTTGTTCTTGCGATCGGCTTGAGTTGGTGGGGCATTCTCTTCCCGATAGGTGGGAGCGGTGAATGGACGCACTGGCTCGCCGGAGGAGACGTTCCTGGTTGGGCCTGGGTTCGGCGGTTGACTCTGGTCCGTCGGCAGGCAGGCGCCGTACATAGAGTTCGAGCAGTCCGCCGAATTTTGGTCCCGGGTGGGATCATTTGATTGCGTCTGGTTGAGTTGACCCACCGCATGGGTCGCTTGAAGCAGACACGCGAGTACGATCAGGTGGCTGAGCGGAAACTGTAATGCTGTCGCAAAGGCAGTTCTCTTACATCCTTCAACCCTGCTCGCCAAACGCCATCTCAGCACTGCAACGACCCTCTCACAGGCAAAGAAGTGCAGCAATACGGCATTCTTTGCGGCTATACCGTTACGGTAGCATAAACCTCCGAGTCGAGTCCTTCAGCGGCTGCATGCATCCCCGGTGACCTCGTGCCTTCCAGTTGGCCGCGACGGCTAAGAGCGCCTGATCATGAACGGAAACGCGCCAGAACAGCTGCTGGTGGCGGCAAAGTCTGAAAGGCACCGGGGCAGAAAAAAGCTTGATCTGCACAAACGAATAAGGCTTCATGAAGCGCTACTGCAACGTGTCGCTCGGGGATGCTTCGTCGGCATTTTGTCTAGATATAATCAGAAGGGGCGAGAGTTTCCTGTACAAGGTTTGGCCAATCATTCTGGCATTGTTCAAGAGCTCGTATTCAGCAGGAATCACTGAGGGAGCAAACTCCACCGCTGAGTTCCGTTAACCCCGCACCTGCTCCCAGGGAGACAAGGGTCTCCGGGTGTTCTGAAAGCCAGCTATGCAACGGCTCGGCTTCCCTTACGATGTCGGAACAGTTCCTCTGAAACACGGACCCGAAAGATGTCAGGAAAAGATGAAGCACGGCAGCCTACATCCTCTGCAGAAGATACTTAGCGAGCGCATAGCGATCATCGATGGCGCAATGGGAACGACCATTCGCACCTACGGCATGAAGGAAGCCGACATCCGGGGCGAACGCTTTCGCGATTCGGAGAAGGACCTTCTGAACAATGGTGATCTGTTTTCGCTTACCCAGCCGGAGATGATCTCTGACATTCATCGCCGCTTCCTTGAGGCAGGCGCGGACATCATTGAGACGAACACATTCGGGGCGACGAGCATCACGCAAAGCGAGTTCTTTGTCGATGATCCGCGTGAGCGCGGTGGCCGCAAGGACCCGGACTTCTACCAAAAGATCATTGAGGACCAGATGCTCGTGGATCTCGCGTATGAGATCAACCAGCGATCGGCGCAGCAGTGCCGGACATGGGCCGATCGTGTAGGCAATCAGACGGGGCGCCAGCGGTTTGTGGCGGGCGCAATCGGGCCGCTGACGGTTTCGTTGTCGAACTCGCCCGATGCGGACGATGCGGGCTTCCGCGTCGTGACATTCGACCAGGTAAAGACCGCTTACGCCCAGCAGGTGCGTGCCTTGATCGCGGGCGGTTCAGACCTGCTGCTGGTGGAGACGATCTTCGATTCCCTGAACGCGAAGGCAGCGCTGGTAGCGATTCGCGAGGTCTTTGATGAGGACGGCACTGAACTGCCGGTGATGATCTCGGCCGCGGTGGGCCGCGGCGGCGAGACCCTGATCTCCGCGCAGACGACAGAGGCGTTCTGGAATGCAGTCAGACATGTGCGGCCGCTCTCTGTTGGGCTTAATTGCTCCCTCGGTCCTGACCTGATGTATCCGTTTCTTCAGGAACTTTCCGATAAAGCGGACGTGGCGATCTCCTGTTACCCAAACGCAGGTTTGCCCAATCCGCTGTCGGAGACCGGTTTTGACCTAGGCCCATCAGACATGGCCCGATACCTGAGCGAATTTGCTGCGGGAGGACTGATCAACATCGCCGGGGGCTGCTGTGGCAATACGCCAGACCACATTGCGGCAATCGCCAGAGCGCTCGAAGGAAAGACTCCAAGGCGCTTGGCCGAGGCAAGGGCGGCGGCATGAGCGCAGTCGAGTCAAAACCGCTTCGCCTCTCAGGATCGCAGCCGTTCACACAGCAGCCCGGCGTCTACATCATGATTGGCGAGCGGACCAACGTGGCGGGTTCGCCAAAGTTCGCCAGGCTGGTGAAAGAAGGCAACTACGAGGAGGCCGTCAGTGTTGCCCGCCAGCAGGTTGAGAATGGCGCGAACGTCATCGACATCTGCATGGACGAGGGCATGATCGACGGTGTTGCTGCGATGACCCGCTACCTGCAGTTACTGGCGAGCGAGCCTGAAGTGGCCAAGGTCCCGTTCATGGTGGACTCCTCAAAGTGGGAGGTCATCGAAGCAGGGTTGAAGTGCCTGCAGGGCAAGGGAATCGTGAACTCAATCTCGCTGAAGGAGGGCGAGCAGCGGTTTCGTGAAAATGCGGCCAAGGTGCTGAAGTATGGCGCGGCTGTGGTGGTGATGGCGTTCGACGAGAACGGCCAGGCGGCGACGTATGAGGAGAAGATCCGCATCTGCGAGCGGGCTTACCGCATCCTCGTCGACGAGGTCGAGTTTCCACCGGAAGACATCATCTTCGACCCGAACATCCTCACCGTCGCCACCGGGATGGAGGAACATAACAACTACGCCGTTGACTTCATCAACGCGACCCGGTGGATCAAGCAGAACCTGCCGCATGCAAAGGTGAGCGGCGGCGTCTCGAACATCTCGTTCAGCTTCAGGGGCAACAACAAGGTCCGCGAGGCGATGCATTCGGCGTTTCTGTACCACGCAATTGCCGCGGGTATGGACATGGGCATCGTGAATGCCGGGATGCTGGAGCTTTACGAGGAGATTGAGCCCGAGCTGAAGGTCCTGGTTGAAGATGTGCTGCTGAACCGGCGCCCGGACGCGACCGAGCGTCTAGTGGAGCACGGAGAACGGCTGAAGGCGGCGAGCAGCGGCGTCGTCGTCAGCGAGAAGAAGGAAGAAGAGTGGCGCAATGGCACCGTGGAGGAGCGCCTTTCCCATGCGCTGGTGCGCGGAATCGACGCCTACATCGAGATCGATGCGGAAGAGGCGCGGGTGAAGTTGGGCCGTCCGCTGCTCGTCATTGAAGGGCCGCTGATGGCCGGCATGAGCGTGGTGGGCGATTTGTTTGGCGCAGGCAAGATGTTTCTGCCCCAGGTGGTGAAGTCTGCGCGGGTAATGAAGAAGGCGGTGGCGCACCTAACGCCCTTCATGGAAGCCGAGAAGGCCGCGCTTGAGGCTGCAGGGGAGATCGTAAAAGCGCAAGGCAAAATCATCCTGGCCACAGTAAAGGGTGATG
Source organism: uncultured Granulicella sp. (assembly GCA_964658395.1). Taxonomy (GTDB): domain Bacteria; phylum Acidobacteriota; class Terriglobia; order Terriglobales; family Acidobacteriaceae; genus Edaphobacter. Next base: position 13,432 of record CAZZYQ010000006.1, on the reverse strand, counting down.
TCCACGACATTGGCAAGAACATCGTCGGCGTCGTTCTGGCGTGCAACAACTACGATGTGATCGATCTCGGCGTCATGGTGTCCAGTGAGAAGATCCTGGCGCGAGCGAGAGAAGAAAAGGCAGACATGATCGGCCTGAGCGGGCTGATTACCCCTTCCCTGGACGAGATGGTGCACGTGGCCAAGGAGATGGAGCGGCAAGGGTTCAAGCTGCCGCTATTGATTGGCGGCGCCACTACCAGCCGGGCCCATACGGCGATCAAGATAGCGCCGCACTATAGTGAGCCAGTCGTTCATGTGCTGGACGCGAGTCGCGCCGTTCCAGTGACGACGAGCCTGCTGAGTGACGAAGGCAAGGTCGAGTTTGTTGCACAATATCGGGCCGACTACGAAGCGATTCGGAAGACTCACGCCGCACCAAAGCAGACCACCATACCTTTAGAGATGGCGCGTGCCCGCCGCACGCCGATCGAGTGGCGCTGCGAGGATTTGCCGAAGCCAGAGAAGCTCGGAGTTCAGGTGGTTGATGACTTCCCTCTGGCTACGTTGCGCGAATATATTGACTGGTCGCCGTTTTTTCATACCTGGGGCATGAAGGGGATTTACCCGCGCATCCTCGACCATGAAGAGCAGGGGAGCGAAGCGCGCAAGATCTTTACTGATGGCAACGCGATGCTGGACATGATGGTTGCGAAGCAGGTGCTCACGGCGCGAGGTGTGTACGGCTTTTTCCCGGCCGCCGCCGTCGGAGACGATGTCGCGCTGTACACGGATAGTTCCCGCTCCCACGAACTCGCCCGCTTGCACTTTCTTCGGCAGCAGGCAAACCGGGAGGGCAGTGAACCGTGCAGGTCGCTGGCGGACTTTATCGCTCCGTTAGAGACAGGATTGCAGGACCACATTGGCGCCTTCGCGGTGACAACGGGGACCAGGCTGAAGGAGTTTTGCGACGACTTCAGGGCCAAGCATGACGACTATAGTGCGATCATGGCCGAGGCGCTCGCGGACCGCCTGGCGGAGGCGTTTGCCGAGTGCCTGCACAAAAGAGTTCGGGATGAGTGGGGCTATGGGCTTGAGGAAGCGCTAAGTCCGGCTGAGCTTATCCAGGAGAAGTACCGCGGGATTCGCCCCGCTCCAGGCTACCCGGCCTGTCCTGATCATACGGAGAAGGCCACGATCTGGCGGCTGCTTGACGTAGAGAAGAACGCCGGAATGCTGCTTACGGAATCTTATGCGATGTGGCCGGGTTCAAGCGTGAGCGGCATTTACTTCGCACATCCGCAGTCGCGGTACTTCAGTCTGGGCAAGATTGGCCGCGACCAGGTCGAGGATTATCACACGCGAAAAAAGATGAGCGTGGCAGAGGTGGAGCGTTGGCTGGGGCAGAGCCTAAACTACGATCCGGCAGAGTAGAGCCAGCGCAGAGGCCAGACCCTGAGAAGCAGCCCCAAGCTTGATTGCACACGTTTCAAGATTAAACCGGACTGCAACCTAGTGACTTGAGTTGGAGTGGATGGAACCAACAGGCGCAGAGGGCTGCGGGAAAGTGGGGGCGGTCGCAATCGCCATCCTTCTTGTGCGGACCCGGAAATAGGTCCTTGGACGGTCAAGTTGCATGGCATTGAGTGCCGCCTGGAACTGCGGATCACTGTTTACCGCGGGCGACTGGCTCGCAAGCACTTCAACAACGGCGTCGGCCTGTTCAATCTGCGCGGTGATGGCCTTCTTCTGTTCGGGAAAGAGTTGACCTCGCTGCATCACCCACGCCTCAGGATCTTCGAGAGTCGGATAGTAGTTGTGAATACCGGTGGCATAGCCGAGGACAAGGGTCTTGCGGCTCCGGGACTCTTCTACAATCTCGGCCAACTCCCGTGCGAGGCCTGGATCGGCGTACAGCCCGAAGGTCACCGGCGAAGGAGCGGTGGTCCGCCAAGCAGCAACAGCTTTGTAGACCGTTCCCGTCTCTCCCGCTACTCCTACGACAACGAAGAGGGCAAGAGCGAGGGTGCGGCTGCGCGGCAGGTTGGAGATGCCCACCAGAGTGGCAGCGGCGATGAGACCTTCATACAGCACATGCTGGCCGCGCGCTCCGTAGATAAAGAAGACAAACGCGAACTGAAGCACCGAGTAAAGTACGACGAAGGTCGCGGGCGGAGCAAGCGGTATCCGCTTGATCAGCGATGGTAGACAAGCGGCAGTGTACGCGAACAGAAAGAGGGAGCAGAGGACGAACCACGTTACCGGTGAAGCCGCGTAGTACGCGATGTAGTATTTGGTTCCATATCCGGCCGGATGGAAAAAGGTCAGGAAAGCGCCGAGCCCGCTGTACCCCGCCTCCTTGTAAAAACGCGATCCGTTCAGAGGAATCGCGGTCGCGGCCAGCGGAGCGTAGCCGAAGATGCATGCGAGGGCAACGGCAAGCCCAGCATACGTGAGCACTCCAGGCGCAAGCATGGCGGCGAGGTGACGGGCGCGACGCGCCGGACTTCGTACCCATCCACCGGCGATCGTGAACCCGATGAGAACGAACAGAAGCAACGTCAAGGATGGAACGCAGAAGCAGCCGATGGCCGAGATGGCGTGGGCTATGTCCAGCCGGCTCTCGAGGACGAAGATCAACGCGAACATGATCGAGAGTACGGCCAGCGAGTACGGCCAATTCGGATTGACAACAAGAACGATGGGAGAGAGTAGGGCGACTGAAGCCAGCCAGCGGCGCTGTGGCGGGAGCCGTTCGAGCAAAGCTGCCCAGAACAGGGCGTTCAGCGCAAGAACAACCAGAGTGCACCCGATCATCGGCTTGAAGCTGCGACCGAAGACCAAGAAGAGCAGGTGCTGCAGGAAGACGGGAAGCAGACCGTACGAGTAGAAGATATCGACGCCGAGTTGATGATGCTTCGTCAGCAACTCATCCAGGTGCAGAAAGCTGTTCCGGTCCTCGAAGATCCAGAGGTCAAACGACAGAAGAATCGGCCAGGAAATAAGCGTAAACAAGCAGAAGGAAGCCAGAACCACAACGTAGTTGTAAGCGAAGCTTAGCCGCCTGGTGTTGGCTGGTGTACCAGCACCAGGCTTGCTGACAGTTGATAGAGGCATGGCTTGTGGTTGCGGTCTTGATCATCATCCGACAAGTGCCCGCAGAATCGCTGCACTCACGACGAAGGGGTACGATTCCGCCGTAACTGCGCCCAGTTACGTTGGTTCGTACTAGGGCGGAACAGATCGGGCTACGCGGTGAGTTGTCTTTGAAGGTGCTGTGCCACATGCTGCAGGTCGGCTGAAGTCGACGACGGCCGCTGAGGGTAAGCGCAAGGAGAACGGCGAAAGCAGGCAGCAAGATTTCGCAGAACCGTCAACGCTGCAGAATCAGATCAGGCCGGCTTGCTGAAGATCCTTCTGCATCCCCTCCCAGCTGATGCGCGTGGAAGCTTCAGGAGTGCCGCCACCCTTCCAGTGGGTTTCGAGACTAAGAGCGTCGGTGTAGCCGGCCTTCTCAAGCGCACGAAACTGCGCCGCCCAATCGACGTACCCCTTATCGACAGGTGACCACTGAACCGTGCCGGCGCTGTCTTTGATCGCGTTTTTGACGTGGCAATGATGGATGCGGTCTTTCGGCAGTGCGTTCCAGCCGCCGGGAAACGCGTCGAACTCGCCACGCATCACGGCGTTGCCGGGGTCCCAGTTCAGGGCCAGATTGTGGGAGGGCACTCCGGCGAGCGTGGCGGCTGCTTCGCGACCCGTGGCCGTGTTGCAGGCAAACTCATTTTCGAGGACGAGCAAGATGCGTTCGCGTGCCGCTTTCTCCGCAGCCTTCTGCAGCACGTCGTTGATAGCTGCACGGTACGGCTTGACGTCATCGATGCGCCAGAAGTCGAAGCACCGAACTTTGTCTGTGTTGAAGCGTTTTGCAAGCGAAATAGAACGCTCAAGCACCTCATCCTGATGCTTGAAGCCGACCTCATCGGCGCCATGCATGTCTTCTTTCGAGCCGTACTGCGAGAGCGGCGCGCCGGGCCAGTTGACCTTGTAGAGCGGGCTGCTGATGTCTGTGACGGTGAGGCTGTACTTCGCCAGGATCTTTTGCGCGTCGGCAATCTCTGCGTCGGAGATGACCTGAAGGTTCTTGCCCCAGAGTTCACGCAATTCGACGAAGTGCAGCCCGAAGTCTTTTGCGATGACAGAGCAGGCGTGATCGAAGTCCTGCGAAATCTCGTCGGAGATGACCCCGATCTTGAAGCGGCCGGCGGCCGCCCAGCTCCGTGTGGAAAGCGCCAGCATTGCCGAAGAGCCGGCCGCGCCTGCGAGAAAGTTTCGCCTGGATGTCTTCATCTCTTTGCCCTTCTCCTTGCTTGCTACGCCTCGGCATGGCTCTTGTAGCCCATGCCCGCAAGCACACCACGCATGTAGGCGAAGCTGCTGGTGACACCGGGCATTGGATCGTCGCCATGGATTTCGTACTCAAGATCCACGAAGCCATCGTACTTGTTCGAGATGAGGGCCTGGAAGATCTCAGGCACTGGCATCCTTCCTTCTCCCACGGCGACCTGGCTTTCCTTGGCCGTCATGTCGGCGAGGTCTTTCATGTGCATATTGAACAGCCGCGGCCCGACCTGATGAATGGCATCGACCACGTCCGTTCCGGCGCGAGCGGTATGACCAACGTCGATGCAGCAGCCGATGCGCGGATCCAAGTCTTTGATCAGCTTCAGGATGTCCAAGGGAGATTGCCACAGCTTGTCTTCCGGGCCGTGATTGTGGATGGCGACGCGAATGTCGTACTCCTTGGCGAAGCGTTCAACACGAGGAAGGCTTGCGGGTGTCGGATCGCCAGCGACGATAACCTTTATGCCTGCACGCTTACAGTAATCGAACTTGGCACGGACGTCGGCATCCTCATCTTTCGGGAAGTAAATGGCACCAGCGGCGTGCAGCCTTATGCCTGCGGCGGCGTACTCCGCGAGCGCCTGGGCCTCCTGCGAGGGATCGGCGGGAAGGTGGTCCTTTACGTCCTTCGCATTGAGGTCGAAGACGTTCAACTGCTTCATGAAGCCGATCATCTGCGCGCGGCTGAACTCGCGAAAGGTATAGCTGGCAAGTCCGAGCTTGAAGGGCAGCGGCTTGCCGCCCGCAGTGGCAGCGACGGCCGGGCGAAGCAAGCTGGGACTGGCCGCGGCTGCACCGGCCAGCACCGAGGTGCGTAGAAGGCTCCGGCGAGTTGCGCTAAACATGCGGCGCCCATCCTTGCTCGTAGGTACGTCCCCAGTACTTCATGGCTTCAGCGTCATTGAGGATTTTTCCGTCAACAGGGTCGAGATGTAGCTCCCGGCCCGTCTCCCAAGCGATGTTGGAGAGCTGCAGCATGGTGACGGCGACGTTGCCCTGAGCAATTGGCTGGCGCAGCTTCTCACCCTTCTGAACGGCCGCGATGAAGTTTGCAAAATGGGCGTCAGTCATGGAGTCGCGGCCGACAAGATCAGTCGATGCGGTCTTGTTGCCAAGCTTTAACTCCTTCTTGAGGTTGCCGTTAAGGTCGTAGATCTCGTAGCCGTCGCGGTCGATGAGGATGGTTCCGGTGGTGCCCATGATGGCGGAGCCGCGATCGCGGCCGTAATATTTCATGCCGTTGCAGCACTTGCCGTCCCACTCGATCAGAGCGTCCTTATAGCCGAAGCTGGTGGTCATGGTGTCGTAGAACTGCCAGTCGTCTTTGAAGTGGTAGCGGCCCGCGACCGAGGTCACGGTGTTCGGGTAGTCAGCGCCGAGTGCCCAGCGGCAGATGTCCACCTCGTGCGTCCCGTTGTTGAGAGACTCGCCGGTTCCCCAGGTCTTGAACCAGTGCCAGTTATAGGGTTGGACGTTATCGCGGTATGGCTGGCGCGGCGCCGGGCCCTGAAAAAGCTCCCAGTCCAAAGTAGGTGGCACGGGAACTTCCTTGCCGGTGCCGATCGACTTACGGACATTGCTGTACCAGGCTTTGGCAAAGTAGGCGCGCCCGATCTCACCGTTGTGGATCCTATCCACAATCTCGATTGTGTGCGGCGAAGATCGCTGCTGCGACCCCATCTGGACCAGCTTGCCAGACTTCTTCTGCGCGGCGATCAGCATCGCTCCTTCAGCGGGATTGTGGCTGCAAGGTTTCTCCACATAGACATGTTTTCCTGCTTGTACGGCGGCGATGGCCATGGGCGCATGCCAATGGTCGGGCGTGGCGATGGTGATCGCGTCGATCTCTTTCACGGTGAGAAGAGAGCGGAAGTCTCTCTCTGTCGCTGGCGCTTCGCCCATCTCCTTCCGCGCTTCGCCTGCAAACTTTTTTAGGATGTTGCTCTCGACATCGCAAACGTGCGAGATGCGCGCATTCGCTTTGTTGGCTTTCAGAGAGGAAAGATGGGCATAAGCGCGGCCATTGAGGCCAATGATCGCGAAGTTCAGCCTGCTGTTCGCACCCATGATCTGGGCATAGCTCCTGGCAGTCGGGGCGACCGCCATCCCGGCCGCGGCCGCCATTGCAGAACCAAGAAAACGGCGTCGCGTACTGGCCGGCGGAAAGCGATGTTGAAAATCTGCACTGGTCGGCGCCTCGGGGCCCTGTATTCTTTGCATGGCCGGAAGGATAGCATCGCCAGTGATTAAGATGGAAGCAGAGTGCTTAGGAGGAACCGCCGGAAAGGCTGCGGCATTTCGCGGCCCAGGTGGTGCCCCGTAAATGGGAGTCCAGACGTCAGACCTTCCGGGGTGGGGCAGAGCAAACCCGCCCGATTTTGGTGAAACGGAGATGTACCACAAGTCCCATATAGACGGTGTGCGAGGAGCTTCGCCGCGGCCCTATTCGACGAGTTGGAGCTGGACGACCCTCTACGCCAGGCGGGTCACCGGTTGGAATACTGCGACGCTACGACCCCCTCTAACTCGATGCGAAACGCCGCTGCCCGAAAGCGCATATGTACCTCCCCGGAGGAGGGATTCCACCACCACTGCGCGGGACGCGTGCTGTTGGTTGCTGTGGCAAAGGTGGGAAAGGCTGTTCCGTTCAGCCTGATAGCCGTGGGGATGCGGCGGCTCCTGAGGATGACCTCGTAGTCGCGCTCAGTCGTGCTCTTACCCTGGATCGTTGCCGAGTCGCCGTGCTGATCAAGGATTGCGCCGGTGCCGTTTGGCAGTGTGAAGTCGCCATGCGCCGCTCCTGTCTGGGACAAGTACCCCTTCCAGACGAGCGATGTTTCAAGGAGGTGAGGATCGTTCCAGTTCCATTGCGCGGCTTCCTCCTCAGGTTTGAAGGGGAGGATGGACCCTGCCTTCACAAGGACAGGAATGTCCCCCGTCCCCGCGTTGAGGGTGTTGTCCTGCCCGCCGGTAAATGGATCGCCGCTCCAATAATCGACCCACTCGCCCGGCGGCATATAAACAGTGCGCGTGTCGGCGGGCGTAACGACCGGCGCGATCAGAAGTTCCTTGCCAAGCAGATACTCGTACTCAGTTGCAACGCTTCTTGGGTCGCCCGGATACTCAAGTGCTGGATGACGCATGATCGGAACACCAGTGCGGTGCGCCTCCTCGCCATAGGTCGCCAGATACGGAAGAAGTGTACTGTGCAGGATCGCGTAGCGGCGAAAGTGTGCGGTTGTGTCCGCATCGGTCCAGATGTTGAAGGTCCGGTCGGGCTTCTGCCACACGTGGTCGCGCATGATAGGGGTGAGCGCCCCAAATTCGACCCAGCGCATCCAAAGTTCCCGGGACGCACCCGCGCTCATGATGTCCGGTCCCCAATTCGAAAAGCCGGACATTCCCGCTGTGATGCCCGCGGTCACGGCGGAGGGCAGGCCCATGTCCCGCGACCAGTTGGAGGCCTGATCTGCTCCCCAGAGCGCCGGACTCCATGCCTGCGTACCCGGTGCTCCCGAACGCGAAAATGGCACCACATCCGGGTTCGCCGCCTGCGCCGCGATGGTTGTGACCTTGTGATAGAAGAGCGGATAGAGCTCACTCATGATGGTGCCATCGCCATTTTGGAAGCGGTCGCTGTCTCGGACCCACTCGCCGAAATCTTCCATCCAGCCATCGAAACCCTGATCGTGCACAGCGTGTTTGATCATGTCCTGCCACCAGTCCACGGCGGCGGGATTGGTGAAGTCGACGTTGCCCGTGCGAACTTCTTCAAACCGCGGACCGGCGGGCCTGCCTTGCGCGTCGAGCATCAGGTAGTTCTTCTCGATACCTTGTTGATAAAGCGGGCTAGGCTGCGTGTAAGGCAGAATCTGCTGGCGCACATACGGGTGGACGTAGGTCATGACGTGAAATCCCTGCCCGTGCAGTGTGTCCGTAAACGTCCTTGGGTCGCCGTAGTAGCTGTTAAACCAGAAGGGCCAGCCGAGATTGTTCTTTTCGTCGAGAACGTCAAAGACCCAAAGTGCGCTGGCAGGAACACCTTCGACGCGGAGGCGGTGGGCATCATCAAGAACAGCGCCCTTTCCTTGAAGCGAGGTGACCCACGGACCGTAGGCCCAGAGAGGCAGGCTTTGTGGGCGTCCGGTTAAGCCTGTATATGCGGTGAGTACTGCCTTCGGGTCAGGTTCCGCGAAGAGGTAGAGGGGAACGGCACGAGTTGCGGTCTTTACCTCGACGGCACTGTCGGCCTCATCCACGGCGAAGTGGGTGGCAAAGGCAGTGTCTGCGTAGAAGCCGAGGCCGCCCGGCGTGTAAAGGAAGGGAATACCCATGTAGACCCAGTTGTGGCCGGCCTCGCCAAAACGGTCTTGCGGTCGTACATCCAACTGCGTTCCCTTCAGCCCGGCCTGCCAGAATCGCTCGCCGAGGCCGAAGTAGGGACCGCCGCCTTCAACGTGAAAGGTCAGCTCAGGCTTCGAGTCGATTGCTGACGAAGCCGGAAGCTCTATGTCGAAGCGAGCGAGGCTGCTCGTGAGGAGGGTTATCTTTGTTAAAGCTCCAGAGCATGGTTCCGGGGACTTTATGGTCCAGGTATTGCCTGTGCGCGCAATCAACCGCGGCGAGCCCCCGCAGCCTGGGGTGGCAAACGTCCAGGAAGCGCCGCTGCGAAGATTTCGCACAGTGAGTCGAGCGGATGCTTTGTCCACTACGAACCGCACCGCCGCAGTGGAGATGGTAAGCGTTTGCGGCGCATCAGCAGCCTCCGGTCGGAGAGCAGGGTCGGCTACGGCTCGCTTTCCAGTGGCAATAAACATCGGTGAAGGAGAAGGCTGATGCAGCTCGTCGATCATCTGTCGAAACTCGGGCGAGTCCGAGTAGTGCGAGGTGGACGTGACTTGCGCAAGAGAGATTGCGGAAGGCACGATGACGATGGCGGCGAGTGCTGCACAGATGCATCGCGAGAAGCGGGACCTTAGGGCGGACATACTCATCTGACCATCCTCTTGAACTACAGAACTGTCGTGAGTGCTTGTAGTGTGAAAACTACCTAACTGCTTAGTGCAGAGAGCTCTTGTCGAAGAAAGATCATCACCGCGACGCGGCCTGTCCGCTTCAAACGCATCAATTGGAGCAACAGTTCGGCCAGCTTCTAAGCAAAATCTGTCCCACCTGATCTGACGTTCTACCGCGCGGCCCTCTCCGCAAGATAGGTTTCTGTGTAATCCAGATAGTTCCGGGCGTACTTGAGAATCAGGGCGCGGTCGGCTTCACCCAGTGTCCGCCGGATCCTGCCCGGAACTCCGGCGACGAGGGAATTGGGCGGAATGATGGTGTGTTCGGATATGACAGCACCGGCGGCGATGATGGAGCCTTCGCCGATGCGAGCGTTATTTAGTACAGTGGCTCCGATGCCAACCAGGACGGCGTCCTCGAGAATGCAGCCGTGCACTGTGGCGTTGTGGCCAACGGTGACCATTTGGCCGACGATTACTGGATAAAGATCTCGCATCCCGTGGAGCACGGCGCAATCCTGAATGTTGGAGCCTGGGCCAATGCGGATTGCGTTGATATCGCCGCGAACGACGGCATTCATCCAGACACTGGCCTGCTCGCCGAGGATGACATCGCCGATAACCTGCGCGGATGGATCAACATAGCAGCTTACGGGAACGACAGGCATGGTGCCCTGGTAAGGCCGAATCATGACTGGATCATACGCGCGCCCACTCAGTCGGCAGCGTAATGGTTGAGGAATGGAGACGCCTCAGCAAAAGAAAACTCACTTGGACGATGAAAATAGGGGCCAAAATCTTCCATCGCACGGTATTCTAAGGTATAACCCCATGAGGGATGGTTTGGAGGTGTAATTCCATTGGCAGAGATTCGTGTTCAGGAAGGTGAACCTCTTGAAAACGCCCTTCGCCGGTTCAAGCGTAAAGTGCAGACCGAAGACATTATCAAAGAGGTAAAGCGTCACTCTTTTTACCTGAAACCGGGTGAAAAGAAGCGGGTAAAAGAAGCACTTGCTCGCAAGCGCAACCGCAAGAAGGTAAGAAAAGAACAGGATTAACCCGGTCGCATATGCCGGCTGTCGTAGACAGGTTGCTGTAAACAGGCGGGCCGCCGTACATCGTCCAAGCCGGAAATTGAGGCTTCAAGAAGGCGAAAGCGCGGCGGCCGCCACAAATTTGCTTCGCGGACACTCCCAGTCTGCGAGCCTTCCTCTTCCAAGCGTCGATCGGCGAGGCGTTCACGTCTGCCGTGTTCTACCTATTCGGGCCCCGTTTTGCAAAGCATGACGCTCTCCCGCGCGCGCCGTTTGGCGGAAGAGCGACATAGCTTTTCTGCTGAATCTGGAGAGTCGCGATGCAATCTGACTTTATCGACCGAATCCTGACCTGCGTGGATTGCCATGGGCAGTTTGTTTTTACCGCGGGCGAGCAAATCTTCTTCGTCGACAAGCAGTTCAAGAACGACCCCAAGCGGTGCAAGCCATGCAAGGCTAAGCGCCCAGGCGCGACCCGGCCGGGAGCAAGCTTAGGAGTGGCGGCGAGTGCCCGCACAGAGACACGCACCGAGTGTTCCGAGTGCCACATCGAAACCACGGTGCCGTTCAAGCCAACCCAGGGAAGACCGGTGCTGTGCCGCCAGTGTTTTCAAGGCAAGCGGAGCCTGAGTGCGAAGGTCGCGAACGCGACCGAACAAGGCCTGGAAATCACAGCAGCCGTCGAGAAGATACCCGAATCGATCGTGGTCCCGCTCGCGTAGATGGGACTGGTAGCTAATCCATCGGGCCTGTAGTCGATGCGGAGTAGACTAAGCTGCGTCGCGGTTGCAGGAGCGCAGGTTGGAGCGAACGTCCCTGGAAGAAACTGGTCAGGCCCGCCATCCGGCGGCCCGTCGAACGGACGGCGAACTTGTACGTGGCCGCCTCGCCGTCGGTGCTTTCGAGTTGACTCTGTGTACCGACGGGACTTACCTGCTTGATGGTGGGGCGATGTTCGGTGTGGTCCCGAAGACGCTGTGGCAGAAGAAGACCCCGGCGGATGATCAAAACCGAATACTGCTCGGGTTGAACTCTGTCGTGGTCAGGACAGGAAAGCACACGGTATTGATTGAGACCGGTATCGGCAACAAGCAGTCTCCGAAGATGCGGGAGATACACCGCAACCAGGAGCTGCTGCCGGCCTCTCTTGCCGCTGCAGGGGTGCGTCCTGACGAGATCGATGTGGTGGTCAACACCCATCTTCATTTTGACCACTGCGGCTGGAACACGACGATGCTGCGGGATGGATCGGTCGTGCCCACCTTTCCGAACGCGCGCTATTTTGCGCATGCCGGCGAGGTGGCGCACGGGCATCTGCAACTCGATCGGGACCGGGTCAGCTATCTCTCGGCGAACTACGATCCGTTGATTGAGAACGGCCAGATGACGCTGCTGAATGCGGAGAAAATAGCGGAGAACCCGCAGGTTGTGCCCGGCATTTGGATCGAAGTCTTCCCGGGGCACACCGCGCAGATGATGGCGGTGCATGTCCAGTCAGGCCCGGAACACGCCTGCTATGTCGGCGATTTGATTCCCACGTCGCACCACCTCGAGCCAACATGGGTCATCGCGTACGATCTTGATCCGGTGCGATGTATCGCAGAGCGGAAGCGGTTCTTACAGCGCGCGATCCCGGAGCAATGGACAGTCTTGTTTACGCACGACCATCACATGCCGGCGGCGAGAGTCACCCTGAATGAGAAGGAGAAGCCTGTGGCCAGTGCCGTTGTTGTGCTGTAGGCGACATGAGCGCTCTGCGGAATCTGAGCAGACCGCTCCATTATTGCTGCTGCTGCGCCATCTGTTGCTGGCGGGTAAGCGGCGGCGGCAGGTCTGGTAGAGCCGTCGCTTTTTCTACAAGGGTGGACCAGTCCTCGGGTACCGGCATCTCCTGGTCGAGCGCCGGTGTACCTTCGCTGGGGGTTACCTGGACGGCGACGGTAAGCTCGCTGTCAGCACTTCCGCGGAAGATGCCGTGCGTGGGCGGCACGTCCGCATAGTCGCGGCCTATCGCAGTACGGATGTGGCGGTCGCTGGCGACGAGCCAGTTGGTCGGGTCGAAGCCGACCCACCCGAGTTGCGGAACCAGGGCCTCGATCCAGGCGTGAGTAGCGGAGCTTGCCGAGCGGTCGGGGAGTGTGTTGCCTGATGCGTCTGACTGGCCGTGATGCAGGTAGCCGCTGACGTAGCGGCAGGGAATACGAAGCTTCGAGCGCACGAGCGTGATCATGATGTGGGCGAAATCCTGGCAGACGCCTTTGCGCGAGGTAAGAGCGACATCGATCGGGGAATCTACGTTTGTCGACTTGGGAACGTAATCGAAGTACCGGTAGATCTTTTCATTCAGTTCATGCAACAGCATCAGGGGATCGTCGCGACGGCGAAGGTTGAATTCGGCGGCAAGCTGGTCGAGCAGGGGTGTAGGTTTGCAGAATTCGCTGGGGAAGAGCATCTCGTGGTAATCGCCTTGCTCCACCATGGCGTCGAGTTCCGCCCAGGCATCGGGGGCAAGAAAGGAAGGAATGGGCAGCAGCGGCTGGATCTCGACCAGCGACTCGGCGACGATGACAAGCTGTCCATGCGCGCCCGGGATGTCGAAGTGATGCACCTGGTTAGCGAGGTGATCGCGGTAGCTGAAGACACGACACCGGGGACTAACGGAGAGATGAAAGGTGAGGCAGCGCTGGTTATGATCGGAGCGCGGATGCATCCGCGTCTCCATCATGCTCTCGCTGACGGGATTGCTATAGAGGAATTTGGTCAGGTGACGGATTGAGTAGTACATGAGTTCCTCCTGCGAATGGAGCGAAAGCAAGAACGAAGGCGAAATGCGGGGGTCTCTCCACTGCGCCGTGCGATGAAGCCGCACGGCTCCGGTCGAGATGACGATTCTAGTAGACCGAAAACCGATTAGGGCGGCAAGCTGGTGATGATGCTGGGAGCCCTGCTCCGGTCGAGATGACGATTCTAGTAGACCGAAAACCGATTAGGGCGGCAAGCT
>CAZZYQ010000005.1:57730-100469 GCA_964658395.1 uncultured Granulicella sp. | reverse complement strand
AAGGTTCGCGCCTGCCTGCTTCTCGCCTGCCAGTTGGCTGGTATCCATACCAGCAGTCATCGGCATACGCCTGCCGATACTTAGGGCACGCTAGCCTGGTGTGCCATTTCGGCCCACCCGACCGCCTGCGACTATTTCACAGAGGCGGGTGACACGGCTTCAAGCTCCGGTCGGTAAGCATCGACGCGGTTCTTCCCCCGTCCCTTCGCTTCGTAGAGGGCCATGTCGGCCCGGCGCACCAGGGTAGCGGCATCGCACCATCCGGGCTTGTTCGTACTCGCCCCGATACTTACGGTCACGCGCCGCCGCTTCCAGGGTGCCATCTCAATCGAGAGTCGAATGCGATCTCCCAGGCGAACCGCAGCCTGCAGGGTTGTGCTCGGAAGAAGGACGGCAAACTCTTCCCCGCCATACCGGTACACCGTGTCGGAGGCGCGCGCTCCTTGTTGCAGAAGAGCTGCGATCGAGCGAAGGACCTCATCGCCCTCCTCGTGCCCAAAGGAATCATTTAGTGATTTAAAATCGTCGATGTCGATCAGAAACATCGAGAAGTCAAGACCATATCGCTTCGCGGACGCTATCTCCTGTTCAATGCGATCGTTGAAGCCTCGCCGGTTGTACAGACCAGTCAACGCATCGGTAACCGACAACTCACGAAGTCGTTCGTTCGCCTGAAACAGCTCTTCATGTGATCGCTTCAGTTCCAGCTCTGCTTCCTTTTCGAAGCTCGTATCAAGAGACATGTTGGCGACGTAGCGCTCGCCCGAAGCATCGACAAACGGAAACTTGTAGCTTCTCCAATGGGTGCAGGTTCCCGGTCCGTGAAAGGTCTCTTCTGTTACGACCAGCTTGCCATTCTTCAAGACAGCCTGGTCAACGTCCCTGGAGGAAAGCGACGCCGACGGCCAGATCTCCGAATCGACCTTCCCCACCCACTCTTCGGGAGTGACATTGAACCGGTCAGCAAACAGACGGTTGTAGTAGACCATCCGTCCGTGCTCGTCCTTCATGTAGCTGAGAAGAGGACTGTTGTCCATGAACGCATGGAACAGGCCATTGCTGTCGCAGATCTCCTTGTGGAACCGGGTGTTTTCGATCAGCGTTTCGCTCAGGTATTTGACCTGCGCCCGCAGCCTGATCTGATTCGACACCTGTTCGGTCAGAACCGCGAGCGCAGCCTCCTGCTCCGGGGTCAGTTGTCGCGGCTTTGAATCAATCACGCAGAGCGTCCCGATGGCATGGCCATCCGGGCTTTTCAGCGGCATACCCGCGTAAAACCGTATCTTGGGGTCTCCAGTAACCAGAGGATTCTGTTTGAATCGGGTGTCGAGAAGAGCGTCCGGAACGATGAACAAGTCCGATTGTTGAATCGCATGCGCGCAAAAGGCCTGCTCGCGCGGCGTCTCCGACATTTCCAGACCAACACGGGCCTTGAACCACTGACGATGGCCATCTATAAGAGAGACCAGACTGATTGGGGTGCCGCAGATTGTCGAAGCGAGACGCACCGCGTCCTCAAACACCTGCTCGGGTGCGGTGTCGAGGAGTTGAAGCGACTGCAGGGCAGCCAGACGCGCCTGCTCCGCGATGACAGAGCTTTCCGGTTCGGTGCCACGACGTGAAGAGAGGCTCGCCACCCTCCTATTATCGGCATGAACCAAGGCGAGCCACCGACCCCGAACAAAAGCATTGAGCGACGAAATAGGTATTGACAGAGACCGCTCTTGGGACGCGCGCTGCAAGCGACCAGGACAAGTCCTACTTCGAAGCTACTGACTGGCAGTCCGCATCTTTTTGGCTGTCTTCTTCGGACCGCCTTTTTCCAGGGTTGCGTGGTACTGTTCAAGCAGCTTTCGTCCCTTCGCAGCCAGCTTCTTCGCCGCTCCTTCCGTCTTTGGCACCGGCTCGCCCCACGCATGCGCACTCAGCGCCAGGCGCGTTGGCTCTCCATCCTTCACCATCGGCCCGCGCGGATGCGTAAAGTGGCGCGTCAGGAACGAGCCCTTGCGCTTCATCTTCTCCGGTGTGTCTGCTCTGCCGGTAACTCCCGGCTTCAATTTCGAACCATCGCGCTCGTTGAAGAACTTGCGGCCCGCGGCCGTCAAGCCTCCATCGGGATCCCTCCCTTTAGGTGGCATCGATTTCGGAGCCGCCTGCTTCTTTGCCGCAGACTTCTTTCCCGCAGTTTTTGCCGTCGCCATGTCCTCTCCAGAACATGTAAGAGCGTCCAGCCTGGTCGCGGGTTTACTCCGGCAAGAAAAAGAGGCGACCCATGTTGGATCGCCCCCTTTCAACCTTCAGCATGCGTTAGACCGCCGCTTCGAGCACCTCTTCACGAATTGCCTCATCGATGACTGCCTCCTGCTCCGTCTTCGGCAGCGCGACTGAGAGCACATCCTCGATGCGGCTGGCGTAGTGGATCGTCACACCCTCGATCTGGTCTGCAGTAAGGTCTTCCTCTACCTGCTGGCGGCAATCCACTGGAAGGATTACATCCCGGACACCGGCCCGCTTTGCGGCGAGGAACTTCTCCTTGATGCCGCCGACCGGCAGCACATTGCCGCTCAGCGTGATCTCGCCTGTCATCGCCGTCAGCGGCCGCACCGGAACATCCGTCAGCAGCGAGACCAGCGCCGTCGCCATGGTGACGCCGGCGGAGGGACCATCCTTCGGAATCGCTCCGGCCGGAACGTGGATGTGGATGTCGACTTCCTTGGTGAAGTCCTCGTCGAGGTTGAGCGAAGCCGCGTTCGAACGGACCCACGTCAGCGCCGCCTGCATCGACTCCTTCATTACGTCCCCGATCTGCCCGGTGATGTTGAAGCCGCCCTTGCCCTTCATCTTGTTGGCTTCGATAAAGAGGATGTCGCCGCCCGCCGGTGTCCATGCAAGCCCGACTACTACACCAGACCGCTTTGTCCGTTCGGCGATCTCGGTGTCGACGCGAACCTTCACGCCGCCCAGGAATTCTTTGACGATTGCCGGGGTGACCACGAGCTTCTCGGTCCGGCCTTCGGCGATCTTGCGTGCCAGCTTGCGGCATACCGTTCCAATCTGCTGCTCCAGTTTGCGCACACCGGCCTCGCGCGTGTAATGGCGCGCGATCAGGCTGACGCTCTCCTCAGGAAACTCCAGTAGCTCTGGATCGATCCCGTTCTCCTTGGTCTGCCGCGGGATCAGGTACTTGAAGGCAATCTGCACCTTCTCTTGCTCCGTGTAGCCGGTCAGTTCGATGATCTCCATACGGTCAAGCAGCGGCGCGGGCACCGGGTCAAGCTGATTCGCCGTGCAGATGAACAGCACCTTCGACAGGTCGAACGGCTGGTCGAGATAGTTGTCGCGGAACGTATTGTTCTGCTCCGGATCGAGCGTTTCCAGCAGCGCGCTCGCGGGATCACCGCGGAAGTCCCGTCCCAGCTTGTCGATCTCGTCCAGCATGAAGACCGGATCGTTGGTCTCTACCCGCTTCAGGTTCTGGATGATCTGTCCCGGCAGCGCCCCAATGTACGTCCGGCGATGTCCGCGAATCTCCGCCTCGTCATGCATGCCGCCAAGCGAGATGCGGGAGAACTTGCGGCCAAGCGCACGAGCAATGCTTCGGCCAAGCGAAGTTTTGCCAACGCCCGGAGGCCCGACGAAGCACAGGATCGGTCCCTTCATGTCCGGCTTCAGGCGGCGAACCGAAAGGTAGTCCAGAATGCGGTCCTTCACCTTCTGCAGGCCGTAATGGTCCTCATCCAGGAACTCCTTGGCCTTGAGGATGTCGATCTCGCCCGCGGAAGACTTCGCCCACGGCAGCACAGCCAGCCACTCGATGTAGTTGCGAGTCAGCGAGTAATCCGCTGCCATCGGCGACATCCGCGAAAGCCGGCCGAGTTCCTTCAGCGCGTCTTTCTTGGTGTCTTCCGGCATGCCGGCGTTTTCGATCTTCTCCTTTAGCTCCGCAATGTCCTTCTGTGAGTCGTCGAGGTCGCCAAGCTCTTTCTGGATCGCTTTCAACTGCTCGCGGAGGTAGTAATCCCGCTGCGACTGCTGCACCGAGTCCTGCACCTCGGTCTGAATCTTGTTGCGAAGCTGCTGGACCTCCAACTCCTTGGCGAGATGCTTGTTGATGCGCTCCATGCGGGCGTGTATGCCCGGAGTTTCAAGCAACTCCTGCTTATCCGTTGTGGTGAGAAACGGCAGGGAGGAAGCGATGAAATCCGCAAGCCGCCCCGGCTCGTCGATATTGATTGCGATCGTCTGTAGATCGTCAGACAGGGTCGGTGACGAGGTGACGATCTGCTGAAACTGGCTTACGACATTCCGTTGAAGCGCCTCAATCTCAGGTGAGGTCCCCATTTCGTTCTCTACGACCGGCTCGTACTCAGCCGTCATAAAGGGTGTGATCTGGGTGAACTCACCCAGCTTCACCCGCTCGTTGCCCTCAGTGAAGACAAACAGGCTCTGGTTCGGCATCTTCACGACTTTGTGAACAGTAGCGCGGGTGCCGATCTGATAAAGGTCCGAACCTTCTGGCGCGTCCTGGCGCGCATCGCGCTGAGCCACAACCAGGATCGTCTTTCCCTCTCCAAGCGACTGGATCAGTTGGATCGAACTCTCCCGACCCACGGTCAGGGGCAAGACGGCATGAGGAAAGAGAACGGTATCGCGCACGGGCAGCACGGGAAGGGGCAGCCGTCCACCCGGATGAGAGGAGATGTCTGTCCCCTTGGGGTTAATCACACTTACGAAATCATTAGGCATTGAGTGTCCTTGTATCAACTTTCATGCTATTCGATGCCGCACTATTTGAAAAGTCGCACCTTGCCGCGCATCACCAACGCGCCGCCCTGCCGAGATCGCCTTCGCTGTGCGGCCCGCCGCGTCTTGCTCGATCCTGCCGTCTCGTCTTCATCGGCCACCTATTTTGAGCCATCACGTAGCCTAAACAATAGACGAAGAAAAGCTCGGGCAGTGCACCCGCAAGTTCCGATTTGACCTAAACACCTGGCATATCTCTCATGTGCCCCAGCGTGCGAGATCCAAACTACTGTGCAGCCGCGTAGCGTCCCAGCTCCTTCACCATATGGCAGCGGCTGCTTAGCGAGGCCAGGGCTGTCTCCGCCTGCGCCACATGCCCGAAGCGAAACTCCGCATAGAAGACGTACTCCCAAGGTTTACCTGGAACAGGGCGAGACTCGATCCGGGTAAGGTCAACCCCAGCCGCGGCGAGCAGCTGAAGCGCCTGCACCAGGCTCCCCGGTCGATGTTCGATGGAGAAGGCGACCGTCATCTTGTTGATGCTTAGTAGGGAAGAGTCCCAGGGGTCTCCAACCCTCCGCAGAAGATGGAACCGGGTGTAGTTCTCCTCATTGTCCTCGAGGTCACGCTGCAGTATTTCGCCGCCGTACTGGGTTGCCGCAAGCTCCGGTGCCACGGCGCCGGTCTCGCGAAGCTGGAGAGACATCAGGTGCTTTACGCTTCCGGCAGTGTCGTAGAACGGCACGGCTTCGAGTTCGCGGTGCGCTGCCAGAAACCGCCGGCACTGCGCCAGCGCGACCGGATGCGACAATACCCGCCGCAGTTCGCCAATCTTCACTCCGGGCATTGCGATAAGGTTGAAGCGGATGCGCAGCAGACCTTCGCTTTCAATCCTGACCGGATGTTCGAGCAGCAGATCGTAGTGCTCGGCAACCGAGCCATGCAGGCTGTTTTCGATCGGCAGCACAGCGGCATCCACACCCGCCCCGGGATTCAGCAGACGCTCGAACACCTCGGCAGATACAGAACACGGCATGATGCTTACCTCCCGCTGGGAGTTTGCCGCAAGCTCAAGAGCAGCCATATGGCTGTTCGATCCGAGTTCGCCTTGTATGGCGATCCGCAGAGCGGCTTCGGCCGACGGTTTGCCCTCAACTTCATGCGTCTTATAAGTCAGGTTGCTGGTTCCTGCTGCATTGAAAACGGTCACGGACAACCTCGTACCCGGCGCGGGCAACTTACATTATGCAGGCCCTCAGCCTGTTTATGAGTGGCTCAGGCAGAACCGATTGCCCGGCGAGCTACAGGGAGAATCACACACCATGCTTTGGACAATCACCATCGTTCTGTTCATTCTCTGGGTCCTTGGACTCGTCAGCAGCTACACACTAGGCGGCTGGATTCACATCCTGCTCGTTCTGGCGGTCATCGTCCTCATCTTCAACCTGCTTCAGGGCAGGCGCACCATTTAGTGCTGCGGACAGGCAGTGTTCCATTCCTTATCTAGGCACCATGCACTCACTAACGACTCGTTGTACTAAGGAGCTACCATGAATACCGACACCATTGCAGGCAAGTTCGACCAGTTGAAGGGCGAAGCAAAGCAGTCGATTGGAGAAGCGACGAACAACGATCGTCTTGCCAACTCAGGTACGTTCGACCAGGTAAA
This sequence comes from uncultured Granulicella sp., assembly GCA_964658395.1. Taxonomy (GTDB): domain Bacteria; phylum Acidobacteriota; class Terriglobia; order Terriglobales; family Acidobacteriaceae; genus Edaphobacter. The sequence continues at coordinate 94,057 of CAZZYQ010000005.1, read as the reverse complement.
AGGCGCTGCAAAAGAGGCCTGGGGGAGCACCAAGGACGCCGCGCACGACGTTGCAGCGGACGCGAAGGTCCGCACGGACGAAACGCGGCTTCATGACAGGGCCGCAGGTGAAGATACCGCACACAGCATCCGTGAAACAGTTGCTTCGGCAGCACAGAGCGTCAAGAACTTCGTCACCGGTCACGATGACGTGAACCACAACCGTTGAAGCCGGAGTAGAAGTTTTACAAAAGGCCCGCCACCCGGCGGGCCTTTTTCGATTGCGTACGCGGAGTAAGCCCTAGCGACTTCGCAGCAGGACATCCGCCGCTGTAAATACGAAAAAGACGGCGGAGATAATCCCGTTCAGCGTAAAGAAAGCCGCGTTCATCCGCCGTAAGTCATCAGGCGAAACGATCGCATGTTCATAAGTAAGCAGAAGCGCAACAACCCCAATGCCAACATCTGCAATCGTGCCCAGATGGAACAATCGCACCAGGCCAACTAAGACAAGGAGCATGCCGATGTGCATGGCCCGGGCGATCCAGAACGCGGCTTCGATACCGAACGCCTGCGGCACGCTCTTTAGTCCCGCACGGCTGTCGTGCTCGAAGTCCTGGCAGGCATACAGAACGTCGAAGCCCCCTACCCACAACAACACCGCGAGGGTCAACGCCACGATCCGCGGGTCGAGCGTACCCCGAACTGCAATCCACGCCGCAGAAGGTGCAATCCCCAGCGCCAATCCGAGCACCAGGTGCGACCAGCGCGTGACGCGTTTCATATAGCTGTAGACCAGAACAATCGCCAGTGCGATGGGCGAAAGATCAAGGGTCAGATGATTCAGCATCGCAGCGGAGAAGACAAAGAGTGCCGCCGACACAACAACAAATCCAGCCACATAGGACTTTGTAAGGCTGCCCGCGGGGATCGCCCTTGCAGACGTACGTGGGTTGGCAGCGTCCAACTCCGCATCGGCCCAGCGGTTGAACGCCATCGCTGCCGTCCGCGCCGAGACCATACACACCACAATCCAGAACAGAACGCGCGGTGCGGGCCAACCGTTTGCCGCTAACACTGCGCCGGTGAGCGCGAATGGGAGCGCAAAAACGCTGTGCTCCCATTTGATCATCTCCAGGGCTATACCCGTCTTCTCAACCAGCGACGCCATAGTGTCATTCTACGGTTTCTGCCACTCTACTTCGCCGCAGAGTTCGACGAGGAGCCGGCTACCTGCAGATTGTTGGTGACCTTGAATACTCCAGGTACGCTGTTCGCCCGAATGCCCGCGGCATCCTTATCTGCCTGGCTGTCGACCACACCCGAAAGGGTGACGTTTCCACTCACCACCGTGATGCGGATCGGCTTCGCGGGATCCATCGAATACTTGTTCAAGGACGGAAAGCCGTAGACCGCGCGTGCCGTCTCAATCCGGATTCGATCGTCCATCGGCGATGGAGGCGCGACCTCTATGTTATCCACTACGTCCTTCACGCCGGGATAGTTCTCGACCAGGCCGAGCGCCGACGCTTTGTCGGTCGGCCCGTACGCCACGCCGCCAAGGGTCACGACGCCATCCTGCACCCCGATCGTGATGGCGTTGAACGCGGTGGTGCCGTAGCCTACGCGATCGTAGGCCAGTTTCTCGCCCAGTTTGTCGCGAAGCGTCGTATCTTCAACGGTCGGACCCGCGACCGTGATCAAGTTTTGAACGCCCTTCACGTTCTTGCGGTGGTGAACCTTCTTGTCGGCGTCTTCCTTCGCGCTGTACACGTCCACGGTTCCGGTAAGGGTCACAACGCCGCCCTGAACGGTCGCCTTCACGTTGCTGAAACGCTTGTTGTCGAGGGCCTTGGTTACTTCAGCCTGGATCTGCGCGTCCGCCGGGTTCGCGGCGGCGTCGGCATTCTGCGCGATTGCTGCAGCACTGCCAACGCTCAGCGCACCGGCGAGAAACGTCGAAGCTGCGAGATGAAACATTTTCCTGGTCGACATAGTCTTCTCCATGGCCTGCGTAAAGATTCGCCGCAGGCATACACGGAGATTGGATGTGCGAAAGAGTCTAGCGGTAGCGCTTCCGGATCTTATAAACGATGCTGAAGACGCCAGTCTCGTCGCGAGTGGCAACCAGCGAGACATTGTGGTTCAGTTGATACTGCACCTGGATCAACTGCTGTGCAGACTCGTTCACGTTGGTAGCGAACGTGATACTGAGTTGCTGCGACAGCTGCTGCTGCACCGTGATGCGCGCCGAAGAGTTACCGAGCGTCCCGACGAAAGAGGGATCAATCTTCACGTTTGCCCCGCCAAAGAGCTTGGACGCCCGGCTGCTTACGGTAGCGTTCAGCGCTCCGCCGAGCAGCGCGCTGGTCGTCGGATCGGTTCCCGCCTGTACCTGCTTCTCCTGGTAGATCTGCGCCTCTTCCTGCGTCCTGCCCAGCGCCAGCAGATTGAATACGTCCGCCTCGCTCAACGGCGGCTCCGACCGGTAGGTCGGCTTAAGGTTTGTTGAAGTACCGTGCAGGCCAATGGTGATGTCGTAGTTCTCCACTCGCGCCGTCGCGTCGATGTCGATTACGGGATCGATGCGCACGGGATTCGAGAAATAGATGTTCCCGCGTTGCAGCTGATACGTCGTTCCCGCAAACGTCGCGCTGCCGTCGGTCACCTGGATGCGTCCCAGCACTGTAGGCGCGGCCACCGTGCCGCGGACGCTCAGGTCGACCGTGCCTGCCAGCTTCGCGTAGGAGTTCTGGAAGTCGAGCTGCGGCGAACTGGTGACATGGATGTCCAGTCGGATCTTGTCCGTGATTGAGCCCGGGTCGGGCGGCGCTGCCACGCCGCCGCTCCCTGCGAACGCTGCGAAGTCTACGTTCGCCCCTACGCCGAAGCGAGTGATCAACACATTGCCGTCAAGCAGCAGGTTCGTCGGTCCACCCTGGAGCCTCAGCGTTGCGTTCGCTGTGGAACTGAGCCCGTTGTACCGCACGCGCACCGTGTCCGCCTTCGCGGTCAAGTCGGCGTACAGACCATTGCGGTAGGTGAAAAATCCGCTGATCGATAACTTCCCGCCGCCAGTCGTAGCGACCAGGGAATCGATCTGCAGTCGATCTTCGTTGAACGACAGGGACCCGTTCAGATCGGTCAGCCCATTCGGCACGCTCTCCAGGCTCGCGTCGACATGTTCGAACAACACTTTGCCGGTAAGCTGCGGCTGGCTCGTCCGTCCGCCCGCCGCAACGTCGAAGCTGACCTTACCTTTCGCCTGCACCTCTGGATTGAGCACATGCGCGAGAGCCGGGTTGATGCTACCCGACGCGCGTAACGCGATTGCGCCGCCACGCGCGTCCGTTGCACCCAGCACTTGTGCCGTTCCGCTGGCACGCAGGTCAGTATCGGTGCCCGTGATATGCAGTGGCTCTAACGTGAGAACGCCGCCGCTCAGGCTGGCGCGGATCGCCTCGTCTGCCCTGAAATCAATTCCCTGGAGCCGGATGTTGAAGTGATTCAAAGCAGCGTCGCCGCGCAGGCTTGCCGGCGTTTTCAGTGGTCCACTCACGTTGACAACGCCGTCAATTGCAGAACTCGCCTTGACGCTTCCGGGCGAAAACAGGTCAATTGGCTTGCCTACATCGAGTCCAGTAAACGTCAGCTTTGCCTGGCTCTCATAGTTGCCCGTAAGCTCCGCCTGACCGTTCGCGTCCACCTTGGCGCCAACCAGCGTGGAATGGGACGTAAAGTAGACGAGCTTGCCTTGGCTATGAACATCTGCCGCAACATCACCCACGGGGTGCCCCTGCGCACTGATGTTGGCCAGCCTGAGGTTCGCCGTAAGCCCCGGCTGCTCGGTCGTGCCATTCGCATCGGCGTTGAAGGTCAGGGTCCCGTCTGCATCTGCGCCTGACTTCTTTACCGTGTCGAACTTAGAAAGCTGCAAGTTGTTCCCGCCGATGTGTGCGTGGAACCGCTGGCTGTCGAGATCGTATCCCCCGTTTCCTGTGACCTGCATGTCATGCAGCTTCACCAGGACGTTACTCGCTTCGATGGTCTTGCCTTTCACGTTTAGGTCCAGGTTTACCGCCTGGTAGCCCTCGCCGTAAGCAACACCATCCTTCAGAGAGACGTTTCCATCGCCGCTCAGCGCGCCCAGCGTTCCAGAAGCGCGGCCATGCACATCGAGCGTACCCGTCACGGGATATTTCGCCTGCTGTCCCGCAATCTGAAGCACGTCGGTGAGCTGCGCATTGGAGAGTTGCACGGTTGCGTTCACCGTCGCGTCGTTGTCGTACAGGTAGGTGACCACATGCCTTCGCACAACCTTGTGCGGCTTCACCGTGCCGCCAACATTAAGGATCGCCGTGCCGCGTTTGATCGTCGAGCTTGCCACCGCGAGGCCCGTGTATGGTGCGTACTCTCCGTCCGCGATCACTGAGTCGATCAGCACGTCTGCCTGCTGCGTCGCACCCGTACCCAGCTTCGCCTCAACCTGCGTCGCCTGCAGGTGCCCCTTTAGATCAAGGTCAGCAAGCGGGCCCGACGCTGTCCCCTGGAATCCAAGCGTCCCATGGAGCGCAACCGGCAAAGCGGCAGTACCTTTCTTGCCGTTGGCCTGCACGCCTAGAGTCGTCAGCAGCCTGTCGTATTCGCCCAGGTCGCGCACGTTCGCGTCCACCTTGAGAGCGGTAAGAGGATCGCCCTTGTTCACGCCCAGCACGCCGCTCGCGCTCAGCGTGGATTGCGGCGTAAACAGCTGCACGGACTGGATCCGCACCACTTGCGACTTGCCGTCATAGCGCGCCAGCGCCTGCCCGCTCACCGGAATGTCGCTGTTTCGCGCGGCTGTGAGCGAAAACTTCAAATCGGCTTCCACTTGTACGCTGTCGGCGACCTGTGCCGCGGGTCCGTTCCACTCCGCCTTGATTGGCCCGCTGATGGACGTGTCGAATCCAAGGTCGCCATAGTTCTTTGGTGCGGCGATCTCGAGGATTGTCCGCAGTGGAATCTGCTTCGCTGTTGCCGTCAGGTACGCGTGCGCCGGCTGGACCGGCGTGATCGCGACGGATCCATTGACCGGTGCGGGCGCGTTCACGATCGCCGCCGTCCGGTTTGCCGTCTTCGCGGCAGCTACTGTAGTGGGCGAATCAGCCGGAGCATTTGATGGCACTTCTCCCAACCAGTTCGTGATCCGTAGATCGCCTTCCGCGCTTCCTCCGCCCGGCAGGTATCCAGTGAGCGCATTGAACAGCAGCTCCGTTGGCGTAACCCGCAACTGCGCTCCGCCGTTGATGTCGTGCAGCCGAACCGTCGCGTCCTGATATCCGGCATTATGGAGCTTCACCTCTCCCAGCAGCAGATACCCCGCCGTACAATCCGGGTCGGGAGGCAGCACCTTCTGGCTTGGTTTCGCCTCCTGCTTCGGGTGCCTTCGCCTCCAGAACGGCAGGTGCTTCTGCGCTACTGCAGGCGCGGTCTGGCAGTTGTGACCACGTAGACCCAGTTCCAGCGTGCCGGCATTTAGTCCATCCACTCCGCCCAGCAGCGCGACCTGCTTCAGTTCGAGCGACCCATCCACCGCCGCCTGCCACTCAGGTTGTGCGAAGTGGTTCAGCGAGGCGGACGCCTTCACCACCGAGTTTTGCCCGGTGGTGAACTCCAGTTTCTTCAAATCGGCCGCATCCCGGCCAAGCTCCGCCTCGACGTGCAGCTTGGACTGCACCTCGGGGTACTTCGTCATCTTTGTGCGCAGGTCGTTCAGGTCGATCGTCGCACCATACCGGTCGGAGGACGCGAGGTACTGCACAACTGCGCCAAGATCACGCGCCGCCAGATCAAATGGGATCGCCCGATCGTTCAGCAGTGCCACGCCATCGACCAGTTCCACCTCGTGCGCTTTCAGATCGAGAAGCGTGTCCTGGATCGACTCCTTGCTTGTGCTCGGGTGCTTCGGCACGGGCTGGTTTGTCTTGCCGTCCTTGTCAATGATCAGGTGGATCTGCGGATGTTCGGCCCGCAGCAGACTTAACCCAACGTGCGAGGCCACTCCCGTTCCAGCGGTGTGCGACAGGAAGCTCGCAATCTTCAGCCGGATCAGGATTCTGTCGACAGCTACATACGGTGCCTCTCCCGCAGGCTCGGTACCGTGAATAACCAGTTCCCGTGCTTCGATCGCCAGGTGCCAAAGATTGAAGTTGATCCCCTGGAGATCAACCCGGCCGCCGGTCGAATCCTCGAGCACGCTTACCACTTCCTTGCCTACGCGCCGCTGAAAGTCCGCCGTCGTCGAGTACCACGCTAATCCGCCGATCACCACCAGAAGCAGCAAAAGGACGCCGCCAATCACCCAGGCAATCGCCTTTGCAACCCGACCGACCGGGCGCCGGCTCGGTGTCCTGTGCTCCGGCACATTGTTCTCTGCAGAAGTCATTGCGCCGCCTCCGCCACCGTCACCATCCGGACGTTTCCAGAAGCGCGGAGGGCCTTCAGCCAGTCATCCAGCAAAGCACTGACTTGCTGCTGCAGCAAGATCTCGTGAATGCGGTCGCTAATCGAGTCCAGCTTGGGCGCAGTGGCATGCCGTGCAGCGTACAAGGGAAGCAGCGTCTTCGTGTAGTAGTTCTTTACTTCATCGTCGGAGATGCGAATGCCGCCGCGAAAGCGGTTCTCGATGAACTGCAGCGTCTCCATCCGTTCCCGCCAGCGATGTAGCAGCTCCTCTTCAGTAAAGCCGTGTGCTGCGAGAAACCCGTGCCATCCCTCAGGCGTCTCGCACTTGTACTGCTTGCACTCCAGTATGTCCTTGCGCAGATCTTCGAGGTTTGCTCGAACCTCGGCGTCCGTAATCGGCTTCTGCGGCTGAAGCCGGGCCTGCTGCAGGATAAGTGTCCGGTCGGTCAGCCGCTGGATTGCCTGCGCCCGCGAGTAGGATCCGACCGGTGTGCTGTACGGCTGGAACACAGCAAAACGACGTTCTTCGTCGACATCGCTCTCGAGAATCAGGTCATCATTCACGATCGCGACGACACGGTCGATCTGGGTCGATCCTGGTGCCTGCGACGCTGTCGAAGCTTCCCCCAGCGTGACCTGCTGGCCGTGACCACTCATACTGGGAGCAAAAAGGGCCGTCAGCGCGAACACCCATCGCACGTTGACGCCGGCTCTTATCGCCTGGGATCTAGTCGCATTCATCAGAAGCTCTGCCCGATACTGAAAAAGAAGTTGAAATGGCTCGCCTGACCCTCGTACGGATTGCTGCCATTGAAGTCGTAAATTACCGGGTACTTCGGTGGGTTCAAGTTGTAGCTGAAGTCCGCACGAATCGGGCCGACTGGCGTTTTGTAGCGTGCTCCGAGGCCGATGGCGTGCGAGAAATAGTTGAAGTCGCAGGTGCCGATGCTCGTTGAAACGTTCGCGCAGGTCTGCTCGTTCGGCTGCTTGAAACGCTTGATACTCGGAAACATGTCGCTGGCATTCTGAAACACATTGCCCATGTCGTGAAACAGGACGAAGTTCACACTGTCGCCAACGTAAGGCAACACCGGAGCGGGCAGGCGAAGCTCAGTCGAGTTCACCAGGACGGCCGTTCCTCCCACGGGATACCCGGTCTGCAGATCTCGCGGCCCGGCACCGTTGATGCTGAAGCCGCGGTGCGATGTAGCGCCGCCCGCATATAGCCGCTCCGGCAGAGGGACCGCATCGCAGCTGGCGTTCGTTGTAAGCAGGTCGCCCGCGCATGAGGGATTGTTCACGTTCGGATTGGTGCCAAACACCTTCTCGTACCCAATCCTTGTATTGCGAGCCAGCACATACTTCTTCTTTCCAAACGAGTAGTAGCTGGAGTTGGTTACATCTACCCGGTTGAAGTCTGTCTGAGATCCAAACTTGGAGGACGCTAGAAACTCCGAGACCGAGGTATACGTTCCCTTCGCCGCATCAAGCGGGCCCGGGTTGCGAGTGTCGTGGAACCACGTAACGCTTGGGCCGCCGACCCGCACCGGCTGCGACAGCAGCGGAATCAAATTGGCCGAGACCTGGAGGCTGTCGGGATTGACCGCCACTCTCCGGTATTGAAAGTCATAGATGAACGTGTCCGTGCGCCGGAACTTTTGCGTCACGCGAAAGTCTCCCTGCAGCGTCGACGCCTGGAAGGTCGAAATGTTCTGCACGTTCGAATAGCCGCCCGAGAGACTGGCCGTCAGCAGAGGATTACCCAGCAGGTGAGGATTCACAAAGCTGACCGTCGCCACCTTCTCGAGCAAGCCATACGTCGTGTGCAGCGTGAGTGATTTGTCCGTGCCAAACAGGTTGATTCGGGAAACGTCCACGGAGACCCGCGGACTCACTCCTGTCCGCCCGTTCTGGTTGTACACAGCGTCCGGGTTCAGCCCGAGAAGGATGGCCGAGGCAGGGGAGATCTTTCCCGTGGCCGGCTGTCCAGTCTGTGCCTCAAATCCGAAGCCGTACGTTACGTCCCACCGCTTCGCCTCAGTCAGTTGCACCAGAACGTTCTTGCGCGAGGCCTCCCCCGTAGGGTTCTGCACGGCGGCGTTTACCTCGTTGAACAAGGCCAGGTTGTAGAGGCGCCGCTGTGTATCGAGCAGCGCGCTCTGGTCCAGCGGGTCACCTGGATGCACCTGCAGCGTGCTCTGCACGTAGGCCGGCTTGGTCCTGTTGTCACCCGACACGATGACGTGCTCAATGAACACCTGATGGCCCTCGGTGAGCGCAATGGTGACATTCGTGAGCGTCGGGTCCTTTGGATCTTTCGTCTGCTTTACCTCTGCGCGTACCTTGTCGAAGCCTTTGCTCAGGTAGTAGCCCAGGACCGCGTCGCGGTCTCCGGAGAGCGAGATCAGGCTGAACGGCTGCCCGGTCTGAGAATTGAGCAGTGACGTTACGTCCTGCATCCGCGACGGATCTACGCCTGCCAGCTCAATCTTGCCGAATTTTTGCTGCGGCCCTTCAACGATCGTCAGCGAAACCCTGATCTGAGCCAGCTTCAACGGCTTGCCGTCGGGACCGTCGTCGATGTCCTCAGCGGTCGGGGTGATCGTTGTCTCGTTGAACCCATTGGCCCGGTAGAGTGCCTCGATTGACGAGATGTCGGTCGCAAGCAGCGCCGGGCTGTATCGCCCGCTGCGCACATAGGCATCGGCCTTCACCACCCGCATACGTTCCTTCAGCAGGTCTGTCTCGAAGTACTTGTTGCCTTTCAGTGTCACGGAGACGACCCGATGCTTCACGCCCTTGTCGATCGAATAGACCACCTGCTCGCGCGGTGTACCTGCCCCAATCACCCGCACTTCGACCTTGGTGTCAAAGTAACCCTGCTGAATAAAGAACTCGCGAATGTTGTGCAGGCCCTCGTTCAGGAGATCGTTATCGATGGTGCCCTCTTCGAAGATTGGAACCAGCAACTGCAGCCGGCTCTTGGAGACCTTCGCCCCTTCTACCGAGACCTTGACCACGGGCCCCTGGTTCGCGTGGAAGTCGTAGTTCAACCGCTTTTTGGGCGGATCGTACGTAGATTTTTGCAGCGCTACCGTCGCCTCGAGATGATCTTTCTTCTGGTACACGCCGCGGAGACGGGTCAGAGCGTTGCTGGTGGTGTCCCGGGTAACTTTGCTGCCCTCTTTCAGCTTGCCCTTCTTGCGAAACTCTTTCAGCGTTATGCCCGGATCGTCACCTTGCAGCACCACCTCGCCCACCCGCGCCTGTGGTCCGATCGCGATCGTATACGTTACATTCATCTGCTGGTTGGGATCGTCGGCCACCGTCTTCACGGAGATTACAGGTTGGTAGTAGCCGTTTTGCGCCAGCGTCTGCTCAATCAACGAAGTCGCCGTTGGCAGCGCCGATGCTAAGAACGGCGTTCCTGGATTCAGGTTGGTCGAGTACTCCAGCAGCGATGCCAGGCGGTCTTCCTTAACCCCGTTGATCTCCACCCGGCCCACGTAGTAACGCGGCGGCCCGCTGAAGATCAGCGTCACCTCACCATCGCGCCGAATGCCGCTGACCCCAATGTTGCGGTATCGGCCACTCGCAAACAGGCGACGCAAACTCTGCCGCACCTTGTCGGCGTCGAGCGGCTGACCTGCCTGTTGCGGAAGCTCTTTGGGCAGCGTGTCCGCTGCGCCAAAGGTGACGCCTTCGAAGCGAATCGCGTCCACGTGCAAGCCTTGCCACTGCCAAACCGTAGTTGCGAGCCCGGGTTGGTCCGCGACCGTAGGCTCAGCAGCCGTGCCCGAGGTTCCAGGCCCGGAAGCCTGACCTGCGGACGCAGCCTGGTTTGCGGGTGTGGTTCCGACTCCGGCTCCTTGCGGCGCAGTGGACTGCGAAGCCTCCGGCACCTTCGACTGCGGCACCTCGTTCGTGGGTGACGAAGGCTGGCTCTGCGCCGGCGTGTCCGCTTGTGCTTCACACAAGACGCACTGAGCCAGCGTGACGTACATCACCGTCAGCGCGAAAAATAGACGCTGCTGGGAGGCGCTAAGCAGATGGGCCCTTGTAACGCTTCGACGATGCTCTACAACCACTCGTAATTCCTTTTCCTAGACTCCTGGCAGAACGTTCGAGCAGTTCGCGCCTTCCGTTGTCATCGCGAGATACGCCGGGGACGCTGATTTACACAGGACAGCGACACCCGTCCGTTGCAAGTAAAACTGCTTGGATGCAGAACACCGCGTCCGGGTCTGTCGCGCGCGGCTCTAATTCTGGGCGCTCTCCTGAGATTGGCTCTGCTGGGTTTCGCCGGGCCGTTCCTCTATAGTACAAAGGCGGGCCGTGGAGGAGCGGTCTCGTTCCTTGGCATGCCTTTCAACACCACACCTGTGCGTTCTCATCCATTAGACGACGCTCCTGCTGTACCCGCACCCGTGGACCTACTGCACCTTGATAAAGACCGCTACTCCCGGCAGGTGCTCTTCTCTGGAATTGGGGGCTCAGGCCAGCAGCGCATTGCCGCAGGACACATAGCCGTCGTTGGCTGTGGCGCGACGGGTGCGGCCTCTGCCTCACTCCTCGCTCGCGCCGGGGTTGGAACGCTAACCCTCATCGACCGAGATTTTGTGGAGTTCTCCAACCTTCAGCGTCAGGTTCTTTTCGATGAGGCGGACGCGAGAGACTCGTTGCCGAAAGCTGAAGCTGCACGCCGGCATATTGCATTGTTCAACTCCACGGTCACCGTCTTACCCAGGATAGCCGACCTTGTCCCTGCCAACGTGGCGTCGCTGCTTGGGGCCGCAGACATCGTTCTCGACGCGACCGACAACTTCGAGACCCGCTACCTGATCAACGATTATTGCGTTCAGCAAGGAAAACCGTGGATCTACGCCGCCGCGATCGGCGCGTATGCAGCCACCATGAACATCGTTCCGCGCAGTGGACCGTTTCCGGAGCCGCTTTCAACCGCCTGCCTCGCCTGCGTCTTTCCGGAGCCACCCTCGGGCGCAGTCGACACCTGCGAGACTGCAGGAATCCTTTCCACAGCGGTCAACTTCGCCGCCTCCATCCAGGTAACAGAGGCGTTGAAGTTCCTTACCAGCAACGTAGCGGCAATGCGTCGCTCGCTCCTCTCCGCCGACCTTTGGCGGAACGAACGCTCGGAGATGGCAACCGGAATTGCATCTCCGAACTGCTCCGTCTGCGCTGGCCGAACCTTTAACTATTTGTCTGGAGAAGGTCGCCCCCACATCACCCTTTGCGGAAGAAACTCGGTCCAGATCCATGAGCATCATCGTCCGGTCGACCTTCGCGACTTGCAGAATCGTCTTGCGCCGCACGGTACGGTGCGGTCAAACGATCTGTTACTCCGGTTTGAGCGCCCACCCTACACCATCACACTCTTTGCCGATGGACGTGCAATCATTAATGGAACCACCGATCCCGTCATGGCGCGCTCGCTGTACGCTCGCTTCATCGGCTGCTAACTGCAGGTCATTGTCTCCCTCGAATTCAGCTTCCTTGAATTATGTTTGCTGAAGCACATAAGCTGCAACAACCATGCGCGCACATCGCGCGTCGAATCTCTTTGTATCCACCGGGCAATTAAGCAGAACCCAGGAAGGTAAAGAACCTCGTAATGCCGGAAACCAATGTGGACTTGAAGTCGGCGGATACCGTGCCGGTGATTGCAGCCGCCGGACCCGCCAAAGGAACGCCTGGCTTGTTCAAACGCAACCCGCCGATCGCAGGCGAAGCGGAAGCCATCGAGCGCGCCAAGGCGGGCGACGCTGAAGCGTTCTCTAAGCTGTATGCGCTGCATAAACGCCGCGTCTACACGTTGTGTCTGCGCATGCTGGGAAATGTCTCCGAAGCGGAAGACATGACACAGGAGGCGTTTCTGCATCTCTTTCGGAAGCTCGGCAGCTTTCGTGGGGAATCGGCCTTTTCCACCTGGCTTCACCGCCTGACCGTCAATCTGGTGCTGATGCAGCTGCGTAAGAAAGGATTGAACCTGGTTTCGCTGGAGGAGACCATCAATCCTTCCGAAGAAGACGCGCCGAAGCGGGACTTCGGCAGCCGCGATCCGCACCTCTCGGGATCGGTCGATCGGGTCGCCTTGGAACGCGCGGTGGCTTCGTTGCCGCCCGGGTATCGAATGGTCTTTGTCTTGCACGATGTAGAAGGGTTCGAGCACAACGAAATTGCGACCATGCTCGAATGCTCAACAGGCAACAGCAAGTCTCAACTGCACAAAGCACGATTGAAGCTCCGCGAACTGCTTCGACAGACGGACGAGAACGGTCCGCCTAGCGGTCTGAAAGAAGCCATACAATGAGCGAGAACGAGAAGATGACACTCCCTGAGTTCGAGCAGAGACTGCCCGAATTCTTTGCCACCGGCACCGGAAGGATCAGCGACGATCCCCGGTTGGAAGCTTTTCTACTGGAAAACCCTGACTCTGCCGCCCTGGTTCGAGACCTCGAATACATCGCCAAAGCCGCGAAGGACTTGCTTGACGCCGAGCATGAAATCGAACCCAGCGACACAGTCTGGAAGAAGATCCAGAGTGAGCTGGGAACCTCCTCCGAAGACGACGACAGCACTCCCAGCTTCTCCAACGCCGAACCCGCGGTTTAGTTCAGCATCAGGCGTCGACCTCGCGGACGAATATACGAGCTGAGACCGGATCCGCCGCGTCTTATAGCTATGAACGGGCCGACTTAGTTCAGCCTGTTCGGGTTCGCACCGCGGCAGTACACCGAAGTTTGAGCGTACTCAAGATTTGCCTTGCACCGCCGATAACAGGTGTGTACTCTCAGTTTTGCATGTTGATGACTCTCCAGTCCGCCGCATTTACCTATCGCTACTGGCGCCCCCTTGCGGCCAGCGGAGTCTTCGACCCTCGTCTCTAAAATTCTGAGACACTCTCGAAATCCTCTGAGCCGCGACCCCACAAAGGTCGCGGTTTTCGTTTGCCCGCAACACCAACCACTTACCGGCTCAAGGAGATGGAAATGAGCACCCCCGCAACAATCCAGGCGACAGCAGAATCAAGCAGAACACTCAACGTGCCCAAGACCCTGCGCCGGGTAGTTCTTACGGGCTTTATGGGTGCCGGTAAGAGCACCGTGGGACGGCTAGTGGCTCAGCGTCTCGGCTGGAAGTTCGTCGATCTCGACGACCACCTTGAAACACGCGCAGGTATTTCGGTCGACGAAATCTTTGCGCTCCATGGCGAGCAGCACTTCCGTCGCCTTGAGTCGAGCGCCCTCGCCTCTGCCCTTGCCGCTTCTGAAGTCGTTCTCGCGCTCGGCGGCGGCACTCCAGAGAGCCTGACCAACCGCCTCCTGCTTGAACAGACACCTGGGACGGTGACAGTCTTCCTGGAAGCACCTTTCCCTGCCCTGTTCGATCGTTGCGTCCTGCAGAGCGTCTCCCGACCCATCCTCGCCGACCCCACAGTGGCGGCGCTCCGCTTCGCAGAGCGCACCCCAATCTACCGGCGCCTCGCACGGTACACCGTTGATACGTCGCAGATTGACTCAGCAGATGCAGCACGTGCCGTTCTCGACGCTCTTATTGAACGTCATGTAACCGTCAGGCAAGCTACGCAGCGTGCCGGCCGCGCATCCGAATAAAGAAATCAACAACCCATATTTCAGGAGCACGTGCTGAAAGATTCGACGAACGACCCTATGAACGACACCCGCGCCTCTACCAGACTGGCTGCACCTCTCTCCAACGTCCCCGCCCTTGAGCATCCGATCGCAGGGACACCTCCAACAATGCAGGCTGCACCGTCAGACAAGAAGATAGTAGACGTTGCCTCTCGAGGTTTTCGCGGCGATATCGTATTCTTCTTTGCCATCGTCATCTCCCTTGCGCTCGCGTGGAAGCTGGCGAAGGAACTCGAAATTCTTTACGTGAGTGCGCTGTTCGCTGTCGTGCTGATGCCGATTGTGAACCGTATCTGCCAGGTTCAGATTCGGGGCTGGAACCCGTCCCGTGCGGTCGGCATCGTGCTGATGATTCTTGCAGTAGGCGTTGCACTTACGATCTTCTTCGTCGTTGCGCTGCCGCCAGTGGTCCGCGACTTGCGCGAGTTCCTGACTGACCTTCCCCAGCGTGTGCCTCAAGCTGTCGCGAAGATCAAGCGTCTTCCAATGGCCGACAAACTTGGCGTCGATACCGCTGCCGCCAAGGTGCAAGGTGCAATCGAAGCCACCGCTGGGTATCTTTTCACCTCGCTGCCGCTCTGGCTCAGCCACGTCTTTGATCTGCTCACGGCCGCATTCCTTACGTTATATTTCATGCTTGAGGGCGAGCACGCTTACCAGTTTTTTCTCTCGCTCTTCAATCCGCAGCCGCGGGCGCGTCTTGATCAAACCCTGCGCAAGGCCGACACCAAGATGAGCAAGTGGCTGATCGGGCAAGGCCTGCTGATGCTCATCCTCGGAGTCGCCAGCACCGTCATGTTCTCTATCTTCCACATCCGCTACGCCGTCCTTCTCGGCGTTTTAATGGGGCTATTCAACATTATTCCCGTAGCCGGGGGCATCATTACCATGGCGCTGGTATGCATCGTAGCGGCACTCGACTCCTGGACAAAGATGTTCGAGGTACTCGCGTTCTATCTCATCTACGTCAATGTGGAGAATGCCTTTCTGACGCCTCGCATAATGAAGTCGAGCGTGGACCTGATGGGCCTTACGGTCCTGGTTGCATTGCTCGTTGGCACTGCGCTGGCCGGCGTCGTCGGAGCTCTGGTCGCCGTTCCCACAGCCGCTCTGATCGTGGTTCTGCTCGATGAGTACGCCGTAAAACGACCCGCACCATCGTTGTAAGAACCCCGGAAGAGTTTGAGGGCGATCGCCGCATCTTCTCCGGCGCAACCAGGTTAACTGATCTGGTTGCGCCCCACCTCGATCGATACCAAACGGCGGCGTTGTTAGCAGGGTCACTCCCGGCCAATTCGAACATCCGTAAACAACCCGCTATCATCTGAGGGGGAGCAACCATGGACCTCTTCCCCATCTTCCTTAAACTCACCGGCCGGCGCTGCCTGGTCATTGGCGCCGGAGGTCTCGCCGAATCAAAGATTGAGTCCTTACAGGCGGCCCATGCCCAGGTGACCGTGATCGCTCCACTGGCCAGCAGCAAAATCCTGGAAATGGCCGCTTCAGGCGAGATCATCTTTCATCAGCGCTGCTACCAGCAGGGGGATGTCTCTCCGAACTACTTCCTCGTCGTAACAGCAACGAATGTCGCCGCCGTAAACCGGGCCGTATACCTCGAAGCCGTTGCCCACAACATCCTCTGCAACGCCGTCGACGACCCGCCCTACTGCGACTTCTACTTCCCTTCCGTAGTTCGCCGGGGCGACTTGCAGATTGCCATCTCCACCGCCGGCGCCAGTCCTGCTCTCGCCCAGCGGCTGCGCAAGGAGATCAACGCGCAACTTCCTCTCGACACCGGCGACTGGCTTACCGACCTTGGCAATCTGCGCCGCGAGGTGACCCAGATGGAACCGCTGAACGAGGAGCGCAAATGGCTCCTCCACCAGCTTGCTCAGCGCGAGGTCTGCGGCTTCGACCAGTGTCCCTCCCGCGTTCTGGCCCGCGAGCACGCCAAGTCCAATCCCATCGCCCCGCCGAATTGGGAAAAACAACCTTGAGCACCGAAGCCCAGCCCGGCGTTGTCTATCTGGTGGGTGCGGGCCCAGGTGATCCTGAGCTTCTTACCATTCGCGCCCTCAAGCTGCTCCAGACCGCCGACGTCATCCTTCCCGACGATCTGGTCTCAGATGAGGTCCTCGACCTCGCGAGCCCATCCGCCGAAATCATCCCCGTGGGCAAACGCTGCGGCCAGCCGCGGATCACGCAGACAGAGATCCATACCCTTATGGTTCGCCATGCTGGCGAAGATAGGTCAGTTGTCCGCCTCAAGTCTGGCGACCCGCTGATCTTCGGCCGAGCCGGAGAAGAGATCGCCGCGCTCCGTGAGGCCTTCATCCCCTTTGAGATCGTTCCTGGCATCTCGACTGCGTTCGCCGTAGCTGCCGCGCTGAAAACGCCGCTCACGGACCGCACCTCCGCCTCGAAGCTCATTCTGGCGACTGCGCATCATGCCGCCGGAAAGCTGTCGCTCGCACCTAGCCTGTCCGGCTCCCTTCCTGATGAGTCAACCCTGGTGATCTATATGCCAGGAAGAGACTTCGCCGCCCTGGCGGCCAGTCTTACAAGCTCTGGCATCGCTCCGGACGCGCCGTGCGTCGCCGTCTCGAAGGCAAGTACTTCAGAAGAGAGAGTCACCGCCACAACCCTTCACCATGTGGCCAGCGCTGAGATTGGACCGGCACCGGTGATTCTGCTGATCGGGAAAGCCATTCAGCTCCCCTAGTCGGGATTCTAAGACGTCGCTTTGACCCGGCGGCGTGCCCTGCGACTTCGCTGCACCAGTTTTAAGTTCTGTAGACTCAAGCGATGGCGTCTCCTCCAGGGGCTGGGTCCAGGGCTGATGTCGGCGGGCCCGGCACGAAGCTCACCGACGAAGAGGCATCGCTGCACCTTATTCTCTCCATCGGTCGCGCGTTCAAATACGTCGATGACTACGTCCGGCCACGCATGCTGCAGCTTGGCCTCACCATGACGGAGTTCTCGGTGCTGAATGTGCTCTATCGCAGCGGTCCGACCCCGCTTGGAGAGCTCAGCGACCGCATCCTGCTTACCGGTGCAAGCACCACCTACACGGTGAAAAAGCTCGAAGAGCGCAAGCTGATGCTGCGCCAGCGCCTGCCGGGAGATAACCGCGTCGTGATGGGAAGCATTACCGATACCGGGCGCGAGCTTCTGGACCGCGTCAGACCACTGCATACCGAACACCTCGTCGAAGCAATGCGCGCACTCAGTGCAGCGGAAAAGCAAGCCGCCACCGCGCTGCTGCGAAAGCTTCAATCCGAGCCGCGCGGTGAGCGCTAGAAGCGTCGTACTACTGCGTGAGCATGGAGCGAAGCAGAGCCAGGGTCGCCGCCATCCGCAACAAGTCGCCTCCGTCCTTGTCCAATTTCGTCCGCAATAGTTCGTTCTGTGCGTCACGTCGCTCCTTTTCGGTCCGCACGGTCTCAACGTAAGCCTGGAAGACGATTCGATGGACTTCCTGCTGAATGGTCTGACCGGCCAGCCGCACTGTGCCGTTCCACCCATCTTCGGCAACGCTGATCGAGAATGGTCTCCTGGTGCACGTCCAGCACGACGAATGATCTGACTGTCTGCATCACTCGCGTCCTCCTATCTCCAGGAGAACCGAAGTCGCGCCTCGATTCCAGAGAGAAATACAGACTGAGTGGACGGCCTATTCATCGTTCTTGATCGCGAAGCGGACGGGTACAGGGTTGGGTTGCAGGCGGGAGAGGTGCCGATGTGGTAACGGAAGCCATGCAACCGGCTGCAGTGAGTAGGGACGATTGTGTTGCTTCAAAAAGGATTCGGGTCGGTTGTGATGGTAGTAAAGCTATGAAGGTCGGTGTCGTCAACAGGATATGTCCAGCGATCCAGAGGCCAGCGAACGCATAGTTTTTGCCGTCCTTTGCTAGAAGCTTGGAAATACCTTCTTCGCGATACGCTGCCATTCAAGAGCTTCCCGTTCGAACCAGACATCGTTTGGCCTCGAGAGAATGCCGCCACACGGAAGCCTTTCGATGCATTCTGCTCTTGCGTTGAATGTAGTCGGAGGGAACTTGTCTTCTTTCTGCCAGAAGGGAACAAACCCCGGCGGGCAAGTTCAATGAACGGAATGCCCTCTTCCTCTATTCAGACGATCGGTTGGAAAGTCGTAGGCCGGGTGTCATCGTTCGGCGTGGGCATCAGAGAGTCGATGCGTGGCCAGTGACATGGAAAGCTCAGGCGATCTATTGCTTGTCGGACGTCGAGCTGCACTCGACCCGTCGGTGTAGTGCCCGCGCTCGGATAGAACAATTTGATCCCTCAGCCTGCTCCTGGCGATCGTTACATTGCGGCGCGCAATCATTGCCGCCGATCATACCAAGACTTGACCCGTCGCTCCGACTTGCCATAAAGTGAGGTCATGATCACGGTCGAGACAATCTGTATCCCGTGTGACACGTCAGCTTTCAGCGGACACTGTTCTTTCAGCGGACTCTGTTGTTGCCTCTAGTTCAACACTCTCTTCGCCCCTAAAACCTCCCCTCGTTCGCCCTCTCCTGATACCCTTCGTCGCTTGGGTGTTGAAGGATCTTTGGAGCTCTATGCGATCTACTCCGTTCACTCGACGTGCCGCGATCGGCTCGTTCGCCGCTATGGCTCTCACCTCTGTTTCCAAGGCGGCAATGATCCGGCCGTTCCTACAGGCAACTCTCTCTTTCCCCGGGCCAGATCGCATTCGGCTTGGTGCGCAGACCAACGCATGGCCTATCGACCCTCGATCGTTCGACACGTTCTTGTCGGCGCTTGGACAGATTCGAGATACCGGCTACTTGGGCTTTGAGACAGGATTTGTCAATCTCCGCAGCCAGGCAAAGTCTCTACCGGAGGCCCGAAAGAAGGTCGAAGCCACCGGGCTGAAGTTCATCGGCGTTCATATCTTTCTTCCGGAGTACGAAGCGCAGACCAACATCGCCCCGCGCGAGCTTTACGAGCCGGTGGCGCAGGCTGGCGCGGCTCTCGGTGCCGAGCGCCTCATCTTCAGCGGATCACCAGCCGTTACGCCGGAGGAGATCCAACGCAAGGGCGACGCGCTCAACCGTGCGGCAGAGTATGCGAAGCCGCTTGGGTTAAAGGTCGCGTACCACAATCACTGGCCGGAGTATAAGTACAACGGCAGGGAGATCGAAGCGCTCTACGCGGCCACCGACCCCTCGCTGGTCTGGTTCCTCTTGGATGCGGGACACGCCTACCGCACAGGCATCGACCTTCCAGCATTCTTGCGGACCCATCAGCAGCGCATCACAGCCATCCACTTCCGCGACTATCAGAATCATCAACAGGTACCGCTCGGAGAGGGTGCCTTCCCGCTGCAGGCGGTCGCAGAGGTACTGAAACAAACCGGCTGGAGCGGCTGGGCGATGAACGAAGAGGAGCGCGAAGATGGCTCCAAGCAGGGACTGACAGTCATCCAGCCTGCTTTCCATGCCCTGAAGGGAGCGTTCCTGGCATGAAGGGCGTAAACCGCAGAGAGTTTCTGCAGGCAGGCAGCGCCGTAGCCGCCGTGGCCGCAACTTCGGTGGCTATGACGGCGCGCTCTTACGGACAGATACTGGGTGCGAACGGCCGTGTCGGAGTGGGCATCATTGGTGTCGGGCGCCGCGGCCGGATCGTGGGTGCCGCGTTTCTTCAGGACAAGCGAACCCGTCTCACCGCGATTGCCGACACCTACGACGTAACCCGCCTGCACGTGCTGGCAGCGCTGCCACCGGAGATTCCCGAGCCAGCTTCCTTCAACGCCTATGAGGATCTACTGGCCCGCAACGATGTCGATGCCGTGCTGATCGCTCCGCCCGACCATCTGCACGTAGACGTCGCGAAGGCCGCTCTCGCCGCCGGTAAGCACGTCTATCTGGAGAAGCCGACGTTGCACCGCTGGCACGAGAGGCCGGTGCTGGTCGAGGCCGCCAAGCGGCAGAATCGCGTCCTGCAATGCGGCATGCAGCAGCGCAGCGGTGCGCACTATGCCCAAGTAAAAGAAGAGTTCTTCAGTGGCGGTAAGCTGGGTGATGTGGTCGAGGTGCGTGCCGTGTGGCACGACTTCTCCTGGCAGCGGCGCGAGATTCCGGATGCGCCAAAACCCGCCGGTTTGGACTGGGAACGCTTTCTGGGGCCAGCACCGAAGGTCCCCTACAAGACGGTCCGTTACCACTCCTGGCGATACTTTCACGACTATGGCAACGGTCTGCTTGCGGACATCTTTACCCACTGGGCCGACGTGGCACAGTGGATGCAAGAGGACACTTCGCCGCAGTCGGCATACGCAACGGGCGGCATCTACAAGCTGCAGGACGGGCGGGAGAATCCGGATACCGTCAGCGCGATCGTCAAGTATGCGAAGTGGAATCTCAACTTCGAAAGCTCCGTACTTCCTCTGCGCAACGATCGTCCCTCCGTTCTCTTCGAGGGCACGAACGGATTGCTCGAACTGGCCCGCGATGGATACGTCTACACTCCACGGCAAGGCGAAGCAGTTCGCTTCGATAGCAAGGAAAGCCTGGAGGTCTCGCACACGAGAAACTTCCTTGATGCTGTGACGCAAGGATCGAAGCTCAACGCCCCGCTCGAAACAGGCATCGCGGCCTCGGTTCCGGTACTACTTGCCGTGAAGTCCTATTGGTCTCAGACAGTAGCCACCACTCTCAATGAGTAAGCCCAAGAACCTGTTTAATAACCGCGAAGTTAGCTGGTCGCGCACTTGAGAACTACAGCAAATGCAAAAACAAGGGCAACATGCGAGGGCCTCTTCACTACGCCACCCGGTAAGGCTGCGTGGCTCCGGTCGAGATGACGAGTCATAAAACGGGTTCTAAAAAAAGAGAGAGAACAGCAATGCAGATTTCATGGTTTATCCCGACAACCGGAGATGGCCGCTATCTCAGTAGCAGCCAGGGATCGCGGCTCACCGATCTCCCCTACCTGCGGCAGATTGCGCAGGCCGTGGACCAACTTGGCTACTACGCGGTGCTCCTGCCCACGGGCAACTCCTGCGAAGACTCATGGGTTGTGGCCTCGGCGCTGATGCCAGCCACGGAGAAGCTGCGGTTTCTCGTGGCGATTCGTCCGGGCATCATGTCGCCAGTGGTCGCTGCACGCATGGCCTCAACCTTTGATCGCCTCGCCGGTGGGCGTTTGCTGATCAATATCGTGACTGGCGGCGATCCAAAGGAGGCAGCGGCTGACGGCATCTTTCTGCCGCACGATGAGCGCTACGCGGTCACTGCGGAGTTTCTTCGTATCTGGCGCGAGGTAATGGCTGGAGGCACATCCAACTTCAAAGGAAAGCATCTTCACGTCGAAGGCGCAAAGGTCTACTACCCAGCTCTGCAGCATCCTTATCCCACGCTTTACTTCGGGGGCTCGTCCAGCGCGGGCATTGAGCTTGCGGCGGAGCAGGTGGATGTCTACCTGACGTGGGGCGAACCGCCAGCGCTGGTCGCCGAGAAGATCTCCCGGGTCCGCGCTGAAGCCGCAAAGCACGGTCGCACGCTGCGATTCGGTATTCGGCTTCACGTCATCGTACGCGAGACCGCCGAGGCCGCATGGCGAGCGGCAAACGAATTGATTCGCTACGTTGACCGCGATGTAGTCGCTAAGGCACAGCAGGGTCTGGCCCGCTTCGACTCAGAAGGCCAGAGGCGCATGGCCGAGCTCGTGAAGAGAAGCCCGGAGACGCTGGAGGTAAGCCCCAACCTCTGGACCGGCATCGGCCTCGTCCGCAGTGGAGCGGGAACTGCGCTCGTCGGCGATGCGGAGACGGTAGCGCAGCGAATGCTCGAGTACGCTGACCTGGGCATCGATAGCTTTATCCTCTCCGGCTATCCTCATCTTGAAGAAGCTTACCGCGTCAAGGAGCTGCTCTTCCCGTTGCTGCCAGTCAAGCATGAGGACGCGACCGCGGCCTCTCGTGAGCGACGGTCGGAAGAGTTCGTCGGGAACGAGTTCCGGCCTGTGACGACCACCCGAGAGAGCTGATGCAAGTCGCGATGAAGGAGATGACCGTCGAGACTGCGGCCCCGGCACGAGGACGGCGACGGTGGTTCGTGCTCGCGCTTCTCTTCAGCATCACGGTCATCAACTTCATCGACCGGCAGACTGTCTCCGTCCTCGCGCCTGTCTTGAAACAAATTCTGCATCTCACCAACACGCAATACGGCCGCGTGGTAGCGGCCTTTCAGTTCGGCATGATGACCGGCGAGCTGCCCATGGGCGCTCTGATGGACCGCTGGGGCGTGCGTCTTGGGCTGATGGGCGCGGTGCTGTGGTGGTCGGGTGCCACCGCCATGCAGGGCGTAGCACGAACGGGTACGCAGCTTGGCTTGGTTCGTTTCTGGATGGGCACAGGAGAGTGCGGCAACTACTCCGGCGGCCTCAAGGTGGTCTCGCAACTGTTCTCGCCGCGCGAACGCACATTGGCCATCGGCATATTCAACAGCGGCAGCATGATTGGCGCGACGATCGCCCCGCCGCTGATCGTCTACCTGCTGCAACACTATGGATTTCGCGCGGCATTCCTGCTCGCGGCGGCGCTCGGTGCGCTGTGGCTGCCGCTATGGTATTGGGTCTACCGCGAGCCTGCGGCGCTAGAAACGAAGAGCGCCGAAGCGCTGACTTCTATCTCTCCTGACTCTGCGCCAACCCGCGTGTCGATCGCCGATCGCTCGCTCTGGGCCATCATGTTTTGCCGGTTCTTTATCGGGCCGGTCATGCAGTTCTATTGGTACTGGATTCCGAGCTACCTCTTCAGTGCGCGTCACCTCTCCATCAGCCAGATCGGTTTTCTCGCGTGGATACCGTTCCTGCTCGGAGATATCGGCGGTCTTGCCGGGGGTGGTGCCGCGGGCCTGCTGCAACGTCGCGGCCTGCGGATCGACAAGGTGCGGCGATGGACCATGTACACGAGCAGCCTGCTCTGTGTCGCAAGTCTCTTCGTTCCTCTGGCCCGAAGCACTGCACTCGCATTCCTGCTGATCGGCATCGCGATGCTGGCGGACAACTTCCTTTCGGCAAATATGTTCGCCAGCATGACGGACCTCTTCCCCGAGCACCAGATCGGCCGCGTCACCGGATTCAGCGGCGTTGCCGGCGGTCTGAGCGGGCTGCTCTTTCCGTTGCTTACCGGTGTCCTGGTGGACCACTTCTCTTACACGCCAGTCTTCTTCCTCGTCGCGTTGATGCCGCTCACCGGAACCCTGTCACTCTTCCTGCTTGGAAGAGCGGGCTACACGCGCATCGCCCGCGAAGCTGCATTCACCCAGGAGGGTTGGCCTTGAAAGAATTGCAGCACCCAAGCCTCTGTGGTACTGTCGTTTCCATGAACAGACTTCAGGGAACTCAGCTTTTCATCGCAGGTACGCACTCCCGCGTCCGCGCTGAGTTTTCGACTGTTCACAACTGTTGTTGTCGCCG
The DNA here is from genome assembly GCA_964658395.1 of uncultured Granulicella sp. GTDB lineage: Bacteria > Acidobacteriota > Terriglobia > Terriglobales > Acidobacteriaceae > Edaphobacter. Next base: position 70,511 of record CAZZYQ010000005.1, on the reverse strand, counting down.
CCAGACTCTGTAGACAACGACACTTCATACAGCCGGTATCTTCCATCTAGGTTTACCTCTGCTCCTTGAACACCGCGCCCTGCGGTTGGATCGCTCTTGCTGAGCGTCGTGTCTGTCCACATCCTCACAAACCACAAATAGAACCGGGTCCGTTTCCCTTTGGAGGATTTGCATGTCGTTCCGTCGCACTCTTGTTCTCATGCTCGTCTCGATTCTGCCAGCGCCGTTTGCCGCAATCGGCTTCGCCCAGGCCATTGGCAGTATCCGCGGTACCGTCGTCGATAGCACCACAGCACTTGTTCCGGGAGCCCTAATCACTGTGACGAGCACGACCACGGGAGTAGCGCGTACCGCGACCACCAATCAGACAGGCATCTTTGTTTTTCCTGATGTACCCATCGGAGAGTATCAATTGCAGATCGCAAAGCCAGGCTTCCGCTCCGAGCAGCGCAGCGGGTTGACCCTGCTTACTGGCCAGGTCATCGATCTGCAGCTTTCACTCGCCGCGGGCGGCTCCGATCAAAGCGTGGACGTCGTCGCCTCCACCGCGCTCCTCGACACGGGATCATCCGCTGTCAACACAACAATCGATGGCAAGGAGATAAAGGATCTGCCCCTAAATGGCCGCAACGCTCTGCAGCTTACAACGTTGACTCCGGGTACCGCGCTCACGTCGACCGGAACTGAGTCTGGCCAGCAGGACAACGTAGGCCTTACCGTTAACGGTCTGCGACCCACCCAGAACACCTTCCTACTCGACAACGCGGTCTACAACGATCGCTTTTTCGACTCGGTCCCGATTCTCCCCAGCCCCGATGCCCTGCAGGAGTTCACAATTCAGTCCTCCAACTACAGCGCTGAGTATCCCGGTGCGGGTTCGCTGGTCCAGCTTTCGACGCGGTCGGGGACGAATAGATTTCATGGCTCGGCCTATGAGTACCTGCGCAACACCGTGCTGAATGCCTACAACCACTTTCCCGCAAGGACGAGCACCGGCGCGCCGATCAAACCGCCCTTCAAGCTCAATCAATTTGGAGGCACGATCGGCGGGCCTATTTTCCGTGACCGAACATTCTTCTTCTTCTCCGCAGAGGATCTGGAGCAGCGTTCCTCCACCAATCCGGTGACCTTCTTCATTCCTACCGCCGCCGAGATGAGCGGCAACTTCAGTGCGCTTACAGTGCAACTGAAAGATCCCGTGACGGGAGCTCCTTATGCAGGGAACATTGTTACCCGCGCCGCTAGCCCGCTCTCGCAGGCCGTGTATAAGACCTATCTCGCTGGCCTCGACTCTAACTCCGCAGGACAGGTCACGCTTAGCCCGAACAACAACATCGACAGCACGCAGTACCTCGTCAAGATCGACCACGAACTTAGCAGCAGCAATCATCTCAGCGGACGGTACTTCTACAACCAGGACAACTTCCAGCGATCGTTTACCGCGCCGACAGGCTTTTATGCGGCGAACCTCTTTCGCAATCAGTCGCTCGAGATCAGCGATACGCAGACCATTAGCCCGACGCTTACCGGTACGGTGACGATCTCCGCAGGCCGGTTCGCGCGTACCCAGATTCCCGAAGCTCCGGGCCTCAAGTCGCTCCAGGACCTGGGCCAGAATGTGGCCCTCGGCACGGTCGTGCCCATCTTTCCCGGCATTCGTGACAACATCTCCGGCTACGTCAACGTCTTCTCGGGCGGGGCTTTGACACAGGACTCCACGAGCTTCGACGAGAAGGCGACGATCGTCAAAGTGCTCCGGGCCCACACCCTCAGCTTCGGCGGCGAGTTCGAGCGGACTCGCATCGACGCAAACGACTTCTCCTTCACCCCTGGAGACAACCAGTTCACGGGCGCGCGCACCGGCTCTGCTCTTTCCGACTTCTACCTTGGCTATGAGTCAGCGTTCACTCAGGACAATGGACGAACCTTCTATCTGCGGGAGAATCGACCTGCGCTTTTTGTGCAGGATGACTGGAAGGCCACTCGCAATCTCACCATCAACGCGGGCCTTCGCTGGGAGCCCTGGCTGCCTCCGACAGACCTCAACGATTCACTTGTCGGCTTCGTGGCGGGATACCAATCCACCGTTGCTCCAGGTGCCCCAGCCGGCCTTCAGTTCATCGGCGATCAAGGAGTCCAGTCTTCGATTTATCGCAACCACTGGAAGAACTTCGGCCCGCGCATCGGCTTCGCCTACAACGTAGGAGCATCGAGCAAGCTGGTGGTGCGCGGAGCCTACGGCCTCTTCTACGGCTTCCCCGAAGGGCTTCTCTACCAGCGCACAGATCAGAGCCAGCCGCGCGACACCGCTGTGTCCATCCCCAACCCGGCAAACCCGTGGGACAATATCTTCGCCGGCACGACCGATCCATTCCCCGCGCCCCATGTGCCGTTGAGTCAGTTCTCGACTTACGTCTTCAAGCTGCCCGTCGCTGGCGGAGTGCTCGATCCTACTTCGAACGTAGCCACGATTCAGGACCGTAATCTGACCGTCGAATATCAGGTGAACAACACCACCGCGATCTCCGTCGCCTACGTTGGCAATCGCGCGCAGCATATCATGGGGTCGCGCCAGTTCAATCCGGCTGTGTATGGTCCGGGAGCCACACTGGGGAACGAGCAATCGCGACGTGTCTATCAGGGTCTGGGTGCGGTCGAGATGGCCAGCTCTTATGAGTACGCCTACTACGACGCGTTACAGCTCAATGTCACACGCCGCGTGTCGAATGGGCTGCATGTGCTGACGAACCTCACCTATGGCAAGATCATCGACAACACGTCTAGCGCGACCGAAGGCAACACCGGGCCGCCGAACCCATTCAACCTCAACAGTTCTCGCGGGCCCGCCGATTACGACGTGAAGTTCCGCTACAACCTCGCGCTCAACTACGATGTGCATCACTTCGACGTCTCTCGCCTCGCAGGTACTTTCGTCAACGGTTGGCAGTTGAACACGATCCTCAACGCAGCGACAGGAACGCCGATCACTGTGCTCAGCGGCACAGACCGATCGCTCTCTGGCGTAGGCAACGACTATGCCGATTACGTCTCCGGGCAGACGACCGCACGCCCAGCCGGTGTCAGCTTCCTGAAGCAGTACTTCAACAAGGCGGCGTTCCAGCAGGCGGCGACTGGCACCTTTGGGGACACAAGCCGCGGCATCCTACGTGGTCCCGGGTACCTGGAGGTCGATGCGTCCGCCTTCAAATCAATCCCCCTCACGGAGCGGGTCCGTCTCCAGTTTCGCACTGAAGCGTTCAACGTAATCAATCGCGCCAACTACTCGAACCCTGGGTCCACCGTCGCGTCGGCAGCCACGTTCGGGGCGATCACAGCCGCTGCGGCACCGCGCGTACTGCAATTCGCATTGCGTGTGGAGTTCTAGCTTGTGGGAGATGAGAACGCGTGCCCCTAGTCTGTCCTGGGGGCACACATCGCCTGCAAGGTCCAACGTGCTTCGGAAGTGCAGGCTAGTGGAAAACATCTTTCAATGCCGGGGCGGATACTCTTAGGGCGAATAGAGAATTGGATGCTCAAAAAAGCGGTTTTCCATCGTCAGCGACTATCCTCATAGGCGTACACAGAACGTCCGGCCCATCGATCTGCAGAGAGAGGACCGCTGCTCACATTGAGCTGCGGCTTCGCAAGGACGCCTGAGCCGTTTGCACCGTTTCAGGAGACAGATACAAGTGTAGCCGGAGGAAGCCAATCAGTGACTCCGCAAGGGATTGGGCGGCGGATGCAGCAGTTGCCGCATCCGCAGGGGCTTGACGAGTTCAGTTTCGTCAGCGCATGACAGAGGAGATCGTTTTCGGAAAGCTCCAGTCCAGACGGCCCGAGAGTTTCCCGGTTGTGGTTTTGATTCGAGGTTTTATTCTCATCACCGTCGTCGTCGCGGCTGTGCGAATGGGGGAAGCGTTCTTTGCTTTCCACATTCGCATAGCCGAGGTTGCGCCGGAACTGGTCCGGTAAGATTCGATCTTTGGATCTTTCGCCATTCATCTGGTCGGCCGCCGCCCTGTTGCGCCGCATACACACCGCACGAGTCCGGAGAAGTCATCCTCCGCTTTACGGTTCTCCGTTATATGGATTTTCGCCCTGGAACCGACAAAGAATAGGTCGTTAGAGAAGGCGTCGCGCGGGAGCACTCCTGCACCGTTAGGCCCGCGGCAAGCTGAGTAAGATGATTTCGGTTGTTTCTCTACCTTTCGAAGCGATTGATATGACCCGTAAGACGCATTTCCTCGCGAGACATAAAGGGTTCAGTATGGCCTTAGACGGAAATGCCTCATGGGATCCGAGTGCGATGAAGCAGAGCGCCGAAGTAGGAGGCTCGTCAGGCAATTTTCGCGACTGCCGAGGTCCTTTCGCTTGTGGCAACGAGCGAAGCCTTCAGCTTTCGCCGTTGTGCGCACTAGCTAGAAGTCTCCTCGCAAGCCTGGTGTGCGTTGCAGCATCATCAAGCAATGCGGCTTCTAAGCCGTTACCTACCCTAACTCTGGCCCATCAGGTACATAGCCTTACCGCGGCCGAGGCGTCAAAGGGCTACCCGATACATCTTAGGGGTGTAGTCACTTATTACGATCCTTATCTTGATAACCGGCAGATCATTCTGTTTATCCACGATGCTTCGGGGAGCATGTTCGCTTCCGTGCCTAAAGCGTCGGCTGAGTTCACCCCCGCTGGAACCTTTGTAGATTTACACGGCACAAGCGGAATGGGCGACTTCGCCCCAATCGTCTCGCAACCGCGCCTCAGCATCATCGGCAGGTCATACCCACTCCCTACGAATCCCACCCCGGTGAGCTTAACGCACCTACTCACTGGAGAGGAAGACGGCCAGTGGGTTGAAGTGGAAGGTGTAGTTCACTCTGCGTCTGTGGACGAACACGACGTCAGTCTGCAACTTTCCATGCGCGACGGGATCATTTCAGCCACCTTGTTGCGGGAGCCAGGTCGCGATTATTCTCGGCTCGTTGATGCCAAGGTACGCATTCACGCGAACGCAGGCCCTATGTTCAATGGCGATCACCAGATGATCGGCGCGCGCTTGTTGGTGCCAAACCTTTCCGCCGTGACCATCCTCGAACCGGGACCTAAAGATCCCTTCGACTTGCCTCTTCAGGAGATCGACACCCTGCGGAAGTTCAATCCATCAAAAACACTTCCTCGTCGCGTACATTTACGCGGGAGGGTGACTCTGTCATGGCCTGGATCTTTGCTCTGTATACGTGATGCTAAGCACGGGATTTGCGCGCGGAGCTCGCAGGCCACAGCCCTCGAACTTGGTCAGAGGGCCGATGTGGCCGGATTTACGGAGATCAGCGACAGCGTGCCGTCATTGGACGATGCTGTATTTCGTGCCGCTGAAGGGATCAATACCGGTGGTATTTCGCCGATTGTCCCCACAGTGGTGACGGCAGAGCAGGCGCTACGCGGTAAGTTCGATTCGGAACTTGTGCAAATCGAGGGGCGATTGGTCAGTCGGGGACTTGCTACACCCGGGGAGCTTCCCGACACCACCCTGCTCATGGCCTCTGACGGCCTCGTCTACGCCGCGAGTTTACCAGGCGGCATGGTCGACGCGGTCTCGCAACAATGGAAAAATGGTAGCCGCATAAGGGTCACCGGCATATGTTCCGTTCAGATCGACCCACAGAGATCAAGCCGCGAAGATGGTGCCGCGATAAGAAAGTCCTTCCGCATTCTCATTCGCTCTTCAAAGGACGTAACCGTCCTTGAGCAACCTTCATGGTGGACGCCTCCGCACGTTGTGATGGTGTTGGCGCTACTGCTTTCCGCGACGCTCTTGGTGCTCGTTTGGGTTATGGTCCTGAGCCGCCGGCTCCGACGTCAGGCAGAAGTCATTGGTGAGAGCGAAGAACGTTTTCGTCACATGGCTCAGCACGACTATCTCACGGGCCTGCCAACGAGGCTGCTGTTGAGAGACCGGCTCGATCAGGCGATCAACCAGGCAAAACGATCGCATACGGGGCTCGCATTACTAATGCTCGACCTGGATCGCTTCAAGCAGATCAATGACAAGCTTGGACATCCCGCGGGCGATGAGGCACTCAAAGTTTCGGCGCAACGCCTTTCCGAGGCTATTCGGAGGACTGACACGGTGGCGCGGATTAGCGGAGATGAGTTCATTGTTCTGATAACGAATCTTGCAGAAAAAAGCGAAGCCGAGCTGGTGGCGGCGAAGATTGTCGCTGCGATGTCTGCGCCATTTCTCTTCGGCGACAAGGAAGTACCGCTCTCGGCCAGTGTCGGCGTGTGTACTGCGTTCGATGGCGAACTGAACGCGGATACGCTGCTCAAGAGCGTGGATGCGGCTTTGTACGGAGCGAAGGCCCGCGGCCGAAACTGCTACGAACTCTACACAGATGAGATGGCCCACTCAATTGCACATAAGATGCAACTTCGTCTTGAACTCGAATGCGCACTTAATGAAAACGAGATGGAGGTGTACTACCAGCCGATGGTGAATTTCAAGACCGGCGAGTTGACCGGCTTCGAAGCGCTTCTTCGCTGGCACAGTAAGACAATGGGAATGGTCCTGCCAGGCGACTTCATACCGCTAGCGGAAGAAACTGGATTCATCATCCCGCTGGGCGAGTGGGTGCTGCGCGAAGCTTGCCGTCAGATCGGGCAATTGGAACGGCAGACTGGTCGCAACTTCATGCTGGCAGTTAATCTCTCGCCGCGCCAGATTGAGCAGCAAAAGGATCTTCCGCAGCGAGTGGCGCTGGCATTGTCTGAGGCCAAGCGCCCGCCTTATCGCCTGGAATTGGAAATAACTGAGAACATCTTGATGCACGACTCTACGATTACTCGCGCTACATTACTGCAACTCCATGAAATGAAGGTTCGGCTCGCCATCGACGACTTCGGCACCGGCTTTGCAAGTCTCTCGTACATCACTCGATTTGCGATCGACCAGATCAAGATTGACCGCTCCTTCATTCAGAAGTGCATACGCGAAAGCGGCAGCCTGGCGGTTGTGCGCGCCATGATCGCGATGGCTCATGGATTGTCAATGAATGTAGTCGCTGAAGGCGTAGAGACAGAAACTGAGTTTCGTTTTCTGCGCGACGAAGGGTGCGACACTGCCCAGGGATATTATCTCAGCGCCCCCGTTGCCGCCGATGAACTGCAAACACTTATTGGACGCATGGGACAGACGGGGGACCTGAGTAAGGAACGCGCAAAGGCGGTCGCTTACACGGTTCTCGCGATCAATACCTAGCGCTTTCTGCAAAGATCCCGTTCGTCTCCGGCCGGCACACCAGCGAACCGGTTGTCGAGCATAAGCAATGCGCTGCGGGTGAACGTGAGGCTCCGAATATAGCCTAATCCCGCTCAATAAGTGCACCTGCCTATGCCTCGCCAACCGGCCATCACGAGTCGAATGGATCTACAGTTCAGGCCGAATTGCTTTGTTCTTCCCCTATGAACGACGGACCGGGGTCCGCCGGTTGATCAAACCTCGGTGGGCCATCGCGCCGGTGGGATCCTGCACTACGCCGCTTGCTCGCTAGGCGACCAGCGGCGACTGACCAATCATCCTGCGTGAATCGTTTATCAACGGCGCACTCCCCGCAAGCTCATCGATCTGGCGTGCACGCTCCTGAAAGAGCGCGTATCCGTCCTTCATCCTGATCTCCTTGTCGCGTTGCTCAAGGCCGACATAGGAAACAGTGACATCAGAACGGCAACCAGCAGAATCGGAGCGATTCAGAGGAAGCAAACAGAGTGCACCTTTCCGCGACCGCTTCTATTGGACGTTCAATGTCACGGGCAGAGATGCGGTTGTGGTCCCCGACGTGGCAGTGACCGTGATCGTATACGTCCCCGATGTCGTGCCGGGCTCACCGATCGGCTGGGGCGTGGATTTGTCTCCGCCACAGCCTGTCATGCCTCCGGCAAGCACGAGCAGAAACGCGGCCGCGCTTAGGAGCGAACGCCATCTCCGGCGTCGCGCAGGGATGCCAAAGAGAAGCAGACCGGCGAACGCAACGCCACCGATCTTCCAGAAAGCTGGGCCGTGCACCAGGTAGTCAAGCGCCGCGGACGTGGCTGCTGTTGTTGAGATGGTTAGCGTGGCTGCCCCTCCGGCCGTCGTCACCGATACGGGACTGGTCGCACCGAAGCTGAGTGTCGGCACGTTCTGCGCTCCCTGCGGACTGGACGTGATGGCCGCCGATAACGAAACCGTGCCGGTGAACCCGCCTGTGCTGGCAATCGAGATCGCCTCGGTCGCACTGCCGCCGCGGGAGACGGAAACAGATGTCGACGCGGGCGTCAGCGTAAAGCTGGGTGGAGCGCTGACCGTGAGCGCAATGGTTGTGGAACCGGTGAACGTACCCGCGGTTCCGTTGACCGTTATGGTCGCGGTGCCGGTTGCCGCCGTTGCACTTGCTGTAAACGTCAGAGCGCTCGTGGCTGTGGTCGGGTTGGTACCGAAGCTGGCGGTAACGCCACTCGGCAGGCCCGAGACCGTAAGCGTCACGCTGCCGCTAAATCCACTGCCCGGTGTCACCGTGATGGTGTCCGTACTGCTCCCATCCTGCGTCACCGAAAGCGTTGGAGCCGCGACCGCCAGCGTGAAGCTCGGCGCGGCAACGACAGGGAAGCTCTGCTGGACCTGCGGCGCGGGCAGGTAGGAGCTGTTCCCGGCCTGGTCGGCGTCGATGGTGCATGTACCCGGCGCAAGAAAGCTGGCAACACTGCCTGTAACGGTGCAGACAGCAGGCGTAGCCGAGGTGAAGCTGACCGCCAGGCCGGAGGTCGCGGTCGCCGAGAGAGTCAGCGGCGTTCCGACCACCTGCTGACCCGGGGGCACGAACGCGATGGTTTGCGCGGCAGCGCTCTGTACATTGAGCGCGATGGTTGCCGTCGTCAGCAGCGATCCCGAGGTTCCTGTGATCGTGATGGCTGCTGGCCCAGCCACTGCGGTACTGTTTGCGCTCAGCGTCATCACCTGCGTGCCGGGTGCGCTGCCGGGAACGAGCGACGCGGTAACGCCCGCGGGCAGGCCGGCCGCGGCCAGAAGAACGGACCCGGTGAAGCCCCCCAGGTCCGTCTCCGAGATGGTCAAAGCCACCTGCTCGCCCTGGCGCAGCGTCAGGATCGACGTCGAGGGAGCGAGCGTAAACCCCGGCGTCGCAGAGCCGTACCACTTCACCAGCGTCGTGTCTGCCGCAGGCTTGTTCTGCGGCGTGTAGCCGGTGTCCATACTGCCCGGAGGCGTTACGTTCCACGCCCACCAGAACACTCCTTTCATCCAGGAGGACTGCTGGCTGAAGACCTCAAAGAACGCCTCATAGCAGTTGCTCTGCTCTGTCGGGTCGTACGGTGTGCCAGCCGCCGCCGAGGCATACGGCGCCTGGTTCGTCCCCTTCGCGCTCACGTAGCCGAGTTCGGTAAAGATGAGCGGCTTGTTGTACGTGCTCTGAAGCGACTTGAGCGCGGCGACGATGTTGAAGCCATCCTTGTTGCCGGTCCACGCCGCCACCAGCTCACTGAGTGTGGGGTCGGGATGGTCGGTCAGCGGAAAGTAGCCATCGACGCCGATAATGTCCACCTTGTCCCAGAAGGAGACGGTCGTGAACTCGTCGCCCGAATAGGTCGCGTTCGCACCATAAGCGAGCGTCAGGTTGGGGTACGAGGCCCGAAGCTGGGCGATGATGTTCAGCCAGTAGCTGCGGTACGCCGAGCTCGAAAGCGAAGTAAGCTCGGTACCGATGACGAGTCCGCCGACATTGTTGTCGGACGCGAGTTGGGCATAGTGCAGCATGAACGTCTGGTAGCTCGCGAACCAGGCGGCAACATCGGTCGGAGCGAAGTACCCGCGGAATACGCCGTCCAGCGAATCCACCTGCGGCTTCAAAAACACCGTGAGCCCCTGGGCATGCATGTTCTGGATCGCCGCCACAACCGCGGAGTCGGTAGGCGAGAGCGGATCCTTGCTGCTGTCGTACCCGGGCGAGGTCGCGGTCTCCGGGGCGATCGTGTTCGAAGTAGACGTCTGAATGTATTGCGTGACGACCACGGACCCATAAGCGGCGCCTGTCTTCCGTATCGCGGCCACGCCGTCAGGACCTTGTGGCGTTTTCAGGTACTCGTCTGCTTGGTAGGACGTATAGACCTGTCCGTTGTAGTCGAATCCGCTCAGGCTCTGGGCATGCGCCCGGGATGTGAATGCGCCCGGCAGCGCGATGATTGCGGCGGCGACAAGGGCCGCCTGCGTCATACGGGAAACAACCTGCTTGATGCGCGGTGGACGGGGCATTGGAACTCCTGGGCATGATGTGCGCGATGAAGAGTGGAAGTTCAGCCGAACGAAAGCATCTTCTTCAAGCGAGATAACGATAACAGCAATGCTGCAATTTACGGACGGAACGGTTGAAACAACGTACCGCGGTATCTTCGTCCTGCCAAATTGTTTCGAGAAATTGCTGATTCTTTTAGGCATTTGATTCTGTAGCGAGGCCTCATAAATTTGTTCTTGACGAGTCTGTCTTATCGCAGCCATAATTCGCGGGCAATGAAAAAAACGTCTTGGTTGACTTGCAGGCGGTTCCTGCTTGAGATCGTTATCAAGACTCGGTACGGGCAAGATCTCTGCTCGTGTCATCGGGTCCGCGTGTGCCACCCAGGACTCCGTCGGGCCGACAACATCAACGCCTTACGAAGCTTTCGCAGAGTTGAACCAGGCAATCAGAGTTGAAGAAAGACCGGAAACAATTTCCAAGGGGGTTGTCACAATGAAGTTTTTTTCCAGAATCAGCCGGGCTCATGCGTTGGTAAGTGTTCTACTGCTGGCGCTGCTGCTGCCCCGGCACTTCTCCGCTCTCGCTCAGGAGACGACCGGAACGATCAGCGGCGTGGTGCAGGATGTGACCGGTGCGATCATCCCCCAGGCGATCGTTGTCTTGACCAATCTGGACAACAACTCCGAGCGTAAGTCGGTGAGCAACGGCTCCGGAAACTTCACCATCGCCTCCGTTCCCTCCGGCCTCCACTACAAGCTCACGGTGACCCGCGCGGGATTCACCGGCTGGGAGTCACAGCCCTTTCCTCTGCGTCCGGGCGACCAGGTCAGCTTCTCCGACGTAAAGCTGAAGGTCGGTGCTGTTGAGGAAGTAACGGTTGAGGATGTGACGACCCAGTCGGTGAAGCCCCTCGATAGCCCCGAACGCAGCGATGTCATTACGGCAAAAGACCTCGACACGCTGGCCATTGTCGGCCGCGACGCGACCGAGCTCATCCGCTTTCTACCTGGATTCGCTCTGGTGAGCCCGGGACTCAACAACCAGGCCCCGAACGATGCCGTCGTCGGCGTCAGCGGCGCGAACACCGGAAGCTACTCCTCGAACGGCACCGGCACGACCGGCATCTCGACCATCCTTGATGGCGTCTCGCTTACCGACATCGAGACCAACTCGGGAACGACGCAGACCGTGAACGCCGAGATGGTCTCCGAGGTGAAGGTGTCGAGTTCCAACTTCGGTGCCCAGTTCGCGCATGGCCCGACCATCATCAACGCCACGACAAAACCGGGCACAACTCGCTACCACGGCTCTGGCTACTTCTATGCGCGAGATACGTCCCTGAATGCGAACGATTGGTATAACAACTTTCTTGGGCAGCCGCGGCCGGACGGTCGCTACTTCTTTCCCGGCGGCACCATCGGCGGGCCGCTGTGGATTCCCCACACCCCTCTCCACCGCGACAAGCTGTTCTTCTTCGCCGGCTACGAGTATTACAACCAGCTCTACTCGCCCACGACTCTCGGCGCAGTAGTGCCGACGATGGCGCAGCGCGCCGGCGACTTCAGCGCGGCTTCGCTGGACGCACAGCTCTGCGGGGCTCGGCCCGACGGACTCCCAAATGTGAATGCGATCCAGCCGGAATGCTATGCGGAAAACTTCTTACCCGACGGTACGGCAGTTAGCAACGGCAACCTTGCAGGCAAGGGCAATCCGGGCGGCATCGCGCTGTTGAACTGGCTCCCCCTTCCCAACGCCGATCCCTTTACCGGCTCCGGCGGATACAACTACGTCAAGGAAGTCCTGCAGCAGCAGAACGGCTCGATGTTTCACACTCGGCTCGACTACTCAATCAACGACACCAACAAGCTCGCCGCAACCTATGGCCGCCAATCGCAGATCACACAGGATCCGGTTGCATACGGCTACATCCCGACCAACTCTGTGCTCTTTCCTGGCAACGTCACCAGCGGTGACATCTCGAACATCATTTCGGTGAACTACACGCATGTCTTCAGCTCGTCCATCACCAACGAGTTCAACGCCGCCTTGTCGCTGATCAGCCAGCCGGGCAACGAGGGCACGCCCGCCGCTGTCGGACGCTTTACCATGAACGACTACAACTGCAACGATCCGGCCAAGAGGGCCGCCGGTACCTGCGGCAGTGAAGGCAACGGCAACTTCAACTATCTCGGGGAGTTCAAAAATGCAGGCGACTACTCCGTGCCAGCCATCTCTGACTACAACAACAATGGCTATCCGAACGTCGCGATCACTGGCGGCTTCTACAACGACCAGGTCCACCTGAAGAAGGAAGTGCCGGACGTTCAGGACTCCGTCTCGATCAGCAGGGGGCCACACTTCTTTACGCTCGGTGCCTACTACGAGAAAGGCATCATCAACGGGTCTGCCGATCCCAACTCCTACCCGCAAGGGGCCTACACCTTCAATCCAGGGACCTATCAGTACAACAACGCCGTAGGGCAGGCATCGCAGTTTACGAA
>CAZZYQ010000005.1:0-57630 GCA_964658395.1 uncultured Granulicella sp. | reverse complement strand
TGGCATGGGATCGACCACTCCATCGCGAACTCGGTGAATAATCCGCCCACGATCTATTTCTCGCCGAGACTGGGCATGTCCTGGGACGTCTATGGAACCGGCAAGACCGTCCTTCGCGGCGGATGGGGAATCTATCGCCATCAGGAAGAGTTCAAGCCCTACGCGCTGGCGGCCGCAACTGCTCAAAACTACAAGACCACCTTCCAGCAGGCGACCCAGGCGCGAAACCTAAGCTTCGACGCGATCGATCAGCAGTCGCCTACAAATCCGCAGGACTTCAGCGTCTATACCATCCCATCAACTGACTCCGATCGGCCTATCTACTACGAGTACAACGGCACCGTTTCCCAGAGCCTGTCGCACAACACGCTGCTCGAGATCGCCTACGTCGGCAACGCAAGCAAGCACATCAGCTCCTACAACAGCCAGGCCAGCGGCTATAACGAGTCCTCAGACATCAACCTGATTCCTGCAGGCTACTTCTTCAACGACCCCGCCGGGGACGTTTCGAATTTGCCGTCCGCCATCTACACCAATGGAACAAACATCGGCAGTCTCAGCACCGCCCAGGCCGACTTCTTCCGTCCGTATGGCTTCTATAACCATATCTATTCGCTGAAGCATGACTACTACTCCAACTACAACGGCCTTCAGGTGAGTCTGAACAAGGGCGGCGGTCCAATCCAGTTCGGCGCGAACTACACCTTCTCCAAGGTGCTGGCCACCGCGGCCTCGTACAACAACACGATCCCTGACCCGCTCAACCTCCGCAATGAATACAATCCGGCCCCCTTCGACCGGACCCATACCTTCAACATCCACTATCTCATCGACCTGGGCAAGCGCTACCACGGAGACAGCCATCTCTTCGCGCAGTCGCTGAACGGCTGGCAGCTCTCCGGAATCACCAGCCTTATCAGCGGACCGCCTCTGGCTTCCATTCAGGGTCAGAACTTCGGATTCGGCTATGGCCAGATCCAGCCCATCCAGGTGTACCAGGGACAGCAAGTCAATCCCACTTCGATTAACTCCTGTGCCCAACTCTATGGCATCAAGCCTGACCCGAACGGAAACACGTACTGCGTACAGAACGTGAACCCTACCGTGTGGCTCGGTTCCCCTGACTATCTGTTGCAGCCAACCCTCTACTGCGACCCGTCGAGCAATCTCAAGTCGAAGCAATTCATCAATCCAACCTGCTTTGGAATTCCGCTGCCGGGTGGTCCGTCCACCGGCCCGGACGCCCTCTCGTCTAACCCGACCGGCCAGGGAGTCTACCGGCTTCCATACATTCACGGTCCGGCTTATTCCCGCAGCGACCTGACCGTGCTGAAGAACTTTTCCGCCGGCGAGAAGAGGAATCTGCAATTCCGGCTGGCGGCCTTCAATGTAATTAACCACCCGCTTGTCTCCTTCAACAACAACGACCAGAGCAACGTGCAACTTGCGTTTCAGGGAGCGACAGCAGGACAGGCTCTGAAACAGAGCGACCTGACGCACCAGAACTTCGGTACGGCGAGTGTCAAGTACGGAGCACGACTCGTTGAATTGAGCGTGAAGTTCCAGTTCTAAGAGCAATGACTCCGGGGGAGTCCGCAGTCCGAGTGCGGGTTCCCGGAGATCGAATCGAGGGCAAGAATCCTTGCTCTCAAGTACAGCGCCGCGATTCTGGGTGCACAGAAAAGGCGGGATGGCAAAGATGCCACCTGCAGAGTTTGATCGATAGGTCTTGGGAGGGTTCTGATGTCCATTGAGTCTACAGTTGGGTTTCGGCGGGTACGTGTCGGACTGTCGCTTCTGCTCGCGTTCTTCTCGCTTGTCAGCTTTGCCGCGGCGCAGACCCCGGTCACAACGGGTTCGGTTGTCCCGACGACGCACGGGACCTGGGGCCAGATCATGAAGGTGCTTGTCGGAAAGACCGGCAACGTGGTCTTCCTTGACTGGTCCACCAGCGGCCTCTACCAACTGCGGCCCGGCTCGAGCACGTTCACCACGATCGCCTCAGGCGCACCGCTCGAAGCCTCCGGGACCTTCTGGAACTCCGGCATGACCATGGACGCGAAGGACACGATCTATATCGCCGACCGCTACGGCTCGGCCCACTTCTTCCGTATCCCGTATAACCCCGCAGACGGCACCTACGACTTCACCTCGGCGAACGCCTGGGGAGCCACCATCGGCAACGGCACTGTGAGCTTGAACACCTACGATGTCGCCTTCATCGACAGCAGCGCAAAGGACGGAAGCGGAACGCTTGTGGTCTCGACAGAGACGAGTCCACAGATCTACACCGTTCCCGTCGACAACAAGGGGAACTGGGGCTCGGCCACGCTTGTGATCAAGGGCCTGAAGGCTCGGGCGACGCACATCGCCGCGGACGTCAACGGGAACATCTACTTCCTCGAAGACGAAGGAACGCAGGCATCGAATCGTATCACCGGCGTGTTCTTTATCCCCGCGGGCAAGACAGGCATCGTTGGAGCGGCCGACGGAAGCGCCGAGGCCCAGATCACGCGTCTCGATCCGACGAGCAACAACGCCCAGTTCAGCGGAATTACGCTTGACGCAGCGGGAAACATCTACTTGACGAGTCAGTCCGACTCGAACGGCGGCGCGTTCAATGGCGATCTCATGGTGCCGAACGTAAGCGGCAACCCGGTCGGTGTTAATGCTTCCAGCTTTGATTTCAACAGCGCCACGTATCTCACTCCGGTTCAAAGCAGCGCCCCGCTTGCCGTCGATCCGCGCGGATATCTCTGGATACCGACGAGCACCAGCGGCTGGACGCCTCCGGGCTCTCTTGCGTACCCGGGCACGATGAATGTGGTCCTCTGGCAGATGGGTGCCGCCAGCGCCGCTGCGTCCCCGGTTGGGACGGTAGGAACGCCTGGAACCGTGTTCTTCAACTTCAGCCAGGCAGTTACGCCCGGCAGCTTCGTCCTGTCCCAGCCTGGCACGGGTTCGGACTTCGTGGCGTCGACGACGAATCCCATCGCCGATCCAACCGCAGTCACGCCACAACTTCCCTGCACCGCAGGGAAACAATACCTGCAGCAAAGCTCCTGCCCTTACTTTGTCTCGCTGAATGCCCGTCTTCCCGGTGCTACCTCCGCGCAGCTCACGCTGCTGGACGCAAACAAGGCTGTCGTTCCTCTCAGTACGACGACCGTAAGCGGCATCGGACAAGGCCCTGCGATCTCTCTCTCTCTGCCCACGACGCAGGTTACCGTGGGTACGGGCCTGGTAGCGCCGCAGCAGGTGGCTGCCGACGCGCTCGGTAACTCGTACGTCGCGGATTCCAGTCTAGGCAAGGTCCTGAAGTTCGTGCCCGGTTCGACCGCGGCAGGAGTCTCTGTCGGCACCGGCTTCAGCGCCCCGACCGGGGTCGCCGTCGATGGCGCCGGCAACCTGTATGTTGCCGACTCAGGCAAGGTCTTCAAAGTGCCCTTCGTCAATGGCGCCCTGAGCAACGCCGGACAGACGACCCTACAGAGTGGTCTCGGTTCGAACCTGAAACTCGCGGCAGGCATCGCGGGCAATGTCTATGTCACCGACCCCGACAACGCGCGCGTCCTCCAGATCTTCAATCCGCTCACCTCTTCCGTCGCCGGCGCGGTAACGACGGTCGGCTCAGGATTCACCAAGCCTTCTGCCATCGCGACGGACGGTGCCGGAGATGTCTTTGTTGCCGACGGCAACACGTTGTCCGAGATCCCGGCAACCTTCGGCGGGGCTCCCGCGGCGATCACAAACAGCCTCGCCGGGCCGGTCACCGGGCTGGCGGTCGATCCTTCGGGATCGATCGACGTTGCCCAGGCGGGCGGCATCCTGCACATTCCCGCAGTCGGCGGAACGTTGAGCGCAAACAGCGCAGTCGCCTTTGATGGCGGCGTGTTGACGCAGCCGAACGGCCTCGCCATTGATTCGGTCGGCAACCTCTACGTCTCCGACCTCACGGGCGGTACGGCTGCCCTGCGACTGATTCCGCTCAGCGCCTCGGTTGACTTTGGCCAGGTCAGCCCGTTCGTCCCCAGCAATCCGGTTGACGTGAACGTCTTCAATATCGGCAACCTGCCGCTCACCGTCACGCCCGACCCCACCTTCTCAGGCACCAACGGTGTTGACTTCTCGGTCACACCCGCCACCCAGAACGCCTGTGATACGACCGGAGGGACAGCCGTCGACCCCGGCACCTCCTGCGTGATCGATGTGCAGCTTACGGCAGCCGACGTGGGTACACGGACCGGAACGATGACCGTCACCTCGAACGCCGCGAACGCGCCGGCAGTGACGGCGGCTCTGACCGGCTTCGGCGTAAATAACCTGGAACGGTCGAACGTCGTGCTCGCAGTCAATCCATCGACTGGAGTGACCTATCCGGGCACCACCACGGTCACAGTAACTGTCTCGGCGACGGTCAGCACGACCACACCGACGGGACAGGTCTTCCTGACGCTGATCAACCAGGACCCCAAGCTCCATCAGGCAACGACATATCCGGCCGGCAATTTGACCGCGGGCGTCGCCACCTTCAGCCTCACCGGTTTGCTCGGCGGAAACTACACCGTCAAGGCGGTCTACCACGGCGACACAAACTTCAGCGGCGGCCAAGTAACGACCACGCTGACGGTGGCGCAGGCCACACCTGGAGTCGCTTTGAGTGCGCCGAGCAACATCACGCCCCTGCTCGGTGTGTACTACGTGCCTCTCGGGTCCAACACATCGCTCACAGCCACGGTCGCCTCGACCATCGGCACGCCGACCGGCAGCATCTCGTTCCTCAATGGAACAGCAGTCGCAGACCCAGCCCAGAACCCGGTGGTGCTCGACGCAAACGGTAATGCGACCTTCACGACCGAGAACCTCGCGGCCGGAACCTACAACCTGACCGCCGTCTACAACGGCGACCAGAACTTCGCGAGCGTTCCCTCGCCGGTCGCAACGTTCCTGGTCATTCCCAAGAGCGTGCTGCTTACAACCGATCCCGCAAGCCTGACTATTACACCCGGGACCCCGGTCCAGGCGGTTGTAACGCTTCACTCGCTCGTCGGATATGACGGTTCGAAGGGTGGGGTTGGCATCGCGTGCGACAACACAACAGTGCCTCAGTATTCAGAGTGCACCTTCGACGTCCCGAGTCCGCTGCTCGTCGCGGGCCAGACTGCCACGACGACCCTGACCATCAGCAGCAACCTACCGGTCAACGTTGCCGCCGCGCCGGCGAAGTCGAACCCCTTCGCTCTCGCCAGCATCTTCGGACTTGGCCTGCTGGGACTGGCCTTCCGGCGCAGGGTCACTGCATACCGCGGTGCGCTCAGCGCGCTGTGCCTGCTGCTTCTCTCGGTCAGCGCGGTCATGGGCCTCAGCGGCTGCACAAACTCGGGCTACACGAAGACGCCTCCGGCACCGCACGTGGTCACGCCCAGCGGCACCTACAACGTGCGGCTCTACGGCACCGACCCCACGGACGGAACTGTCAAGACGCTTCCCTTCACGATTCCGGTGACGGTGCAATAGCCGCTTTCATCAGGATGGGACAGGAACATGGGCAATTTGCAACAGGCAAGCAAAACAGCTTTGGGGCTCTTTAGGAGAGATGAAATGTTGACGACGTCCTTGACATCAATATGCCGGTCCGCCGGAGCTTTGGCCACCTTGCTGGTCGCTGGGGTCCTGTTCAGCGCGGACGTCGCCGCCCAGACGCCGACGGTGGTCGCCAGCTCCGCCGTCGCCGTGCCCAACGAGCAGGCCAACGGCGCTCCGTGGCAGAGCGCGGTCTCGAACCGAGGAGACTTCCTTCTCTTTGACTTCAAGACCAGCGGCTTCTACCAGTTTCCGCCCAACGGCGGCGCGCAGATCACGCTGGCCGCGCCCGGCGTCGTCGCCGGCGGCTTCACCGACTCCGGCATTGCCGTCGATCCCCGCAACAACAACATCTACCTCAACAACAACTACAACGGTGGCCTGATCGAATTTCCCTACGACGCCGCCACTGGCACCTGGGACCTTCCCTCCGTCGTCGTCGCCACCGGTCTGGCAGGAAATCTGGGAGGCTCCTGCGGCAACTACTTTCAGAGCGCCGGAATGTCCATGAACAAGAACGGAATCCTTGCTGTCGCTACCGAAAATGGCTGCGGCGTTGAGATTTTCACTGTTCCGATCGACTTGTCCGGCAACTTCGGAGCGGCCACGCCGATCGTCTCCAACATGAAGCAGCGTGCCAAGACCGTTGCCATCGACGATGCCGGCAACATCTACTACAACGCCGATGCCGGCGGCTTTACAGGCGTGGGGTATATTCCGGCCGGTACCACCGGGCTTGCCGATGAAACCACGGTTACCCGCATCGATCCCACACTGGGCAATGTGCAGGGCGTGACCCTGGACAACAGCGGCAACATCTATATTGCCGACGGCACCGCCGGCGAGTATTTCGTGCCGCTCGAAGCCGGTGTACCGAACCCGGCCCACGCCGTCCTGATAGCGCCGGCGCAAGCCAGCGGCGGCCCCAGCTTCGATGGAGCGCACCAGACGCTGTTCGTTCCAGTCTCCAGTTATGCGGGTCTCACGAACGAGGTCAAGATCCTGATCAATCGCGTGGAACTCGGCTCCAGCACGGTCGGTACTGCAGGCGCAACCCCAGGGACGGTAACATACTCATTCAGCGCGGCGACTTCGCCGTATAACTTTGTGCTCTCGGCGAACGGCACCTCCGGCGTCTTCACTCTGGGCGATGTCTCGGGATGCGGAATCACCCTTGCACCGCCGGATTCAAATGGCAATGCCGTCCTCGACAAGAATGGCGCACAGGCCAGAACGACAACTCCGTACGCCGCGGGAAGCTCATGCAGTATCCCAGTCACGTTCACCCCGCTGGCGGCAGGCGATGTCTCGGCCACCTTATCGATGGTGGACGCGGATGGAAATATCTTGAACACCGCCGTGCTCCACGGTGTGGGTTCGGCCTCTGCCGCGGTGATTGCACCCGATACGGCGACGGCAATCACCCCTGCGCTTACAACGCCCAGCCAGATTGCGACGGACCCCTCAGGGAACGTCTACGTCGCAGATAGCGGACAGTCGGCGATACTCGAATTCAAGAAAGGTTCAACGACGGCTTCGGCACCGGTGACCATAGGAACAGGCCTGACTGCGCCTACAGGCGTCGCAGTCGACGCCGCTGGAGACGTGTACATTGCCGACTCGGGAAACATCGTTAAAGTGCCATTCGGCCTCACTGGCTACGATTCCACCGGGCAAGTGCTGACGGGATTGAATGCATCTGGGCAGGCCACGATCAAGACCGGCCTTGGCACCAATCTGAAGCTGGCCGTCGATGCAGTCGGGGACGTCTTCGTCGCTGATCCCGACAACCAGCGTGTCGCCCGGCTTACCCCCGGAGCCAGCGGCATCGTCGAGCAGGATTACACAGGCTTCGCCGGACTCACAGCGATCGGCGTCAGCGGCGCTGGCGATCTGTTCGTCGCCGATGGAGCAAACCTGATCGAGATTCCCTCATTTGGTTCCCGGACAACGATCCTGAACTCACTCGCAGGCGCTACCGGCCTCGCCGTAGATGCTTCCGGTGCCATCTACGTGACCGAGACCGGGAAGACCTTCCGCATTCCCAGCGAAGGAGGCGTCTACACACCTGCCGACCAGTTGACTCTGGCACCGGAGGTGACGAATCCGCTCTCCATCGCTCTCGATTCTCTCGGCAACGCCTACGTCATCGATGGGACAGCGAAGGTCGTCGATGTCGCCAGCACCAACGGCTTCATCAATCTCGGTACGCTGCCCACGACAACGTCCACCCAGGATGGCACCGTGACCCTTTCGAATGCTGGAAACCAGCCGCTCAACATCACAGCATTCACCAACACGGCAGACTTCAGCGAGACGGCCACCACCTGCATCGGTTCACCGCTCGCCGTCGGATCATCCTGCACCGCCACCATTACCTTCAGCGCCGGTCCAGGCGACCAGGGCCCGTTGACCGGACAGATCGGCGTCACCAGCGATGCGGTCAACGCCCCGGTCAGCATCAACGCGATTGGTGTCGGCGCAACGCTGGCGGCTTCCACCGCTTCGCTCACCGCAACAAACCCGACGGTCACCAGTGCTCCGGTCGTAGTGACCGTTGTATCGACCTCCGGAGCGGAACCCGTACCGACCGGCAACGTGACACTCACCGCGATCGCCAACGGCAAGGTGACCAACACCTTCGTCGAGCCGCTCGTGAATGGCACGGTCACCATCAACGCCACTGAGATCCAGGCAGGCACGTACACTTTCAAGGCAAGCTACAGCGGCGACCGGGTGTACGGCACGTCTACCGCCTCGATCACAGTGACGGTTGCCCCGGGAGCTGTTCTTCTCGCCCAGCCGCCGACGGCAAGCATTCCACAGTACATCCTCTCCCAGGGAACAGGCGCGCCCAGCGTGTATGACGGAAGCGCCGTGCCCTACGAGTACACCTACCAGATGAGCTTTGCCTCCGCAGACGGCAATCCCCTGGTCGGTGTGCCTGTCTACGGCAGCAACGGCAACCTGGTCGGCGTGAACTACGGGACCGTGACCCTGCAGGGCACGAACTCGCTCTGCCCGCCCCTCAACGTCAACGCGGATGGGACCGCACCCTACAACCTGTCGTCCTGCCTCGGGATCGACACGAGTAACAACCAGATTCCCAACCTGCTCACTAAGTACACAATTACGCCGGTCTTCACCAGCGCTAACTACGCGACCGTGATGGGTACTCCCTTCACGGTCACCGCGGTCCGCAACCCGGTCGTGGTCATCACATCCGATCCCGCTTCGCTCAGCGTCTCGGCCGGGGCAAGCGCCACTGCGAACCTGACGCTCACTTCCCTGCTGGGATTCGGTGTGCTCGACATCAACTCCAACCTGGACAACTACTCACTCCCGGTCGAGTTGCAGTGCGCCAACCTGCCGCCGCACACCAGCTGCTCCTTCAGCTATCCGACGCCCGATCCCTCCGACGCCAACTCGGTCGCCGTCACTCCGACGACACCGGGTAAGGTCATCATGACCCTCACAACCGACGTCCCGGTTGGCACTTCGACATCGGCGCTTCAGAAGGAAAACCCGGTGGCGTTTGCCGCAATGTTCGGACTCAGCCTGCTGGGCCTGGCCTTCGGCAGAAAGCGGGGCCTGCGCGTCTCGCTCTTCAGTGTCCTCTGCATCCTGATGCTCAGCGGCATGGTTGCAGGAGTCGTCGCCTGCGGCTCCGGCCAGAAGAGCACGAATGTACCTGTGCTCAACACTCCGGCAGGGACCTACAACGTCACCGTCACGGCGAAGCAGACCGGCAGCAAGACGGTGCCGGGCAGTCTTCCCGGCACGACCGTGGTTGTGAGCGGAAATGGCAACTTGATGTCTTTACCCTTCACCTTGAACGTCACAGTTCAGTAGTGCCTGGAGCCGCATGCAGACGGGAGCAAGTTATCCTGCTTGCTGCGGCGTCCATCGCTAATTCGGCTTATCAATTGCCCTAGCCTTCAAAATCACCGGTTGACTTCCATCCAGAGACTTGTTCCAGCAGCTTTCTTCTTTGTCTAATGGCATCCGCCTCAATTTGCCGAGCCCAGATAGCTGTATTTCAACAGACCGGCTTTCCGCCTACTGAGAGCAGCGAAATTCCACAAGCGACGTTTCGTTCCGCTTTCGGAGACAACGCAGTTTTCACAGATCTCAAGCAACTCTGCGATGGAAACTGGCTAAAGGGTACCCGGCTCCTTGTCCTTCCATACGGCTCTGCCTTTCCGGTGGATGCATGGCCACAGGTGCTGCGCCCATCTGCATAGTGGAGGGAACCGAGTCAATTTGGCAGATGGCAGCGATTTGCAGATCGTAGCCGTTTCTCTTTCAACAAACGACACGATCGTAGGCAGAGATCGAGCTCGAGTTGACTTCATTCGGAGCCGCGCAAAGAACCATAGACCAACAGCGCGTACAAAGGGAAGCAGCGCTAAACCAGATGGTCAGTGGTCCTGCACCAAGTAAACCCGCGGATGAGCCGAGGCCTACATGACCGATAAAGGTGCGATTTGGCTCCTAATATTGAACTGACTCGCTTTTGGCACCCTGGCGGGCGTAATGGATCCTAATCGGACCCTGATTCGCTTGTCACATTAGGTCCCATACGAAGCTAAATGCTTTGCTTTGTATGGCGGGGACGACGGGGCTCGAACCCGCGACCTCTGCCGTGACAGTTATACCATCAACCGTAACTTATAGAAAACATGAGCGCTGATGGCTAACAAAAGCACTCTAAGTCATTGAAAAACACTCGTAGTCAACGCCTCAGCACCCTAGCCAGCACCCTCGCACTTTCTGGTCTTCTCTGATGGCTCCTTCAATGCGACCTGTGCCGTACTGAGGCAGAGATCTGCACTAGGAGTAGACAACGTACTACGTCGCCTTTCTGACCTGCGTGACAAGCGGCGACTCATTGAACCCGTACATGAGGTGGACGGAACTCATAGCGCGCGTTAGGCCGACATAGAATAGGCGGCCGGCTTCATCGATTGCTTCCGTCGTCTTGTCATAAGTGCTCGGGATCGCTCCCTCCTCCAGGTTGATCATGATGACCGCCTGAAATTCGAGCCCCTTCGAGCTGTGCAAAGTCATCAGATTGATCTGTTCGGGACTTCTGCCCTGATTCCCGAACGTCTCGACGGTATATCCGGAAAGCTTTCCTCCGGTCTTTGCAGCTTCACGCAGATCCTCGAAATTCTCTCGCTCGTCGCCCAACCCCGGCTCCTCCGTGAAGATGTCGTTCACGCAGGCATCGGAGATGCCCGCCAGCCACTTCTGCAGTGACAGCGCGCCATCGCGCGTCGCGAACAGAAAGGAGATCAGCTTGGCGCGCGCCGCGAGAACGTCGCCTTCCCGCGTTAGGGATCGGCGCAGGCCACGCCATCCCTTGAGAATGTCTCCCAGAGTCACCATCCCGGTTTTCCAGCCACCGGCGCACCACCGCGCACAATCGGTGAGCCACTCATTTATCCGCGTCCTTTTGATTGGCGACCCGTTATCCAGCCGGAAATATTCATAACCGAGCTTGTCGGCAGCGGCGGCGGCGGAATTGCCCTCATTGAGCGTTTTGTATAGGAGCGCAATATCGCCAGGCTTCCACTTTTCATTGTCCTTGAGCAGCGTCGGCACGAGCGTTTTCAGCGCGTACTCCGCCTGGCCTCGCGCATCGCACTCCAGCTGATAGAAGAGGATCGTGCCCTTGCGACCGTCATGCGACTTGAACTCCGACGGATCTGGCAGCAGCGTTTTCGAGGCGGCGATGATCTGGTCTCCGCATCGGTAGTTGAGTTTGAGGCGGACCCTCTGGACATTAGGTCGCGCCGCAAGCTCCTTGAGCAGCCAGGGCTGCGCGCCCGTAAAACCGTAGATCGACTGATCAGGGTCTCCCACCGCGATGATCCTGACACCGGCGTCATTCATGAGCGCCAGCACCATCCGATGCAAAGGCAGGCCGAGATCCTGATACTCATCGATGATGATCGTCGGAAATTTCGCGCGAATACACTGGCGAACCCACTCGTGGCCTTCGATGAGCCGCAGAGCGGTGAGCACAATTCCGTCAAAATCAATCATCCCTGCGTCGAGCAGGAGGCGCTGATAGGTCTCAACCACAGGAGCTTCGAGGCCGTTCCAGCTCTTCCATTCCTTGCTGCCCTGATCGATGATTGTCCGCCGCAACCTATCGCTCTCCATCCGGAACCATTTCGGCGCGGGACTGCCGAGAGTTTTCAGGTGAGCCTTCTCAAAGATCTGCCGCGATTGCGTCGGCGAGGCGACAACCAGCGGATCTGGAACCTCCAATCCGGCGAGGCGCGCATAAGGCAGGACCAGTTGCGTGAGGCAAAAGGAATGAACGGTCGCCAAAAGCAGTCGACTATCCTCCGCCACACCAAGCTTTTTCAGCCTCCCGCGAATCTCGCCAACACATGCGTTGCTGTATGTGATGCACGCCAACCGCTGCGGTGCCCTTACATCTTCTTCGAGAAGCCGCGCGAGTTTGACCGTCATAGTTTTGGTCTTGCCGGCACCGGGGCCAGCGAGAACGACACAGTTTCCCTCCGACTCGTAAGCCTCAAACTGCTCGTCGTTATTCTTTAGCGACTCCGCTGCGATTGCATAGAGGGATTTACTCATGCCAGCTTCGCTTTCATGTAGTCGAGCGCGGCTTTGATGTAGGGTGGACACACGTCGTTTCCGGCGGCGAGGAGCAGTGATGCCAGGCGTTGCGCGAACCGCCCCTTGCCGACGGAATCGATGTCTTTCAGAAACTGTTTGGGGTCCAGCTTTTTCGGTTCTTTTGAGATCTCTTCGAAACGCTTGTGCATCGCTTTATTCTTAGTCAACCCCTTCATGGCCTCGGCGAACTCGTCCTCGGCGCCTTGCTTGAACAGATCGATCTCGAAAGTGTATTCATTCAGGAAAACTCCAGAATCTTCAGCGTTTTCCAAGACATCCTCGAACGACAGCTTTTTCCATTCCTCTGCTTCGAACAGCCGGACCATGATTTGATTGACGACGCGGTTCTTTCCATACGAGCCGTCGATGTCGGATTCCGGGTCGGTATCTTCCTGGCTTCCGGGCGCTCCCTTCGGATCGAAATCCGTGAGAACTACAAATGGAATGTCGAGCCCTTCGGGCCCGAGAAGCTGAACGTAAGGCCCGAAATTCGTTCCCGCAATCGAACACACGCTGATGCCCAAAGCGTCAAAGTCCATATCCGGGTCGTGCAGCTTCGCGAGCGTTGGCAAAAGAAAGCGTTCGGCATCCCCTTCAACGAGGATCACGCCTTTGGAGAAGAACAGCTCGCCGCGCGTTACGTCGATATAACGCTCAAGGTCCTCTCGTTCCGCCTTTTCGAGCTTCACGCGATATAGAGATCGGCCGATTGTGTGCGCTTCCCTGGGAACCGCGCGCAGCAGGACGACATTGGATAAAGGGGCAACACTCGCCACATTGGGCGAATGCGTTGTCAGCAGGACGCTGCGAACCTCTGGCCGCTCTTCGTTCTCTTCGCGGCTGCGTAGATAGTTCCGATAAATCAGCCGCTGTAGATGGGGATGCAAATGTGCTTCGGGCTCCTCAATCGCGAGGAACGTATGCTGGCGCTCGCGTTCTTCGACCAGGTAACGGTGTTCCAGTTCCTTCAAACCCAGATACAGCACGTTCGCCGAACCCAGGCTCGCCTCCGCGATTCCGCGCTTTCCGCCGTCGATCATCAATTGCAACGCCCGCAACAAGCGCTCGGGATCGGTTGGCGCGAATCCGAGCGCCGTCTCGATCGCGTGCTTGTCCCCCACCATCAACGTGAGTTGCGTGTTCACCGCCGACACCACGTCATCGAGTTCCTGCAGTTCCGCCATTTTGGAGGTCGTCTTGTGGACCTCCTTAGCGATCTTCTTCAGCTCGTCAGGGTCGATCGTGCGCGCCGCGCGATCCAGCAGAGGACGCAAAGGAGAGCGGGCCCAGCGGGCCAAGTCTGACTCGGCATCGCGCAGCGCGGGAAACAGGTCCATCGGCATCCATCGCCGCAAATCATAACCAACATTATTGTCGGGCCGATTTCCACCGAAGATGACGAACTCGTAATCCGCTTCGCTTTTCGGTGCCCCCTCGCGGCCCGCCACTGGACGAAAGAGATAGGTGATCCGGGCAACCATCGGATCAGGTTTCACAAGGTGATCGGCAAGTACCGCGAGAAGGTTTTCATTGTTATCGAACCCGCGAAACTCCACTGAGATCTCAATAACATCTTCCGCCGCGAGCGGACGCTCCAGTCCATCCCAAAAATCTTCCAATCGCAAGCGCCGCGCCGAATCCGGTAGCGAAGGATCGAGAATCAGACGCAGCGCAAACAGCAAATTCGTCTTCCCGACCTTGTTTTCACCGAGCACGACGGCGTGCTCACCCAACTTCACATCCAGAGATTTGAAGTTGCGGAAATTCTTGATGATGATCCTGCTGATTCGCATACTGCTGGTGCCTCTTTCTAGAACACATCATTTCCCGCTGCGAAAGTCCTCATCCGATACGGCCTGCTTGCGAACATATTTGGGAAGGCTCGGACATTCAGCCGCCCTTTCCGGACCGATCAGATCAATTACCCATTGCACGTGCTTTGGCAAGACCCGCATTCTCCCGTTCTTCAGTGCGCGGAAAACTGCGTCGGCGAGCGCGGTATCGCCGAGAGTTCGGGCAACATCGACGTGGCGAAGGATGTCGACAGTGCTGCTGATCGCGAGCTTCGGAAAAACCTTCGCGCAAAGCCGCGTCGCCTTGCGCTCGTCGATGACCGCGGTCATCCTGCCGGTGGCGGCGAAGGCGAGCGTCGCGGCTTCGCCGTCGTCGAGAGTCTCGGCGGCCGGGCCGACGACAAGGTGTTCGAAATGCGCCTCGCCCGCGTCATCGAGCTTCACGATCTCAATCAGCCTTTCCGCCGCCAGCTCTTTCAGAATGTCGGCATCGGCTCGTCCACGTCCACGCCCGCGCTCAAGCTCACTCGACACGACATCGACAACGAGAAAGCGCTGCGGCAAAGCCCGCAGGATTTCGCGCGCGCAGCCGGAGGCGTTCAGATTGATCACGGCGCTCGCGTCGCCGACGAGAGCTGCAGGGTCAGTCAAGCGTTTTCTCGACCCCATCATTGCCGCTCCCTTCTGCCTCCAACGCGCTCAGAATTTCGCGCAGCTCGATCCGGTCGAGCCCCAACAACCTGGCCAACTGTCCTTCGCTCAGGAGATTTTGGCGGTACGCCTCTGCCGCGAGAAGGTTGAGCCGCAATGTAGTAGGCTGCTCCGCCTTGGCCCGTTCCAAGTCCGGAGTCGCCAGATCGCCCAGTACCTGCATCGCCTGTTCATCCGTGATGCCGCCGTGACTTTGGAACCAGTCCCACGTGCCGGGCTTCGTCAATCCAAGTTCTTCAAGGCGGCGCACCATCGCTTCGCGCGACACACCGAAGAAATGGGCCAGGATGATGATATGCCGGCGCGTAAGCAGGTCCGAGCCGGCAGTAACTTCGTGGAATTTCTGCATCACCCCGCGGGCAGGCGTCAGAAACGCCCGGCCGAACGCATTGGCGTAGCGCTCCTCCCGGCTGTTTTCCGATTCGAGCTGATGAAAGATTTCCGGGTTTCGACGGGCGGAGATGAAATGTCCCGTCTCATGCCCGGCGGTCTGCGTCCGCCGCTCGCGCGGATGGTTGGCATTCAACATCACACACGGACCAAGAGTTTCGTCGTACACAAAGAGTCCTGAAATACGGCTGTCCAGTTTGCGAATGAAAACGCGCACGCCAAGCTCCAATTCGAGCAGCGTCACAATGTCCGGGACAGGCCGGATGCCGAGGCCCAATGCCTGACGAAGTTCCATGGCGTCATGCTCGGCCTGCGCACGCACGTCGCCTGGGAGGATCGGCCGCTCCTGCGGATAGTTGCGCGGCCGGGTTACCCCGAGCAGCTTTTCAAGCTCGACCTCGGCCTTCGCCAAGCTGTCGATCAGCTCAGCTGCTTCGGCTTCTGCCTTGTCATTGGTGTTGATGAGTTTTCGGAAACGCGGCACGAGGTCGACATGCACGGCTTCGCGCCGCAACAGCGCATTAACGGACGTGCCATAGGCCGCCGCAAGCTTCTGCACTTCTGCGATGCGAACGCGGCGCTGTCCTTTTTCAATGGCCGTCAATGTCGTTCGGGCGACATCGATGATAGGGGCCGCCTCTTCCTGAGTCAGGTTTGCCTTCTCCCGAGCGATTCTCAGCCGCTCGCCGACCTCTTCAGCGCTAAATTGATCCAGCACGCTCATTCCTGCGCCCCAGCTGCCCAGTTGACCAAAAACGAGTTACTCCCTAGCGAACCCATGAAAGCCTTCCATTCCGTTTCGTGTTGCGTTAACAATCTGTCGAGTTTGCCGCGTGTCTCGGCCTCTTCCGTCCCGAGCGAGTCCGCTAGCTGAAAAGCGAACAGGTTAAGCATTCCTGCATTCGATGGGGAATGCCGCAACTGCGCCAGATGGTCGAGATGTAGGGCACCAGCTATCGCATATTCATGCATTGCCTTTGTCTTCTTGCCTTCCGGAAAGGAAGCGGCGGCTCCGGTTTCGAAGCTGGCGGCACCAAGGTTTTCCCACACGTAAGTCTCCGGCGCTTCTTTCAGGCCGGCCGCGTGTACACTCATGCGGCGCAAAAGACAGGCCGCGCAGATACCGCATTGACGCTTCTTGCCGTCGACACTCACCTGCCGGGTCTGCTGCCAGCACGACCAGGTATTCGACCACGAATCGCCAGCCTTGCCCAAGGCGACAAAATCGCGCAGGGTCTCCGCTTTCGTCTGCCAAAGCTGCGTGAAATCGAATGTCACTTTATGTGCCAACAGCGCATTTAGAAACCTTTCCATGCGACCCGTGAAAAGCGGGTGGCTCCGGTAGTCGGCGTAGCCCTGGCCCACGGTGATCAGAGCGGGTCCGAGCGCCCCCTGTCCGCTCTCGGGAACGAGAACCCGATGCGCGTTTGTCAGGTACGCGGCGAGCCCGCTGATGAGGGCAAACTTAAACCCCCGCGTACGCGCTGTTGATTCGCGCTCACCCGAGTGCACGCGATACGGAACGGACGTGAAGGGCTGCCGCTGTTTCGACAATGCTCTTGCGTCGCGTATGCGCGAGCCCAGCCGGACGCGGATCAGTCTTTCACCGAGCGTGCAGTCGAGAAGGCCCGACACGCAGCGCGAGTCCATGCCATCGCTATAAGGAATGATCGCCTCCACGGTCGAAGGAAGATCGAAGTGCTGCTGCTTCGGCTCCTGCAGCGGCGCTGCGCGCGCGGTGAATTCAATTTGCCAGCGGTCACCAGTCAGGAAATCGAGGGCGTCGTGCAGCGCGGCGGCGGTGCGCGGTTCACTCCACCGGTCCGGCTCGTGAACCGGGACGACTAGGCGGAGCTCTCTCTGCCAGCTTAGAGCTGGCCGCTTCAGCGACCGGTCCACGAATTCGACTGCCGCCGCGACTAGCAAGGCATCGTAAATCACCGGCTTCCAGGTTGCAACGCAGTATGATTCAAGCTTGTCCGTCGTGAATTCAACGTGATGGCCGATTCGGCAAGGGGCCCAGCGGCGGCGCACATTAGTGCCGCGTTCAAGAACTTGGATTCTCAGTTCGGGCGGAACGTAGACGTCGTTGTCGGATTTCATATTTTCACTCCGTCGTCCACACCTTGCCGCTTCGATGGTTTGGGCGCCGTGTCCTTTTGCTTGCCATTTAGCACTGTGCGCGCCACCCGGTCGATGTCAGCGCCGCTGACAGCTTGTTCCATGCGGTTCCTGACGTTGTGGGCGCGCTTGACATTTGATTTACGCAAGTAATGCTCTTCCACCTGCTTGATGCCGCTCGCCCCCCGGTCCTTGAGAGCTTGGCCGAGAGCCTTTTCGGCGACGCCGTGTCCGCTGCTTCCGTTCGCGGCCGCGTATATTGCGTGGTCGAGGACCTGGCGCTCCAAGCCTATGTTCGCCGTGCGCCTTAACTCCTCCAGGACGGGACGCATGTCGTTCTTGAAGAGCATCTCCTCTTGACACGCGCATAGGCCGCAAAGAGTGTCGAGAAACTCGCGACGCACCTCGCGTCGGCAGTCATTCTCCAAGGCGGGAAGGATGCATTCGCGGATTTCGTCAACCTCGAATGCCGCGTTGTCAGCGCACTCAGCGACCGACTTCCACGGTCGGCGCATGGGCAAGCTTCGATGAGGGCCGTCGCTCATGTCAACTATTTGGCTCCATTATTCTGACAATGTCAAGTGTAATGTTTTATTGCAATAAAACTTGACAGGCGTGCTCCGAGAAATCATCCTACAACTATGGAACGGAAAGCCAATGATCGTCGGAGCGCCAAACACGTTACAACCCTCGTCCGGCAGCGTATAGACGCCAGCGGAGAGAGGTTGTGGCGTCTTCGGGATTTCAACGACCTTCCCGTTTCGGCTGTCGCGCAGACCCTATCCCGCCTCGCCCAACAGGGCAAGATTGACCGCCTCAGCAAGGGCGTCTATTACAGCGCTCGCGACACGGCTTTCGGGAAAAGCAAGCCCAATCCAGCGCAAATCAGGGACTTAGCCTTAAGAGACAGCACCGTTTTCCCGTCCGGAATTGCGGCCGCGAACCTCCTTGGTTTCACGACTCAAAATGCGGCCCGCAGCGAGGTCTCCACCAGCGCTCTCAGCCTGCCGCGCAAACTGGTCGGTGCCGATACCGTCATTCATGCTCGCCGTCCCGAAGCGTGGTCCACACTCACCCAAACGGAAGCCGCCCTTCTCGACTTCATTCGCCGATCCGCAAAAACAAGCGAGCTTGGGTCCCACGAGACCGTCCGACGGCTCCTATCCCTTTTATCCGAAGCAGGCCGGTTAGACCGCCTGCTCAAAGTTGCGGTCACGGAGCCGCCGCGTGTACGCGCTATGCTCGGCGCAATCGGAGAACAGCTCTCGCCGGGCACGCCGGCGCTCCGCCGGCTGCGTGCCTCGCTGAATCCACTTTCCCGCTTTGATTTCGGTCTGCTCAGCAGCCTGCCGCACGCACAGCGGTGGCAGGCAAAGGAGCGTACCCCGTGAAGCTTTTCGAACACGCAGATTTCGATCAGGCGATCCTTAGGGCGGCTGAGCATTTCGAGGCGCAAGGGCTCCGTCCCGCCATGATCGAGAAGGACTATTACGTCACGGAAAGCCTG
The DNA here is from genome assembly GCA_964658395.1 of uncultured Granulicella sp. Classification (GTDB taxonomy): domain Bacteria; phylum Acidobacteriota; class Terriglobia; order Terriglobales; family Acidobacteriaceae; genus Edaphobacter. The sequence continues at coordinate 38,871 of CAZZYQ010000005.1, read as the reverse complement.
CGCATCGTCGCCGGCGCGGGTGACAAAGTCATATTTAAGGGTGGAACCAGCCTGCTCAAAGGCTGGGATCTTATTGCGCGGTTCTCTGAAGATATCGACATTTTTCTCGATCCTGCCGCTTACGATCCTCCCCTGGGCGGAAACGGAATCAACCGGGAGCTTAAGAAACTACGCGACGTGGTTGCCGCGCACCCGGGATTGACCTTCCTCCGGGAAGAGAGCCAAACAATCGGCGGATTCGGACGAAACGACCGCTTCTCTTTCGTCCAGCATTTCGGCGGGGCCGGCGAAGTCGGAAGCCGAATACTACTGGAGGCGGGCACAGCCAGCGGCCGCGAACCAACGACAATAGTCGAGCTGAGCTCATATGTCGGTCGGTTTCTGGCAGAGACGACCACCAGCCTCGGCGCCGACGACGAAACGTCGTTCCCGATGCGACTTCTTCACTTCCGCCGCACTTTCGTGGAGAAGATGTTCGCCATTCACGGAAAGGTCGAACTGCTCAAACGCGACCAACAACCGCTTGGTCCATATCCGCGGCACTATTACGATCTCTTTCAGCTGAGCTACCGTCCAGAAGTTCTCGAAATGCTGAAATCGGATGAGTATGCTGCCATCAAGGCGGACTACGATCGAATCAGCCGTGAGCATTTCGAAAACAGCTACTTCTACCCGGCCAACATGCGGTTCGCCAACAGCGACGCGCTGTTTCCGGCGCACACTCTGTCTGGTCAAATTGCCATCGCTTACGAAGCCCAATGCCGGCTGCTCTGCTATGGACCGTATCCGTCTTGGTCGCAGGTTCAAGCGCGTTTCATGGAATTGCGCGACCTGCTTTAGCAAAATCATGGCGCGCTATCGCGCTCTCAAATAGGAGACCGCAATGTTTCCTCCGATGCCGTTCAGTCCAATCCGCACCACGCTTTATAGCCCGCGTGAACTGATGGGGACTCTCGACTGAGACTATCAATCCTTCGAGCGAACGCTCGACTTTCAGTGCTTCGCGTACTATAGAGCCGGTTACGCCGGTCTAGGAGCAGGCATCTCAATGCGAATGGGCTCCAGGACGGCTAATCCATCGACGGGAAGAAGTATTGGATAGGCTTGCCGTAAAGCTTCGCGAGTTGCAACAGGTCTATGACATCAATGCTGCGTTCGCCGGTTTCACATTTCGACAGAAACGAATGCGACATCCCCAGCGCCTCAGAGACTTCGCGCTGTGTCATTCCGGATTCCTCGCGAGCTTGGATCAACAAACTAACCAGGGCGTCATAGGTCTTTTGATAAGGGACGGTTCTGGCTTTTCTGGATTTCCGGGTTTCGCGCGTTTTCGACTTGCTCACCCTCCAAGTCTGTGAAACTCTAGCGGAATCCCCTAATAAGGGGCAGGCCGGAGGGACACGGAGTGTGCTACATGAGTGATCGTGAGATTTTGGTTCCTGAAGTCGAAGGCAAAACCATTCGTTTCATGAGATTCATCCTTACGGGGTCATCCGGCGAGACCGAAGTCGCGATTGACTTCACGGATGGAACGAGTTTCTCCAGCACAACCTGCCCAAAGATCGACTTCAGCGCAGAGTTGTACATCGGCGGGGCAGGCGAACCCCAGATCATCCGGCGATACGGAGAACTTTAACTACCATTTCCTTGGGTATTTGCAATCGCTATAACCGCACGGAATAACGGCCATCCGAGAAGTGATTGGACTCCGTTTCGGACGGGCTTTAGCTTTGCCCCATAGCTGACGTATTCAACGTTAGCGGAGGTGCAAAGTGATTCAGTTCCGCCGCTCAGTCCGATTGGAAAAGACCTCCAATCGGTTGCCTTTTCCGCTCGCCGCCCGGCGAGCGTCACACTCACTCAAACAAACCCTTACCCGCGTGCTGCGTGTCATGGCGCCGACTTTGGTTGCCCTGTCATTCGCCGGCGTCGCACATGCCCAGGGAACGATGGACTTCTCTGGCGCACAGACGTTGATGGGCACCTTCAAAACTTTCGCCATATACGCAGGCGCTGTCATCTGTTTCGGCGGGCTCATCTTCGCCGGAATTCGGATGATGAGCGGTCGCTTTCAGGACGCCATTCCAGGACTTTTTGGCGCGCTGTTCGGCGCTGGCGTTCTCGGATGGGGCGCGGGCTGGATTGGCTCTCTCACCGGACAAACGATGTAGGTGAGCCATGCAGACGACCAGGCGGGGAGAACCGTTACCAATCAATCAGGCTTTGAACCGGCCGAGAGCCAAGCTCGGGCTTGAGCTCTCGACATGGATGGTCATCGTGTTTGTGACCGTAACGGTTTTCCTTGTCGGGTTCCGAATGCTTGCCATTCTCAGTTTCCCAACACTCGCGGGCGGCGCATGGTTCATCGTCCGCAAAAACCCAAAGATGTTCCAACTCTGGGGCCTTGGCCTCAACCAGAAGTCTTACTATGACCCGCGTAAATACTGAACACTTGAAACATACCCCGTGGTTCGCAAAGGCCGGAGCCGCCTGCAGCATCGTTCCGATCTCCCGCTTCGTCGGTCCGAACATCTTTGCTCTAAAGGGCGGCGGCTACGGGTGCCTCTTCTCCCTCGTCGGTATGGACGAGGAGAGTTTGACGGATCTGGAACTCGAATCGCGCGTCCGTCAGATTGAAGGCGCGCTGCGCGGACTGCCAGAAGGCTCTTGCTTGTACCAGTACACGCGAGTCATGTCCGGTTTCGATTTGCCCCGGCAGCCGCGATACACGAACACCGTTACGGAAGTCTTTGCGAGCGACCGCCTCGCCCATCTGGACAAGTCCGCAGGATTTCGGCGAATCGACCTCCATTGGTGCCTGACGCTGGAACCGGCGAAGGTCAAAGCGTTCGAGCAAAAGCCAAAGGAGAATGCCCATGAGAACTCGCGCATGCTGGCAGACCTTGAGAAGACGGCCACACTGCTCCAAGGTCATCTCGGCACCTCGCTTGGCCTCCGGCTACTGAGCAAGAACGCGGCCTATAAGTTTTTCAGCTATCTCTTCAATCTGGAGGATTGGGCGAGCGACGACCAACTCCGCAGCGATACCGGCGTAGACCGCCAAATCGTTAAGAACCCGGTCGCATGGCATAGCGACCATGTCCAGGTGGGCAAGCGCCACGTTCAGATGTTCTCTCTCAAAGCCACGCCCGAGGCGTCCCGGCCCTGCCTTTTCTCGGGACTGCTCTCGCTCGACTGCGACAGTGTCCTTTGCTCGACATGGAGAGTAAAGTCCGCTTCCTCTGCCCGCAAAGAGATCGATCAGCAGGAAAAGTTCATCTCGTTTTTCAAAGTCGGAGTCCTGACCCGTGTCATGAGCGGACGCGACACAAGCTCGCTTGAAACGGGAGCCGGAGCCAAAGCCGCGAATAACAATGACGACCTGAGCGAAGTGATACGCTCGCTCGACAAGAAGGCACAGGGCGAGTTTTCGCTTCGTCTGCTTCTCGCAGCTCGTAGTCCCGAGCATCTTCGCGATGTCGTGCCGGCGGTCCATCGGATCTTCGTAGACGCGCGTGCACAGGTCGTAGAGGAAACTCTCGGCAATCTCTCCGGGTTTTATGCCATGTTCCCCGGCAATCACAAGTTCAACGTCTTCCCCCTGTGGCTGGCTGAAGACCACCATGCTCGCCTTTCCTCTGTGTTTGCTCCTCACATGGGCCATCCACATTCGGAAGACCTCGATTCCGAATACCTCAATATCTTCGAAACCCGCACACGGACGCCGTTCTTTCAGGACGTGTATGTGGACGGCGTTCGGGTCATGCTCATCATCGGTCCTACGGGCACGGGCAAAAGCGTGCATGGCAATAACCTGATTGCGCTTGAGCAGAAGTACGGCGGCTTCACCTACATCTTTGACATCGGCGGCAGCTATGAGAGTGTCGTCGAGCTGTATGGGGGACGCGTCGATCGCGTCGGTAAAGATGGGCCGAGGGTCAATCCGTTTGCTCTGGAACCGACCGAGAGCAACATCAAATTCCTCTACTCCTTCATCAAGTTGCTTCTCACGAATGGCGGCGCGGAGTTGGAGCCCGAAGACGATGACGTGATTCATAAGGCGGTGCAGGATATCTACCTGCTAGACCCTGCCAATCGCCGGCTGGCGAATCTCTTCCTGCCGAAGAAGCTCGATCGTTATCTCTCAAAGTGGGTCGGCAAGGGCCTCTACAACGCCGTCTTCGACAACGTCGAAGACACCCTTTCGTTATCGCGGCTTCAGTGCTTCGACTTTCAGGGTGTCAACAATGAGCAATACGCCGACCTGATTGAGCCATTGATGGTGTGGCTGTTGCGGCGAATCAACGATGTGCTCTACAACCCCGCCAATCTGGGCGTGCCCAAGCACATCCTCATCGAAGAGATCTTCTCTTCGATGAAGAACAAGCAGCTTCTCGATGGCGCTCTTGCTTCCATCAAGACGGTCCGCAAGAACCTGGGCGGCGTGACGATGATTGGTCAGTCCGCCGACGACCTTGGCGAGAACGCCGACAGCATCGTGAACTCCTGTACGTCCTTCCTGTTCTTGAAGGACGCCACGTTCAACCGCAAGCGGTATGCCGAGCTCTTCAAAATGAACCAGCAGCAGATCGCTCTCTTTGAGAGCCTGCAGGACCGCGAAGGGCTTTACATGCGGCGCGACGGATTGACCAAGGTTGTCACCCTGAATCTCGACAGCCGCAGCTACGCAACGTTTTCGACCAAACCCAAAGACCGTGTACGACGGTCGAAGCTGATCGAAAAATACGGACTTTCCGAAGGCATATCCCGATTTGCCCAGGGTGAGGCTGTCTAAATTCCACCCCAACCACTAACCGAAAGGGCCACGTTGTGAAAACACCTATCACCATCATCCTCGCTTGCGGGCTCGCGCTCGCCAGCTCCTCCACAAACGGGTTCGCCGCCACCGAACCGCATCGCCTCGAACCGAGCGCACCGCGCACCGTCATTGTGTCCGAGGCGGATACGCCGCCGATGATTCGTGCGGGTCTTCTGCAATCGACGCTGATCCTGCTACCGGCCGAGGAGAAGATCGCCACGGTCTTTGGCGGGGATACGGTCGATTGGGTCTTCGATGGTGGCCACGTTGCGAGCCGCTTCATCAGCGTCAAGCCCAAGTTAGCGAACAGCACGACGGACCTTCACATTGTCTCTGACCACGGCAACGAGTACACCCTGCAACTTCGGGAAGTCTCAAGTGACGGAGATCCGCACTTCGATTCTAAGGTCTTCATCACGCCCGGCGATCAGACCGGCAAGGACAAGCTCTCGTCCATGCCCGTCTTCGTTCCCGCCGCGGAGTTGGACAAGGCAAAGCTGGAAGCCGCTGCCGCCAAGGAGGCGCAAGCCGCCGAGTTGAAGGCTGAGAATGCCAAGGCTGAGCAGTTCCGAAGCCAGTACCCCGGCAACCTTCACTTCGATTACGCGTGGGACCAAAAGAAGGGCCGCGCTCTTGGTTTGGTACAGATATGGCGCGATGAAAAGTTCACGTACTTGCGCGGCCAATTCCAGGAGACGCCTGCACTGTACGAGACCAAAGACAAGAAGGGCTCGCTCATCAACTTCGATTTCAACGATGGCCTATACACCGTGCCGAAGCAACTGGACAACGGCTACCTCGCCATCGGCAAACAGAAGGTGGAGTTCCACCGGATCGACGAAGGGAAATAGCCATGCAGGAACAGAATCAGCATCCGCCCGCAACCGTTCCCCAGCAGCCGGAAGCCAAGCCACCCGTCCGGAAGGGTATGCCGATTGTGATTGCGCTGGTTGTAATCATCGCGCTGATCGGCATTGCCAACCTGTCCAGCCTGGTCTCCGGCAACAAGAAAGCCGCGCCGGCTAGCGCGTTGCCGATGCGTCCCGCCTCTGCGAATCCGCAGCAGGTCTCCAGCTTCGAGAGCCAGCAGGCATTGCAGGCGCAGCGTGACGCGGACGCCAGCCAGCACCAGCAGGAATTGGCCGCGGCCATGCAGCAGTTGCAGGCGGCGCAGGAGACGCCCGGCCCGGAGGCAACAGGCGCTCCGCCGATGACCGCCGCACAGCGCGCGGCGATCTACGGCGACAGTCCGAATGCGCCGCAGAAGACCTCGAATGTCTCGCAGGCGCAAGCGGAGGCCAAACAGAAAGTCTTGGCCCGAGAGAAGCAGCAGCAGGATGCCATCAATAGTGACACCGTCGCGATCGACTTCGCGCACGCGACTGGTGCGCCTGTGGTTCCTTCCAGCCCTGCGCAGGCCGGCACAGCCGTTCTGGCTGAGCGCGAACAGGCATCCGCGAAGGAGACTTCCGAGGTGACGGGAGGTCCATCATCGCCGAACGGACACGATAGCGGCCGGAGTCCAGCAGGCATTCAGACCGCTTCGGAGCAGGAAGCGAAGCCGGATGCCAAGCGCGATCCAATGGCGGGCTATGACTTCGATGAGTATCAGGGCCGCTTGTACCGTGTTTTCGAGGGCACAGTTCTTGAAGGAGTTGTGACGAACCACATCGACGGCGGTTTCAGCGGCCCGATCCTAATCATGCTGACCACCGATTACTACTCCCACGATCATCAGCAACTTCTCATGCCCCAGGGAACACGCCTGATTGGGAATGTGCAGAGTGTCGGCAACGCTCAACAGCGGAAGATGTTCGTCACCTTCCATCGCGCGGTCTGCCCGGATGGCTTCTCGCTCGATTTCGACAAGTACGTTGGTCTCGATCCGATCGGAACGACCGGACTTGCGACCAAGGTCGATCATGGCTACCTGCAGGCGTTCGCCGCCGCCGCCGCCGTTGGCGGACTGGGCGGGCTCGCTCAAATCGGGAATAACGGCAGCGTTCTATCGCCATCGACGGAGATCCGTAACGGGATTTCTGAGCAATCGGCCACCGAGGGCGAGCAGGTGTTGAATCACTTCCTCAATCGCTTGCCCATCATCACGCTCAAAGAAGGATCACGGGCGCGCGTGTACATCGGCAGGGACATCCTGATTCCGTCCTACTCGGAACACCGCGTGGACCCGACTTTGTAAACAAGGAGAACTGCAATGGCTGCACATTACGAACATCTCCTCCGCAAGGCCGCCGATGCAAAACGCGGCGGTCACGAGGCATGGTCCGTACAGTCCACCGGAGAAAAAGTGGCAGTGGCGCTCGTCTTGAATCGTGCAGATTGGCTCGCAGAGATGCAATACACGCTCGCCGAAGCCATCGAACGCAGCGGCCCGGATTGGGTGTCAGTGATTCCTCAAGTTGCTCGACAGCTCGCAGACGAGGAGGACTAAACCACCCAAGATCGCAATCGTTCTCTCTGGACAGGCAGAAGGAATCGCTTGGCCGCAATCATTACCGTTCAACCAACACAGGAGGCAGTATGAAGTTCAGTCTGACCAAACGGCGGAAATGGCTTCTCGGAACGGGAGCAGCCTTGCTCCTGACCGCTACGCCCAGCTTCGCGCTTTTCGGTATCGGAGACATCGTCTTCGATCCGACCAGCTACGCCAGCCTTGTCTCCCAGCTCACCACGCTGGAGACGCAGTACAACATGCTCAAGAACAACATCACGCATTTCTCCTGGAAGCAGCAGTGGCAGACGACACTTACCGCCCTGAAGAATGCGAACGTCGCCAATATGTTTGGGGAGACTGCCGGTATCAGCGTCGCCCTGAACACCAACTCGCCGAGCGCCTCGCTGACTGGATGGAAGGCTGCGACGATTTCGGTCAACAGCGGGACCAGCACGTACCTCGCTGGTCAGTCCTTGGGTAGCGATCGGATGTCGCAGCTTGCCATGATCGAGATGTCGGACTCGGCATCTCCGGATTGCCTCACGGCTGTTGGGCAGTACCGCTCGGCAAGAACGCAAAACGCTTCGGCGAACAGCATTCTTGCCGCTCAACAGGTGGATGGGACTGACACCACGAACACAGAGGTAGAGCAACTCAATCTACTCAACGCGGCGGAGGCACAAAAACTTACGGAGATGCAGTCGCAAGGTACGATCCAGACCTGTCTCGCTACGCAGATGACCGTTGCCAACATGCAGCAACGGAACGCTGCCGCCCAGGACCTCAATACCGCCGCTCTCGTCCAGCAACAGCGGAACGCCAATAACGTCGGCGCCGCCGGCGAAAGCAACACCTGGCGTACCTACCTGCCGTAGATCCGGTGACACAATGCTGAACGCCATCAACACGAAACTGCTCATTGCAATCCTTGCGGCACTGACGTCATAGGCGGTGCCGTGATTTATCAACGGAACATGAGCGAAAGGGCTGCAACAGCAGCCGCTAAAGCGGCAGCGATCCTTCAGCAACAACAAAAGGATGCCGATGACCAGAGGAAACGCATCGAGGCATTCCGCAAGCAGGTAGAGACGGAACGCAAACAGCACAACTTCGCAGCCGCACACGAGGGCAAGACCTGGAAGACCTACTTACCCTAAGAATCACGAACATTCCTTACCAGAGAGATTACCGACATGGCTTCCATCGCACTATTAGCGCAAGCTCTTCCGAGCACCAGTTCCGGCGTCGATTGGCTGTATCAGTTCACAAACAATCTAACCAATCTCACGACGCAGAACGGTGGCGCGTTGACGCAGCTCGGTCTTACGGAGCTGAGCTGCATCTCTCTCTTCATGCTCATCAGCATGGTGGTCAACTGGAACACGAGCAGCATGACCTTTCGGCTCCATCATGAACCAGTGCGTGCAGGCGATCTGACCAACTTCTTGCTCCGGCTCATCATCTGCTGCCTGCTCATCAACTATTGGGTGAATCCGTTTCCCGGCGCGAGCTTCGGCATCAACCACTTTTTTTCGTACATCGCGCAGGCGATGGTCGCAGCTTTCGATCAGAGCTCCCTCGACAATCTCTTGCAGCTGCTCAAGACGGCCGGCGACAACACTGCGATGCCGTCCTTTACCGCACCGGTCCAAATCCTCTGCTACTTCCTTGTGCAGATACTTCTTGGCCTTGCATCCGCGATCCTATTTCTCATCAACTGCAGCGCCTTCATCCTGTATGGCGTGACCGCTCTATTCGGCCCGGTATTCGTACCGCTCCTAATGACCAAGGCCTTCCGAGCCAAATTCTTCCACTTCCTGGATGTGCTCATCAGCTTCGCCATGATTCGCGCCGTGGCAGCGGCATTCATTTTCGTATGGGCAGGCTTCCTAAATGCCTTCATCCAGCAAACGTTCAACGGCAACTATTCGATGGAAATGTGGCTTGCTAATCTGATTCCGTGCACGATGGTTTTCATCGCCTTCATCATCAATATGCTCTTTATTCCAAGCATGACGCAGGCGATCTTCGGCGGGGCGGCTGGAATGGCCGGAAGTATGGGAAGCGCAATCAGCAGTGTCGTATCAACAGCCGTAATCGCAGCAGGTGCAGGAGGATAAAACGATGTTTAGACCAATGCTTCATGTATTGGCCCTTCGTAAGCTCGGGCTGACGAGACCGTTTCGCTACCTCACTCTAATCCTGTTTCTTGGCTGTTTGATTGCCGGATTCATCTATGCCGCCGTCGTTTTTCACGCTCTTACCGAAAGGAATCGTGCTCCCCATGTCCAGCACCACTCTACCCATTGAGGCTCGGCTTACGCCGCAGCAATCACTCTTGACCGACGAGATCGGGAACGAGGTCTATGCCTCCCACTATGCCGAGCGCAAAGCCTACCGCTTCGCGCTCGGATGCGGAGCCGTTGTCCTCCTGGCTTCGATTGGCATGAATGTGTCGCTTGCCCATCGTCCTATCGCCAATCGCTACATTCGGATCGACGAAATGGGCCGGGCTCAAGCCATTGCATACACCGACCTCGATTACAGTCCCCGCGAAGGCGAGGTGCGTACGTATCTGACCGATTGGGCGAACTATCGGTACACGATTGGCCGCGACACTATCGGCAAGAAGTATCCGCTCAATTACTACTTCTTATCCCAGGCTCTTTCCTCGCAACTGATGGCCGAAGACAACGCCAATCACGTTGTCTCTCAGGTCATGGCCGGCCAGATCGAGCAGAGCGATGTGGAAGTCAAGAACGTGACGATTACCTCCATGTCCCAGGAGACGGTGCAGGGCGCAACGATAGCGCGTGGCACTGCGCTTGTGGCCATCGACAAGCTCTATTCGGCCACGAACTCGCGGGAGCCCAGGACGGAACATTGGCTGCTGAGCGTCACCTACTACCTGAATCCCAAACAGGTCAGCGACGAGGCCAAGGTTTTCCCGCAATTCGAGACTATCAATCCGCTCGGATTGACGATCACGGAGTTCCACGAAAACCGGATGTCCGCCGATCCAATTCGGCCGGGTACGATCATCGGCAATGCGCCGCCGACCGCTCAACGCGAACCGGGAGGTCCCCGGTGAGCTACCAACTGATTCTGCCGTTCTTTCCCGAAGAATTGCGAGAGCTTTTGCTCGACCCGTCAATCTCTGATTTGATGATCAACGGCACGACTGGCGTGTACGCGGATCGCGGCGGCGTTGTGCAGCATATTCCGCTGTCAACGCCGTACACCAACGACCGGCTTCAGGCCGCCATCGAGCGCGTCGCTCGTATCCTGGGCCAGGACCTCACGACACAGAATCCTATTCTCAATACGCGCCTTCCAGACGGCTCCAGAGTCGCCGTCGTGGGCGCTCCGTCGTCCATCAATGGACCGACGCTGACCATTCGGAAATTTAACCGCTGGTACACCTCCAATGAGCTGATCGACTCTGGGAGTATGCCCAGGGCAGTCCGGGACATCGTCGTGGAGATGATTGGGAAAAAGAAGAACGGCATCATCAGCGGCGGAACGGGCTCTGGGAAGACGACATTAATGAAGGCTTTCCTTGACCACATTCCCGACAACGAACGGCTCCTCATCATTGAGCAACCGGCCGAGTTGAAAGTCGCACATCCTAACGCCGTTCGTTGGGAGGCCGTGGAGGAGATACCCGGCCAGGTTGCCATCACTCCCAGCGAGCTTCTAGCCGCCGCTCTCCGTCACCGTCCCGACCGTATCATCATGGGCGAAATCCGGAACGAATGCGGATACGACTTGCTGCAGGCGATGAACACCGGGCATGGCGGAACGCTATCTACGATCCACGCGAAGTCCGCGTGGGATGCGCTTAATAGGCTGTCCAATCTGGCCCTGAGTGCCCGGCCCAATTTGAACCACGCTTTCATACGTTCCGAGACCGCAGAGGCCATTGATTTTGTCCTGTATTGCGAGCGCGACCATACGGGCCGGCGTCGCGTGCGCGAGTTGATTACCGTTAGCGGCTATGACCATGCGGACCAAAGCTTCCAGACCGAGGAGGTCTACCTCGCTTCCGCGGCCTGATCGCCCGGCACACAGCTAGAGAACCAAACCCGAATCGAGGTCTTCTTCATGCACCATCATGCTGCCAATACGGCTGCAAAGCCCCACCTGTCCCCAAGCATCTTCAGCGCGCCGACCGCGAGCCCTGAAGACCGCAGCAGCAGCAGCGAGAGGCCGTCCTATTGCGGAGCCTTCACCAGCAATTTGGAGCTGTGGTTTGGGCGAACATCTGCCGCCGAGTTGGATGAGTGTGACTCGGTCCAGTGGGAGTCTCCCGCCTCGTTTCCCGTCCTCTACTCGGGATAACGCTTCGGGGCCTATCCGACGCCCTGCGGCACGGCGTCGTTCTGCTTCGGCTACGCCGCCCTTTCAGGGTCTCGGTTCCTCCCAGAACAAGTTTGTAAACGCGCGGCAAAGAGCGCCGCACAAACTTCTTCCGGGCCCCGCCAAGAAAGCACTCCTTGGCACTTGGGAGCCGGGCCCACTACGCTCGCTGCGCGAAAGTGACCCGAGCAGGATACGGGAAATCAACGAAACGGAGATCACCACCATGTACTCAAACAAAGTCACCCTCATCGGCTTCCTCGGCAACGACGCAGAGGTTCGCACCAACGACAACCGCAGCTTCACCACTTTCTCGCTGGCAACCAAGAGCTCCTACAAGAAGGACGGCAAATACATCTCGCAGACCGAATGGCACCGTTGCGTGGTCTTCGGCAAGGGCCTCGCGAAGTTCGCCGGCACGCTGAAGAAGGGCGCTCATCTCCAGGTTGAAGGCGAGCTGCGCAGCCGCAAGTACGACTGCAATAAGACGGGCAACGAGGAGACCATCTGGGAGATCCGGGTGAACTCGATTCTCAAGCTGGACCGGGCAGAGAAGGCTAGCCCGGAGGAGCAGGAGGAGTCCGAAGAAACCTCCCTGGAAGCGGCCGCATAGGCCGCTTTCGCTCCATCAACTCAGGAGCCCGGTAAACGCCGGGCTCCTCAACCTCTGAGAACCCCGCAATGAACACCATCGTAGCCCGAGAATTCCTCACCCGTTGCTTCGCACCGGGAGACACGATCGCAGTGCTACTGCGACGTGAGATTCCTGCGTCTACAACGCAGCGGATTGTCGCATTGGAGAAAGTCTTGGCATCCCGCTATCTCGCGTGGCTGACGTATGAAAATGCGAACGGCGCGAACGTCTATGTGGCTGCCAATCCGCTTCGCTCTGGCAGCCGCAAGCGCACCAAAGAGAGCATCGCGGAAATCCGCTATCTATATATAGACATCGACGTGGACGGGGAGGCCCGAATCGCTGCGCTCCGTGCCTCGAATGAGGTCCCGGCACCGACGTCAATCATCGCGACTTCAGCCGGCAAATATCAGGTGCTCTGGCGCGTCGAAGGTTTCGACTTTGCCACCCAGGAACAAACCCTCAAGCGGCTCGCCTTTGCCTTCGGCGGCGATCCCGCTTGCACCGACTGCAACCGTGTCATCCGCGTCCCTGGCTTCCACAATCACAAGTACGAACCCGCCCATCCAGTCACGGTTGAATATCCAGGTGATTCGATCTTCACTGCCGCCGACTTCCAACTTGACGACCTGATTCCGGATACGATGCTCCCGCCTCGCGGAGTCGCACCGTCGTTTCAAGCAAAGAAGCACACACATTCCGAACAGGATTGGGCTTGGGTTCTGTCCGAATTGACCGCCGGGAAGGATGCGGCGAAGCTCACAAATGCGCTCGCTTCCTACCGCGCTGATAAACCCAATCCTCTCTACTACGCCCGGCGCACGGTGGACATGGCTTCGGCCCGTCTCGCTCTTCTCGCCGGCTCACCCATTCAGACAGTAATCGCCACGCTCGAAGCTCGCCGAATCGCCGAGCTTCCCGCCGCACTTTGCTCCGCTCGTGCGCGGGAGATTGCTCACACCGCGGCTCGCATGATTGCCCGCAAACAGATTGCCTAATCACCCAAAGGAGAACCACCATGCCCCTACTCGAAGTCGTCCAAACCCGTCAGATCAGCGCCTCTATTCGTCTGTCTGACACAACCGCTACACAGGTCGATCAGTACGCCGCCTTCATCCGCGCTTGCGCCGATGATGTCGTCGAACAGGCGCTCACCTACGTCTTCAGCAAGGATCGGGACTTTCAGGACTATCTAAAGACGCCCGAAGCCCGGCAGGTTGCATCGACGCTTCGCATTCGCAAAGTGCCGACCGCAGAAGCAGCGGAAGCGCCGGCAAAGAAGCCTGCCGCCGGAGCGCAATCGCCAATACAAACAGCAGCTTCAGTGGCGGGATCGAAGGCATGATCCCGCACATAAACGGGTGGCAGGGCCACAACGGTGCTGCGCACCGGAAGAATCTTGACACTCCATCCCTAGTAGGGTGCTGCTGAGGAACTTTTGTTCCTCACAGCGAACTTACTCAGAAGCGTGGACTTACTGAAACTCGGTTCCTATCGAGGAACCGGCAAAAAGGGCGCCATGCTACTTCAGACCGAATCTCAAATAAGCAAACCCCGTCGCCTGCGGGGACGCGCGCGCCGAAGCCAAAGCATCGGCACGAAGCTAACTGAGCAGGAAGAATCCGCCTGCCTCGCTGCCGCGGAAAAAGCAGGGAAAGCGCCGAGCGAATGGGCACGTGATGTTCTTATTGCTTCGGCCCGGTCTTGTGAATCTTCGCAGAACTCCGCGCTATTCGTCGAGCTACAGGCGCTTCGCTTGCTCCTCATCAACACGTTGGAGCCGCTCTTGCGCGGAGAAAAGATGACACCGGAGCAGTTCAAGGAAATGCTCCGGTACGTGAAAACCAACAAGCGCAAAGCGGCGGCGGACATGCTCGCCAGCTATGCAGAAGGGACAACGGAACAGCCATGACCAACACCCAATGGGGACGCAAAGAGACCATCGTCCGCCCGCCTCACTATCCCGTTTATAGCTTTGGAGCCGTGTTCACCTCGCTCATTGTCGCCGGCCTCTGCATCTACCTTCACTTTGCGTTCGTCATGACGCCTCTGCAGCGCTACTACCTCTCGTGCTACCTCGAAACGGCCTTTCTCGGCACGATGCGCCAGAGCAACGAGTACCAGCTCGTCACGGTCGCCGACCGCCAACATCATGCGCGGCCTGTCACTGAGGAAGACGTGCAGCCTGGCTCTACACCGCAGCCGATCGGCAAGCCGATTCCACTTGCGCTCTCGCAGACGGCCCGTGGCCTGGGAGTCGCCTCCCTGTATCGGGGAACGAAGGTCAGCTACCAAAACAGGCCCCTCCACGAGTATCTACGAAGGTTTGTTTACGACGGAGATAGCTTTCTGGCGATCTTCAAAGTGCCGCTATGGTCTGGGCTGGCAGTCTTTCTCTTCCAGCTTCCATTCGCCGTTCGCAAGGACGTTCAGCGGCTAAAAGAATTGAAGTATGGACGCTTGCTGAAAGGGCCAGTAATGGTGTCGCCGAAGGGATTCAATAAGGCCATCAAGGGAGACGGCATCGGCTTCCGAACGACCGAATCCAAAGACCTCATGCGCATCCCCCTGCGTGCCGAAGGCCAGCACATTGAGCTCATGGGCGACACGGGCACAGGTAAAACGAGACTCATCATGCAGCTCCTTGTGCAGATCAGAGAGAGGGGTCACTCTGCCATCGTCTACGACCCCGCCTGCGAGTTCGTGCAACGGTTTTATGACCCTAGCAAAGACATCATCCTCAATCCTCTCGACGCCCGTTGCCCCTATTGGGGACCGTCCGAGGAGCTTCGCCGTCGCGCCGAGGCGAAGGCCATCGCCGCCTCTCTCTACCAGCCGACAACGGACAAAAAAGGTGAGTTTTTCACAGAGACGCCACAGAAAATCTTTGCCCATCTGCTGACGTTCAAGCCGAGTCCGCAAGAGCTGGTCGAGTGGATGGCCAACCCGGATGAGATCGACCGACGCGTACAGAACACAGAGATGGCAATGATGATTGCCAAGGGCGCGCAGCAGCAACGGAATGGTGTCCTCGCGTCGCTCGGCTTGATTGCGGACAGCCTGCGAATGCTGCCGACAGAAGAGACAGCGCACGGCGGTTGGAGCGCCACGGACTGGGCCGAACATCGTGAGGGATGGATCTTCCTTACATCGAAACCGAGCGAACGCGAGGCATTACGGCCGCTGCACAGCCTGTGGATCGACTTGCTTGTATTGCGCCTTCTGAACGAACCGAAAGAGAGTCAGCATCCGGTTTGGTTTGTACTGGACGAGTTGGCGAGCCTGCAACGCCTGCCGCAGCTCCACACGGCGATCACAGAGAACAGAAAATCGAAGAACCCGCTGGTACTTGGATTCCAAGGCAAAGCCCAACTTGAAATGATTTACGGGCACCTGGCCGAGGTGATGCTGTCGCAGCCGACCACCAAGATTTTTCTGCGCACGACGGAGCCGAAAGCTGCCGAATGGGTGTCAAACGCCATCGGCAAAATTGAGATCGAGCGCCTGCGCGAGACCCACTCCACCGGCCTGCGGGCAGGCAACAATTTCAGCGTAGAACGACAAGTTGAACCGCTGGTGCTGGACTCTGAAATCTCCGGTTTGCCAGACAGACACGCATTCTTGAAGTTGGGTAATCACGTTTCACGCTTCGCGTTCGACTATTGGAATATCCCCGCGATCCAGCCTGCGTTCGTGCCGCGCCCTCTGGAAGAGGATGACGTGACATTCCTGCCGAAGCCCCTCCCTAAGAAAGCGGCCAAATCTGCAACCGGGACGGCTGTCGGGGTTTCCGATGCCACCGAAGATGAGCCCATAGAAACCGGATTCTCCCTGGGGGACTAAGTCATGCTGACCATCTCAAAACCGTTGTCGGCAACTCAGGCGCTGACCTATCATGCCAAGGAGTTCACGTCTGCCGAACAAAATTACTGGAAGCAGGACGATCGGACTTTGGGCGAGTGGCATGGCAGGCTGGCTGAAAAGTTCGGCCTCGCCGGAGGCGTAGACGAAGAACATTTCGCGCGTCTGGCGGACGGCCAGCACCCCATCACCGGCGAGCAGCTTGTCCACCACCGTATCGTCCAGGAATATGAAGGCGTTGACGGTAGAACGGTCGCACCCGTCGAACATCGTGCCGGCTGGGACGCTACGTTTTCAGCTCCTAAGTCAGTCTCGCTTACCGCTCTCGTAGGGGGCGATGACCGGGTGCGGGACGCACATCGCGTTGCGGTCAACGTCGCCCTGAGCGAGTTGGAGCGGTACACGCAAGCTCGCATCGGCGGGAACCGCACAGCAGAAACCACTGGCGAGTTCATTGCCGCAAAATTCGAGCACGATACCGCGCGACCAGTGAATGGCTACGCCGCGCCACAGCTCCACACGCACGCCGTGGTTTTCAATGTCACCGTGCGCGAAAACGGACAGACAGGCGCATTGCAGGAGCGCGGCCTATTTGAGTCACAGCAGTTCGCGACGGCTGTCTATCAGTCTGAATTGACGTACCGGCTCCGTGGACTCGGGTTTGAAATTGAATCGGGCCGCAGCGGTGCTCCAGAGATCAAAGGCTATTCGCGGGAATACATTGACGCCTCTAGCCCTCGCAGCCAACAGATACGCGAGCATCTTGAGAAGACCGGCTACCACGGACCCGAGGCCGCGCAGATTGCCGCGCACTCCACCCGCGACCGAAAGGAGATTCACTCGCCCGCCGAGGTGTTATCGGCGCACCGTCAAATCGCCACCGAGTTTGGCAACCAGGCGGATGCTGTGGTCAAGGAGGCTTATGCTCGGAGCCACGTACCGAAGGACCTTCCACAGATTTCCCAACAGATCGCACGGCAGGCCGTTACCTATGCCCGCGACCGCAGCTTTGAGCGCGAAGCTGTTACCGACGAGCGCGATCTTTATCGCGATGCGTTGCGGCGTGGCATGAGTGAAATTACCTACACCGAAGTCCGTGCCGGGTTCGAGGCACGCATCGCTTCCGGCGAGTTCCAGCTTGTGCCAGGACAGAAGCACGATACTGGACGGCAGTTCACAACCGCAGAGACCATACGCACCGAAAAGCAAATCTTGCTTCGAATGCAGCAAGGCCAAGGGCGCGCCGAACAGATCATGTCCATTCAGGCCGCCGTCGCCCACACGGAAAAGCACCAGCATTTGAATGCCGGGCAACGGGCCGCCGCAGAGGAGATTTTGACCTCGCGCGATGTTGTACAGGGGCTCGAAGGAAGGGCAGGCGTAGGCAAGACCACCCTTTTACGTTCCGTCCGCGAAGCGGCTGAAACCCGCGGCTACATTGTCGAAGGCTTCGCTCCGACCTCCCGTGCCTCCAACCAGCTCCGCGATGCCGGGATCTCCGCCGACACCTTGCAGGGCTTCCTCGTTCGCGCCCGCCAGCCGAACCCGGAACGTCATCTGTACATGCTTGATGAGTCCAGTCTCGCCAGCACCAAACAGGTGCGCGACTTCCTCGTCAAACTGGAATCCGGAGACCGCGTGTTGCTCATCGGAGATACCCGGCAACATCAGGGTGTCGAAGCTGGCAAGCCCTTCGAGCAGATGGTCGATGCCGGGATGAAGACGGCCCGGCTTGACCAGATCGTACGCCAGCGAGAAGCGCCCGAGCTGCTGAAAGCCGTCGAGCATCTGTCACGCGGCGAAGTTGCCGAGGGGGTGGCGCTGCTGGAACAGCAGGGCCGCATCACAGAGTTTGCCGATGCGCAGCAGCGGATCGCCGCCATTGCGCGGAGCTATGCCACCAGTCCGGAGAACACCATCGTCGTCTCTCCAGATAATGCCTCGCGCCGTCAGATCAATCAGGCGGTGCGCTCTGAATTGCAGGCCCTCGGCACGGTCGCCTCGGAAGATCATGCGATGCGTATTCTCGCTCCCCGTTCCGACATGACCGGGGCCGACCGGACATGGGCCGCTCGCTATGCGGTGGACGACGTACTCTACTATCCACGCGGTAGCCAAGACATCGGGATCGAGAAGCAAAGCTACACGAAGATCGTCTCAACCCAGTCCGAGGACAACCTGCTCACCGTTCAGAAAGAAGATGGAGCCACCGTCACTTACAACCCCGCGCGGCTCTACGGCGTGAACGTCTACCGCGAGCTGGAACGGGACTTTGCAGTGGGCGACCGTCTAGGCTTCACCGCGCCGTCCAAAGAAGTAGGCGTTGCCAACCGTGATCTTGGTACGGTACGGCGCATCGACGAAGACGGCCAGCTCTCCGTCAAGATGGACAATGGTAAAGCAGTCAGCTTCGACCCCAACCGAATGCGGCACTTCGATCACGGCTACGCCGTCACCAGCCATAGCTCACAGGGTCTTACGGCTGACCGGGTGCTGGTCAATATCGATAGCAACGTTCATCCCGGGCTAATCAATACCCGCTTCGCGTACGTATCCGTTTCCCGTGCGGCGTCGGACGCTCGAATCTACACAAACGATGCGGCGAACCTCGCCCAATCCCTGACCAGCGAGATCAGCAAGTCGTCTGCTGTTCAATCACACCCATTCCAATCGGATACCGATCTCGGCATAGGCATGTGAATTTCGACTAGAATGGTCTCTCTTTAGGTTGCTGATTTGCAAGTTGTTATTCGCTACCACCCGGCTGGCGTGTAGTCAGACGTGGGTATCCGCGAAAGTCACTTGCCCGGAGCACGTCAGATGGCGCAAACCGACTTTCTAGGCGCAAAAGCGTCCAATGCTGGGGACAGTTTCCACGAATTGTGGGCTCTTCACGCGGCACTCAACTTGTTGAAGGCGCGCACGCCTCTGGTCGCTGTGACCGTGGAAGGGGTGCGGACAATTGATTCTGCTACTGCAAGCGATGATGCGTGGAGCGGAGTCGACTGCGCCCTGTACTTCGAGGGCGACACCTTTTCCACGGCGCGCCGCATTGAGCTGATTCAACTCAAATACTCAAGTGCAAATTCCAACAAAAATTGGACAGTCGCTGGTCTGACCACTTCGACTTCCAAGACGAAGAACAATTCGGTGATACGCCGTTTAGCAAACCAATTCGTCGCAGCACATGCACAACGACAAGGCGACAATAAAAAAGAGACGGTGGTGAAATTCATCACGAACCGTCCCATTGCACCCGAAGTCATCAGTGCCATGGCTTCTTTGGGTCAAAAGCCAAAGCGCAAGACTGCGGGATCTAAGTCAATTGAATCGGTTGCTCAAAGGAATCTTGCAAAACTCCGTGCTGCCACAGGGCTAAAGATTCAGGATTTTTCCATTTTCTGTCATGCGCTTGAGCTCGAAGGAGGCGTGAACTCCCGCTTTGCACTCAAGGAAGAATTACTGCTTTCCATTGGCGCTTGGACGAATACCAGTTCGCGAACTCAGTTAGATGACCTGCTTCAGTTCGTCCGCGATCACATGATGCCTGAGAGTCGTCGAGATCTGATCAGACGCGAATCGATTCTCGCCAGATTCGGCGTCTCCGACAGGAAATCATTGTTTCCTTGTCCTCCTGATCTGAAATTCGTGCAGAATCCAATATCGCGGATCCAAGCTTCACAAGTGATCGGGGCCATAAGCTCTGGAGGCCAACGACTCTGTTTGCACGGCGAAGGCGGTTGCGGCAAAACAACGCTACTGCAAGAGATACGAACGTTGATCCCGGCGCAATCAAATTCTGTCGTTTTCGATTGCTATGGTGGAGGAACGTATCTTGATTCGAACGCGTATCGACATAGAGAGCGTGACGCCTTCACTCAACTCACGAACGAAATTGCGGCAATGCTTGGAGCCCCGCTATTTCTACTGCCTCTGGCCCAAACGGACTTCCCTCGCGTATTCATGGAGCGTCTCATTGAAGCTGCGGCTCTTCAGGAACTCATCGATCCAAAATCCCTTTTGCTGGTCGCGATAGACGCCGCAGACAACGCTGTTTCTGCTGGAAGAGCATGTAAGCCGCCCCAAGAGAGCTTCATCAGTTCGGTCGCCAATCTTGGCGTGCTACCGCGCAACGTCGTCCTCATCATTACAGCCAGAACTGGCCGCCTAGACACACTGGAGCTTCCGAGCACGTTTGATCGAATCCCAGTGGCAACATTCACCTTGGATGAAACCGCCGCTCACGTCAAAAGGTATTGGCCTGACCCAAGCGATCAGTGGATACAAGAATTCCATGAGCTTTCCTCCCAGAATCCCCGGGTACAAAGTTATGCGCTTGACGCTGGCCGAAGAAGTGGAAACCGTAACGACTCAATGCAGTACCTCCTTCCCGCAGGCAAGGGGCTAAACGAAGTCTTCCGTAGGCAGATTCAAGACGCGATTGTCAAAGCCGGAAGCAATATCGATGTTCGACGTTTCTGCGCCGCTGTCGTGTCTTTGCCAAGGCCAATCCCATTGCACTTCTTGTCGGGCGTAACGGAGTTGTCCAATGCGCAAATTGCAGACATTTGTAACGATCTAGCCCCAGGCATAGTAATGCGAAATGCCGAACTGTCGCTCGCTGATGAGGACTTTGAACGGTTTCTGGATCAGGAGAGTTCTGACTTCCTCCCGGCCATCAGAACAGTGGCTGCGGAACATCTCTGGTCGAAGAGAAACACAACGGTCTATGCCGCTACACATATTGCGGCTTTGTTGCTTGACGCGAATCGTGGAAACGATCTGGTCACTTTGCTTCAAACAGAGAAAGAACCAGCGATCATCTCTGATCCAATTTTGCGCCGCGAAGTGCAACTGCAACGCCTGAAGCTTGGCATACGAATCTGCGACGAACTCAAAGCTCCGGTAGATGCGGTTAAGACCTTAGTCATCGGGACGGAAGCCATCAACACCGATGATGTGATTCGTAAAAGACTTGAACAAAACCCTGATCTAGCAGCGGCTTGTAGCGCTGAGCGGGCTTCTACCCTTGTATTGCGAGACCCCAATGCTTATCACTACCACGGGGGATTGTTATTTCACCTGTATCGCCAAGACGCACGAGCGGCTAACTTATTGCAGGCCAGAGCACGTCAACGTCAACTCAACGCCTGGATGAAACGGCGCTCTGCTGATCTCAAAAGCCGCGACGAGAATCGTTATGCGCGCGATGAATGGCCGATAGCGACGCGAGACATCGCTGCAAGCATTGAAGCTGATCTACTTCTTTATGGTCCCGAAATCGCCGTCGGAAGTCTGAGGGCGTGGTCCCCGAGGTCGATGTTGCCAGGTTTAGTTTTAGCTGTCACTGAAAGCTTGCTGTCAGCCGGCAAGGGTGACCTCGTGACCCCGTTATTTTTGAGCAAAAGCCTCCTCGACGCCTGGAAAGTGTTCATCTTCGTTCCTTGCGCTATGGCCGGACTTCCTATTCCACTCGACTCATTGGTACGCGGGCTCTCATCGCTGGCTAAGCGGAGTTCGCGTCTCGTGCGGGATCAGACGCGAGGGGTATATCCGGAAACGGAGCCCAACGCAGTACCCGAGTTATTATTGCGCGGTTGTGAAATCGCCGTTGCTCTTGGTGTGCCTTTCGAGACATTGGAAGACATCTTTGCGCTCTATGAAAATCCGTTTCAGAGAAGCAGGAATCGCTTTTCAGCTTATGACGCTCGTACCCTTGACCGCACATTCCGAGCGATTTCAATTCGCGTCCGCGCGGGAAGCGCAACGTTAGACGCCTCGCAATTTTGGATTGATAAGCAAGACGATTCAACCAACAAACCTAGACAAGCTGATGAACGTAAAGGTGAACAAGATGCGTACGTGAATTCGCTATGCAGAGCCTACTCGACGCGGGCCGACATTTTGCTAGGCAACACGATGTCTCCAAGTTTCTCTCAGAGCATTGCTGAGATGCAAACAAACGCCGCATTGAATCACTACGAAATACGGCGCCAGTATGAGGCGGGAAGACTTCGTTCACAATTTGCAGGATCGCTAACCGTGCTCATGCCGGTTGCGGCAATGGATATTGGAACGCTGCTGCAAGCGTCGATCGCAGTAATTGGCGAGCAGGCTCGATTCGCGACCGAGGAGCATCTAGCTTCCCTCGGGCCTTTCAGGTGTCGCGCAGAACTACATGAGACCCTGCTTGCCCAAGTCAATGCTTGGACCGCCGATCTTTCTGGAAGAAAGATTCCAGCTTCCGAAAGAATCGACTCGATGATTCGTCTTGCACGGTTCGTCCTCGGAATCAGTTCAGCGAGCGCGGGAGCGATGTTCATCAAGTCTCTGGAATTCGCTAGCGATATTGATGAGGATGTCTTGCTCCAGATTCGTGTGCTGGTAGCGCTTGCTAGAGCGGCTGCTCCTAATCTTGCTATTGATCGAAGGAACGAACTTGGTCGCGACATCATATGTGTGGGCGGCGACGCGATCCTCAGACTTGACGATCTGCGGGAG
Source organism: uncultured Granulicella sp. (assembly GCA_964658395.1). Lineage (GTDB taxonomy): Bacteria > Acidobacteriota > Terriglobia > Terriglobales > Acidobacteriaceae > Edaphobacter. The sequence goes on along the minus strand of CAZZYQ010000005.1, from coordinate 16,245 downwards.
TTCAACTGGAGCAAGTTCTCGCAAGGCTTGACGGAGCTGAACCCAAGTTTGGGACTGGTGGCAGCGAGCCGATGGGAAGATTTTGGCATTCTTCGAAGAGAGCAATTGCTGCCAGGGATCGTGAGACAAGGCCTCCTGTCCAAAACGATTTCAGTTGCTCAAGCCTGCGCCCTCGCAGCATTGATAGACAACGCCGAGTCGGGATTGCTTGAAACAATCTTCGATACCAACCAGAGTGAAACCACTGCGTTAAAGCGCGCTCAGGTTGTAGAAATCCTTGCTTGGGAAGATCTCTTTCGGTTCGGCAAAGGATATTCCGATGGACTTGCAAAGAAGCTGGTGGCTGGGGGTTATGCAGACGACGAGGCCCGTTGGGCCAAGTCATTGACGGAGACCGTCTCGTTCCTATCGTCCATAGAACGGTCGAAGCTTAGTCCTTCGAATGCCGAAGAAACGCCGTTAGGTCTGAGCAATTGGAAGACAGCGTTGAGTTTTAACACCGCCCAAGACCTACGCGATGCGATTCAGAAGGCACAGCAGGAGGCCGAAGCGCAAGGCGGAAGCCTCCGCTACGACACAAATTATATTTTCGACTCCGTGTTCCAGAAGGTTCCGGTCAACAAACATGTAGACGTCCTGTCGGCACTATGTGAACTATTTGCATCCGATCGTCAACATTCGGCTGATAGCCAACTAATGCGAGCTCTCACACGTTGGGCAAGTGACCCGGCGGTTGAGCAATGGTGCGCTACAAACTTGCCAGAATTCATCCGTGCCAACCTGCTGAGCCTCGGTCAATGGGTACGGTACGGGCAGTCGATCATTCACAAGCTCATTGAACTTACGCGTTTAGATTCTCGACAGGTCACAAATCTTCTTCTCTCAGGCCTTGCTGCAAATACAGAAGGGCTTTACGCGTCGTTAGCATTACCTCTTGTTGAACTGCTGGTCACCCACCTCGAAGCGGACGATGCTGTGATTCTCTCAGAATGGTATTCCGGACGACTCGTACAGCACATACCTTCGAACGAACGCGATCTAATCGACGCCGCAGACGTCCCTACGGACTCAGCTTCCGGAGTTGCTCGCTATCTCTATGCTCTGATGACGGACGTCGACACGCGCATTCGATGGAGAGCAGCATATGCCTTTTGTCGCCTCGCAATACTTGGCGAGGCCGAAACGATTGCTTCATTTAGTCCCCAGGTTTCACGGAGCAGCGATACTTTATTCCGGCAACCGGACGCGCCGTTTTACGAGCTGGGCGGCAGGCTATGGTTTGCGATCGCTCTCGATCGAGCGTGCCGAGAATCACCACATAATGTCGCGTCGCTTGCTGACGATCTCCGGAAAATGATCGACGCGTCCTCAATGCCGCATGTCCTCATACGGGGCTTTGCCCGAACTAGTCTTCTCAGGCTTGCCAAAGCTGGGGCAATCTCTCTTTCCAAAGCGGAACGCTCCGCATTGACGAAAGTAAACAAGTCACCATTAACGGCGAAGACGCGCGAGGACGGTCCCCGCGAGGAGCCCTTCGCAAAGCGAGAAACCAAACATCGATTCGATCCGATGGACACCATACCGTCTTGGTATAGCCCCATGGTCGCCTGTTTCGCTGACGTAACCATGAACGAATTTCTGAGCGTCGCAGACAAATGGGTTAGTGAGGAATGGAACGTCTCTCCAGACATCGGTGTATGGAAGGACGAAAAACGTCTCAACAGATATCCAGAAAGGGAGTGGGGCCTCTGGTCGAACAGCCACGGTTCAAAGCCTGTTATCGAACGACCAGCACTCTATTATGAATGGCACGCCATGTGGTGTACCGTTGGCGAGCTCTTGGCGACTCGTCCCTTAGCTGCTGTGCGTGAGGGATGGTCCTACGGCAGCCTAGAACGGCGAATCCACAGAGCCATGCTTACCGATCCACATCACTGGCTTTCTGAACTGCGAATGCCTAAGCCGCTAGAGGCTCGCTTTTGGAACGAGCCGCCAAGCGACGGAAATATCCGTTCGTGGCTAGATTCAGAAGACAGTGCATATTTCCTTGGCGAAATCGGGATTCAGCCCAATATTCCGCAAATCGTAGTCGACGGCAGACACGAAACGCAGGCCCATTGGTTCCGATCAGACGTGCATATCCGCAGTGCTCTGGTTTCTCCCGACCGAGCGCTGTCACTTCTGAGGGCGCTTGAGACCGCAGATCACTATCGATACTTCGTGCCACCTGAAGAACATAATTTAGAAATCGAGTCTGACGGGTATACCTTGCGTGGCTGGCTGAAGAGTGTCGAGAGCGAAGGAGAAGGAATCGACGATCGGGACACATTTCGAGCCTCAATTAATCCGTACGGCCATCTCCCTGGCACCGCCGTGGCTAAATACTTCAATCTAAAGCCGCAGATTTCGGAAGAGGGTCACATTATCGGGGAGAAGAACGAGACCATATTTTTGCGGGAGCTGTGGAGCGACGAAGCAGAACAAGATGACCGGCGGCACAGATATGGCGGGAGTCCAATTTCCAATGGTGAACGCCTCAAAATCGACAAGCGTCGGTTACAGGAGTTTCTGACGGTACAGGGTCTTGACCTCATGGTGCACGTCGAGCAGACGAGGGCAGACAGAGGATACGGTTATGGCGAAAGTAGCAGCAAGGAAGAGAAGCGAATCTACAACCGGCACTTCGTCCTACGAGCAAATCGTATCTACGAGGACGCCTTCGGAGATTCTGGAGCTTGGTAAAACCATCGTCAAAGAGATGGGTCTCGATGACGAGACCGACACACTTGGACGTTGGATGTGTCATCACGTCGCGTATTTGATCGCCAAGGTGTCTGACCGTGACGCTGCCTCCTCCAATGGAGATGCTCAGAAAGAGGCAGTGAATACAATTCTTTCATTGTGGGAGCGACGAGCTGCGTTGCCGGGAAACGCATATCCTTTGGCGCGATACAAGTACCTCTTGCGATGCTTATCGGCTACCAGCCCCGACGCATCGATGTGGGAAGGGCGCGGCTCTTCTGGGCTTGATGATCTGGCACGAGCGATCTTCGGAAATCTAACGGGTATTGCAAATATAGTTCTGGCACTCAAGTCGCGCCCGCCATTATTTGAACGAAAGCGACAACCAGTTCCCTCGATCTTAATCAGATTCCTTCAATCTCTCGAGCAGCGGCTTTTGGGTGCAGCCGAGACGCTTGACGATCACACATTGTCAGTTTTAGCGGGCTTCATCGATACATGCAGCGAAACTGACGATCCGAGGCGTGCATCACTTGGCGGTCTCATAAAAGTGATCGAGGCTACCCAAAGCAATCTAACAAGCCTCGCGAATGAAGTGAACAAGGAGCTAGCAGCCGTTAGCGATAGCACGACCGGGTCGAAAGCGCCTGTCGGGCCACAGTGGACTATAAAGATCGCAAAGAGGCTATCAGCCGCCGAATCGACACAATGCATGCAAATCTTGCGCGATGGAGGTGCCGTCGATACTATTACCGCCAAGCGCGGGCTAGACGTAGCTAACAAGATTGCAGTGGCCAAATCGGGGCGAGACATTATTGGACTTGCAGTCCTCAAGGCTGATCGTCCGGCGTACGCATCGAAAATCGCTGGATCGAGCGGGAGTTCGATAGAGAAGAGCGCAATCGAACTCGGATATGTAGCTGTGCGAAGTGACTCTCGAAAACAGGGTATCGCGAAGAGTTTATTGAATGCCCTGATGTCAGTGGCTGATTCGCCGCTTTTTGCTACTACCTCATCAAATGCAATGAAGAAGATGCTAAGCGACGAGGGGTTTCGAAAAACTGGCAAAACGTGGGATGGAAAAACGGGGCGTCTTTCGCTTTGGCAGAGAGATAGGCTGAATAAAATTTAGGTCTGAACTACTTAGGTGCATCATCGTCGGTAGCAACATACCAGGGCACTTGTTTTGACTGGAAAAGGTCCGGGTAGCGCGTGGTCAGGTGAGATAAAACCAATCGACCGATGCGAACGCTATGCTCCACTTCTTTCTCCCATTCCATGTTTGCCAATCCATCACTGTGTGTCGTCGGCCAACGTGCAGTCCGAATCGCCAAGATCAGACTCGAAGCAATGACAAGTGCAGGGCCGAGCTTCTGTTGCTCAATTTCAGACCGGTAACCCCCGACCTGTGAACCATTCTTAGTGGAAGTCATGCGATGTCACCTGGAGGCTGCCTGCCTCTCTCTCATGTCTATATTCCCGAAACGACGACGCCATCACATGGATGACTGGCCCTTGCTTTTGCAGCGGCCCCTCCACCTCCACGAACTTTGATTTCGTGACCTCAAGGCGATGTCGCTCGAAGAACTCAGGAGCAACGAAGACATTGAACACACCCGTCTCGTCAGAAACGGAAAGGAAGACTACACCTGAAGCTGTGCCCGGCCGTTGCTTGACGATGGCAAGGCCGGCGGTCTTGACATACGACCCATCCGCTCGGTTCGCGAGGTCTGCGGCACGCAGGTATCCTCTACGATCCAATTCCTTCCGTCGAAACCACATAGGATGCGGGCCAGTCGTCACACTGCTCACCGCATAGTCCGCCACAAGCCTCTCTTCGGGGGTCATCGCGAGCAGCGGAGATTCCGCAGAATTCTCCCGGAGCCATTGGCTTTCTTGCATCAGGAGCGGCTCTTCGGGTTTCCCGGCACGTTCCACTTGCCAGAGTGCGTCTCTACGGTGTGCCACTCCATTGAGGCCATTCAGAGCACCCACGTTAGCAAGCAGCGCCAGCTCCTTGCGGTTGAGGTTGGGAACCCTTAACACGAGATCATCCACAGACCGGAAGATGCCATGAGAGCGAGACTCGACCATCGCTTCGGCGCTTTGTCTTCTCAGGCCGCGCACATATCCGAGACCGAGCCGCAGCAACAGAGAAAAGTCTTTCTCTTGCTCAACAGAACATACCCACTCCGACATCTGTACGTCGATGGGTTTAACGCGCAGCCCATGACGCCGCGCATCTTCGATGATGACGGATGGACTATAGAAGCCCATCGGTTGATTGTTCAGCATCGCGCATGTAAACGCTGCGAGGTATTTCACTTTGATATACGCGGACGCGTAAGCAATCAGCGCGAAACTGGCGGCATGGCTTTCCGGAAAGCCGTACAGTGCGAACGAACTGATGTTCTGGATGATGGTCTCCTGCGTCTCTGCATCCAGACCGTTTGCGGTCATACCGGCCCGAAGCCTACCTTCAAGATTTTTCATGCGTTCCCACGACGCCGCATCCCCACGGCACGACGGAGCTCGTCGGCTTCGGAGCCTGAGAAGTTCGCGACCACCATTGCCATGCGCAACAGTTGTTCTTGAAAGAGCGGAACACCCAAGGTTCGCTTCAAGGTTGATTCCAAGGACGGGTGAGGATAGGTAACCGCTTCCTGCTTCTGTCGACGACGCATGTACGGGTGCATCATCTTGCCGACGATGGGACCAGGACGGATGATGGCAACTTGCACCACCAAGTCATAGAACTTCTCCGGGCGGTTCCGAGGCAGTGAGGCCATCTGTGCGCGGCTCTCCACCTGGAACATACCTATGGTGTCGGCCCGCTGCAATGTTCGATAAACCTCTTCGTCTTCCGGGAGCTGTGCCAGATCAATCGACTCGCCGTAATGCTGGGGTATGAGGGTGAGGCAGTCCTTCAGCACCGCCATCATGCCGAGACCCAGCAAGTCCACCTTGATGATGTGGAGATTCGCGCAGTCCTCTTTGTCCCACTGCACAACCGTTCGGCCCACCATCGACGTCCGCTCCAGCGGGACGACTTTGTTGAGGGCTCCCTGACAAATCACCATGCCGCCCGAGTGCTGACCAAGGTGTCGCGGGAGGTCCTGCACCCGCATACACAGTTCGAGATACTTTGCGATGCGTGGATGCTGCACGTCGAAGCCTGCGTTCTGGAAAGAACGGGCCATCGTGTCGTTTGGGCCTTTCCACTCGTAGTTTGCGACCAGACCGGAGAGACGCTGCAACGAGTCAGGATCAAAGCCGTGCGCCTTACCGACTTCGCGTGCCGCAGACTTCCCACGATAGGTAATAACGTTCGCTGTCATGGCCGCACCCAGTTCGCCATATCGCTTGTACACGTACTGAATCGCTTGTTCGCGCTTTTCCTCGGAAGGCAGATCGAGGTCAATGTCAGGCCACTCGCACCTGCCGCGGCTCTCGGACAAGAAGCGTTCAAAGAGCAATTCCATCCCGACAGGATCAATCGCGGTGATCTCCAGCGCGTAACAGACGGCCGAGTTAGCCGCACTCCCTCTGCCTTGGATAAGGATGCCGTGCCTCTTGCAAAACTCTACGATGTCCCAGACGATCAGGAAGTATCCCGCGAAGCCGAGCTTTGCGATCAGCGTTAGTTCGTGTTCCACCTGGTTCTTGGCTCGCTCCAGAAGCCCGGCATCTTGTTTCGCGCCATAGCGTCGCCGCACTCCCTCATCGACCCGCTTCGCGAGAAAACTGTCCATCGTCTCCCCGTCCGGCGCGGGATAACGCGGGAACTCATATCCAAGCTCGGAAAGCTGAAACTTTAGACGTGAAGACAATTCCACTGTGTTGGCGATAGCGCCCGGTACATCACGAAACAATGCGGCCATCCTGCTTGCCGGTCGGAGATGCCTCTGATTGTTGAGGGCGAGCAGACGTCCCGCATCGTCGAGCTTCGTGTGATTGCGAACCGCAGTGAACAGGTCTGCGATCTCGCGATCGTACTTCGTGGCGTAGCGCACTCCGTTCGTTGCCAATAACGGCAACCGTAGCGACTCTGCGATCCGGATGGCCGCTTGGTTGCGCCACTCTTCAGCTCGCTCGCGATGACGTTGCAATTCGATGTAAACGTTTTTTGGACCGAAGATGCGCACCAATTGCTCTACGACCTCACGGCCCGCTGATTCGCCACCGCGCATCAGCGCCGCAGCGAGCGGCCCTTCATCGCCGCCCGTCAAGCAGACAAGGCCGCCACTGTATTCCTCCATATCCGCCAGCTTCGCCGAGCCTTCCTGCTTCGTAGCCTCGCGCATCTTGAAGCGTGTAATGAGCTGGCAAAGATTCTGATAACCCTCTCGTGTCTCGCAGAGCAGTGGAAGGCGGGCAGGTTCCGCGAGATGTTGATGCGGCAACCACATCGGCGGAGCAAGCCGATTACACAGCCCCGTAAGAGCTACCTCAGCTCCAACGTGTGGCTTGATGCCGTTCTCCTCTGCGATCTTGTGGAATCGTGCCGAACCATAGAACCCGTTTCGGTCCATCAGGGCCATCGCGGGCATGTCCAGCGAGAATGCCCGTTCGGCCAAGGCTTCCGGTTGGGAGCCACCTTCGAGGAAGGAAAATGCGCTGGCAGCATGGAGTTCGATATAACCCTCAGTCATAGAGCCCTGCCACGCGCCAATCGTTTTGGATGAAGTCGTGCGCGATCCGACACGCGAGAAACGCGCTATCGCTTGCTCTTCCGATGACATCCCATTGCTCGTTGCCCCATATCGCTTCGTTCCACCAGTCGCCGCCGCTCAACCAAGGGCCGTACACCTCTTCGAGCGTGTATCGGCGGGACCGAAAGTAAACCTCGCGCGGGCGGCCGTCGCGCATCTCCACGGTGGTACGTTCAGCAGGTCGTAAGACTCGAAGGCAGAGACGCGAGGGTGCATCCGTCGCATCCGGCATGGTCGAAGGAACGCAGAACGACTCGATATGAAAGTCACCTGCGCGCCGTGTGTCATCGAGCACTGCCTGACCAACGTTGCCTTCCCCCACAATTGCCATGATCTTTGCTAACGCGACATCGAGCTTGCCGGGTTCAGGCAGTTGCGGCGCAAAAAGCCCGAGCTGCACCTTGCTCGTTTCGCCTGGCTCCGCGTGAAGATGGACGGCAAGGATGGAAGCCTGGGGCGGATGGTTCTGGAGGTCGAGTAGGAGCAGCTTCAGCCAGAGCATTTTGTCATTCGTTGGGACGCGAGGATTCACGGTGCGCGCGTGGCTTCCTCCTCCATCCAGACGAAACGTGATAGTGACGGATGCCAGAGCGAACACCCGAGACATGGCACGAAAGATCAGTTGTTCCAGCATCGTGGAGACACCGAACAACAAGGAATCGAGATCGTCTAATGGCGAATCCGATTCCGCGTGCTCTTCCAAGACGAACGGCACATCGATGGGCAGCAGGAGGTGTTTGTGCTTTCCATGAGCGAGTTGCAGCAAGCGTTTTGCATCCTGGCCAAGACGTGAGATGAGCGACTTCTCCGGCAGCTCGGCGAGGGCGCCTACGGTGCGGATACCCCACGCGCGAAACGTCTCCGCTTGAGCTTCGGTCACATCAAGCACGGTAAGCGGCAAGGGCGATAGAGCTTTCGCCTCTTCTCCTCGGGGAACAACTTGGATGGGGATGCCACCGCCAAGTCCTCTAGCGATGCAGATCGCCGTATGCAAGTTCGCGCTGACGGTCACAAAGGCGGCAATGCCTATCGTGTGGAGGCGTTGGCGAAGTTGTTTCGCCAGCATAAGCGTAGGCCCAAAGAGACCCTCCGTTCCGGTGATGTCCAGAGCACACACGAAAAGTCCGTTGACGCTTCGGTCCTCGACACGTGGCGAAAAGGAACCCGCGCATTCGAGGAGGATGATGCGGACGGCATCTTCCGTGCGTACGGAGCGTTGTAAAACCGAGACACCCTCAAACGTGTCTACCTCTACCTTGGTCATACTCCGCCGAAGTCCGAGCAGACGGGCGCGCGTGTTCAGGGAACATACCGTCTGTGCGGGCGGCTCGCCTTCGAGAACCACGCATGGCTTATCGTGCAACTCGGGGCGTAAGCGTAGTAAGGCCTGCGCCGGAAGTTCCCGCGCGTAGATGCACGCATAGAGCTCGGCAGGAGCGTTCATCGCGGCCCTGCCCAGGTTGTTCTCTGACTCCAGCACGCCTCGCGGACGCGCTGTGGAGGCTTGCGGATCGACACCACGTTGGTGGGTATTTCCGTAAACCGCTGGCGCAGTATCTCCACCCGCGCGTTCAGTCCGGTAAAGACCGTTCGTTCTTCGCGTGTGTCTTCCATCGGATGCAAGCGAAGTTGCAACTCGGAACTACTCTTCGCGCAGGGATACTGCGAAAGGAGCACAATACTCGATTGCGTTTGTTCGGAAGCCACACGGTAGCGGTGCCACGTCGAGAGTTCAATGCGAGAGACAACTTCTGGCGGAACGCCTCCGAGGTCAAGGATGATGGCACTGAAGCCACACGTCTGTATCAAGAGATCGGTGCTGCGTAGCGCCTGTTCGATAGCGTTGTAAACACGAGCACGGCGCGGCAGACGCACCGCCGCCGTCGCTGGTACGAGGCTCGATACATACGTCTGCACACTTGGCCGTGGTTTAGCGATCGGCTCTGCGCAACGCGCTGCAATGGCATCGTTTCCGAGGAATCGGTCTACGGCAGCCGAGAGCCCCTTCACCTCAGAGCGCGGGTGGGTTCCATGACCGCCGCCGTGGAGCCCCTTCGTTATGGGTTTCGTCGCGAAGCAGGCTGCAGGCAATGTTAACTGCCGTGTCTCTTGCGACGTGATGTCTTCTTGCACCCCGCACCGGACCCATAACAACCGCCTCAGATCGACGCCTACCGAGGTGGCCGAACTGGGATTGAAAGAATTGGAAGCATCGATCCAGGCACAGACTTTACCTGCTGAGGTGATGCGTGACAGGAACGACAGGGCCACGGAAGTTCTGCCAGAGCACTCCGGGCCCACCAGCTCGGTGACAGCGCCCATCGGGAAGCCCCCTTGGATCAGGCCGTCGAGTTCGCCGATTCCTGTCTCGACGAAGGGCCGAATGATGCGGGGCGGCGGCGTCAGGGCAGAGGGGATCTTATGCGCAAGAGCTGATTCGACCTGGACTCGGATTGAGGCGCTCGATGGCATAAGTATCTTCGCCATATATTCGCCTATCGACAGGGAGGTTCGTCAATCTCCCTTGCACCACGAACGGAGCGCACGGAACGGTAAGTGCTTGTATCAACAGGGCTAACTATTTTCGAGAGACGCGCCTACAATAATCGAATGTGCTATTCGGCCCGCGTCAAACAGCATTTCGACCATCTCTCCAAGCGGTACGGTGCAGAGGTGGATTGGAAAGCCTTTGAAGAGGCGTACCGCCGCCGCGCCGAGGGAGAGGACATCAAAATGTCGCGCGATCTCCAGCGCAATTACCAGCATCCCGCCACGGATGTCCAGAAACGCACCGCTGCGTACATCGCGCAATATCTCACGGAGAAAAAGACCGAATGGGAAACCGAGGTCTTCGCCCAGCGGCGGCGCTTGGCCCTCGCACAAGAATCCCTGGCCAAGAAGGAAACGAAGAAAGCCAAGGAGGAGATACGCATTGCGACCGCCAAGTCCCAGGCACTCCTTGAACGGTTAGCGGATCTCCGCCGCACCGAACCAAACAACGAGGATGCCCGCATCTTTCCGATGATGTATGCACCTGTGATTGTTCAGCTCGACGACAAAAGAATGATCCGTCCCATGCGCTATGCCTGCCGTTTAGGCGACAAGCCGGCCGACTATGACAAACGATTCCCGGGCACCTACAACGTGCGGCGCGACAGCCTCGACGAGTATTGGAGTCAAGTCTATGGGCGGCACCACGCCGTCCTGGTTATTTCCGGCTTCTACGAAAACGTTCCCCTGCACCTCTATGAGCATCGCGAGCTTGCGGACGATGAGAAGCAAAAAAATCTTGTTCTGGAATTCGATCCCCAGCCCGCTGCGGACATGCTCATTGCCTGCGTGTGGGACCGGTGGAAGAAGCCGGGAGAACCCGATTTGTATTCCTTCGCCGCCATTACCGATGAGCCGACACCAGAGGTATTGGCCACGGGTCACCAACGCACCGTCATTACGATTCAGGAAGCCTATTTACAGGAGTGGCTGAATCCGGCTGGTCTCGACAAACAGCGACTCGAACACATACTCAGCGATCAAGAAGTCCCATACTATGTCCATCAAATCGCGGCATAAACCTTGGGTGACGGTTCGTCTTAGAAGGGGTAATCAACGAGTCGCCAATCGAAGGATGGGACAGGGGAAGAGCTTGGCACCGTCAGTTCCGGGATGTACACCGCCCGCGCGTGCCTGGTGAACTCAGTCCGCAGCGTAAACGTGCTCCGGATGAACAAGCTCGGCTGCTCCTCAAGGCTGGGCGCAACGTCATAGCCGAATTGGGCGTAGAACATCACCACTGCCGCGCCGACAGCCGTCACGGCATTCTCGAGGGTCGCGCAACTGAGTTGCGTCTCTCGGTCATGTTTCGTCTTGTTATATGCGTCATACCAGGGGAGAGATTGCGTGGGTGCCGCGCTGTTCCAGCCTTTGAAGGGGGAGAAGGCGGGAAAATCGGGATAATACTTCAGCGATAACTGGTATCCATCCAGCAGCATCGGTTCAATGAGCTTTATGTAGTCGTTCGTGTTGTATCGACTCAAAGGATAGCCGTTTTCTCGCAACACAGCCGACCATGACGCTTCGACCTCCATACACGCGATGAGCAGCAACTCCCGAACGAGATGACCATAAGTTGTGCGATTGGCATTTGTCGGCTCAATCGTCTGGAAGATCGTCGTCAGTTTGTCGAACAGTATCCTGAGTGTGACGAAGGATTGGGATCGCTTGCTCTGATCGATCGCCCGATAAAAGCTGCCCGACACCGGCGGACGAAAGATGCGCTTGTAAGCTGTACCCGGTGCGTATTCCGATTCGTACGGTTGCGCGTCTCCAAAACGTTCCTTGACCCAATCGCGTGTCTTGTCGGAAGTCGCTCCTGGAGAGTATTCCCAATAGGGCTGCCCGCCTTCACCGATCGGAAAGGCAAAGAACCAATCTGCATTGCAAAAGGCGACCCCATGTTCGTGCGCAAACAGAGGGATTCCGCTGCCCGATATTTGCTTCTTGTGGTTCTGGAAGAAGAACGTGTTTGGCATTTCGGCCCTTTGCACTTGCCCCTTACGGCAGTGAGTCGAACAGGTCCCGACTGCGAACAGACAGGGCTCCAGCCAGCTTCACAATATTCTCTAACGCGACATTGCGTTCACCACGCTCGACGCCGCCTACGTAGTTCCGGTGTAGCCCAGCCCGTTCCGCGAGCTCTTCCTGCGAATAGCCTCGCTCCTCGCGAAGGGTGCGCAAGGCCTTGCCGAACAGAGACTTGACTGAAACTTTCGCCACATGTTCATGGTTTGTCCTTGACCACTATGAGTCTACACACGATGAGTGTGATATGTTCACATACCGGGTATAAGCTCGGTCCTGCTTACGTCTGGTATGTCGCCGAGCCCATCGTGTTGGAGGACTCCATGATTGAATGCAAAGAACTTGTTGGAAAAGTGATTCGGCAGTGCAATCTCTTCGAGGATGGCAGCGACGGGCCGGAATTACAGCTCGACTTCACCGATGGCACGAGTTTCGTCGCCAGTCTCAAGACCCGGGTTGCTCTTGAAGCGAAGTGCATTCAAAACGACGGCGGCGAGCCAAGGATTTTGAAGGACTACACCGCGCTCGTTCCTTCGCGCTAACCGTTCTTCGACGTTGACTTCTTCGGAGCTGATTGCCGCCTCGGTGTTTTGACCACGACGCGGAAATCGTCAAGATCCGCCTCCGTAATCCCGTGTTCTTCCAGCAACGCTTTGGCCGCCGCTTCCTCTTGGCGGAGCTTCACCTCGTCGTTGTAGAGCTTCCGGTGGGCTTGCAGGAAGGCGGCGCCAATCTCATCGACCAACATTCCCATCGCCTTCAGCGCGACTTGATAGTCGAGGTTCTGAGAAAGAAACAACAGAGAGGAAGAAGCAGAGAGGAGCGACCGTGCGGCTCCGTCGCCGGCATCGGCGAGTCCTGAGTTGCTCGGACCTGCGGCCAGGACATCGCTGGGAAATAACGAGCCCAGATTGAAAAAGATTCCTTTCGGATTCGCGTGCACTCCGTGGCTCGCCATGCGGTAATGACCGCGCAAAAAATCCGTGCCTACGTGGCTCTCAAGCTCTTTGAATGTCGGTTTCTTGATTTGTAGGTCAGCTGCCGCCCAACCATATTGACCGCCAAAGTTCTGCCCGTGTTGCTGGAGCACGTGCTCATACTGCTTGTTGATTTTGTCGAGCACGTCCGCAGCGATAGGTTCGTATCCCAGGCGTTCATGGAGCGCGTCATATTCCTTAGCCGCACGGTACGATTCGACAATCTGGTGCTCGTTATAGCGAAGCGCGCAGGCATTGCCGTGTTTTCCGATGAAATTGGCCGTCACCGCAATCTCGTGCATGGTGCGCCACCGCGCCATCGCGCCGTTCGCAAACCCATTTTCAAGTAGAACAACGACTTCTTCCGCGACCTGACAGGAGCGAGCGTGCAGCCTCGTGACCACGTCAATGACGTCCACGTCCTGTGCCGTCTGTTTCGCACGAACGTCCTCATTCAGCTGATTGCCTAAGTCCCGAGCCATGTAAATCAGCATCCCGAGCTTGCCGAGACCCCGAGACCACCGTTGCCGCAACCGTTTCCGGAAATCCGTAATCTGTCGCTGGTAGAGACGCCTCTCGGCAGGCCACCTCTTTTTGAGGCTCTCCAGCATCGGCGGTGTCATATCCGCTTGCAGCTTCTCGATCAGCTCCGGAACATTGGTTTCGAGAAACTTGTTGATGCGGGCGTTCAAGACATCTGCGTCCGCGCTCGTGAGAGATAGCTTGATCTCACCCGTCCTCTTTCCCGGCAAAGAGATTTTCGGTTTGCCCGCCAGGATTTGGGCCGCAATGATTTCGGCCCTCCGCGGCGTAATCTTGACACCCTGTTCGAGCAGCTTCTCCCGAAGCATCCCCGCGAACACCAGCTTGGGAACACAGGCCAGAGAGTTCTCCAAGATTTTCTGTAAACCGTCCATTCACCATGCTAGCGTGCCCTGATGCGCAGCTGGGAACGTGGAACCCGTTACCGGAATGGCGACTCGACCTGCTTGCCATTGCTCTGCATCACGATGCGCCCAGTTTGAAGCACAACGGGATTCGTCGCTATCGCGCCGAGGCTCTCTTCCAGCAGCCCAGCCATGTTCGCAAGCACAATCACGGCCTCTCTGCCTTCCGCTTTCTTGAGTGCTCGCAAGCCGAACTCTAGTCGCACTTCTCGTGTTTCCAGGTTCGTCGGCTCGACACCGAGATACATCGATCGGGCGCCGGGGTGGACGACACTGTGAAGACGCTCCAGATCCGCCTTGAAGCCCGGACGGGAACGGTGCGCGGCAGAGTACAACTTTCCCGCGGCGATTTCTCCGAGATGATTTACGACCTTACCGGGGTTTTCGCTAATGAGCACGGTGGAACCGAACACTTCGATGAGTCCGCGCAGACACGCCGACCACACGACCCCGTTGCCCGACTCCAAGGCGGTCAACCCGCCTGTAAGCCAATGATGAGCTTGATTGAGTAGCCCGAGAATGACAACACGCCCTTCCCGAAACTCTTTTGCGTCCTTGAGCGTTTGGAGATAAAGCCATGCCAGCGCGCTCAAGGATGAAGCGAATCCTTGAAGGATTTCCTCTTCCACGTCGAAATTCTCCGCGACCCATTTCAGGCTGTCGATTTCATACGGCATGAGGTTAGTGACTTTTTCCATGGCTCTTCTTCCTTCGGGTGCGCTCGCGCGCCTTCATCAACTTGAGGAGAGGCTTTGGCTTGAGTCGCGACGACGATTTGTAGCCTACGACCTCATGCGCACCCACGAACAAAACGACATTCTTCGTTCCTTTTGACTTCGCACTCCAATACACCACGCCTCGCATCGGATGCTTGCCCTTGTCTCGAAAGCGATGGCGGAGGTACTCGGAGACGACCTGCGTCGGTGTGTATTCGACGTGAGTTTCCGTGTCCGGTGTGAAAGGCTGCGACACATCCCTTGCGAACTGATGCAGAAAGTCCAACGATTCCCGCGGGCCTTGTTCAAAGATCGAGGGAATATCCGGAATCTCGGTGAGATCCACCACCCAAATATTCTCCAGCAACTTGAAAGCACCAGAGGACAATCGAGTGAACTTGCCGGTTGCCTCGTCCAGAGCGGTGTCTTCGTCGAAGGAAAAGTATCCGACTGCGATGCCTGGGGCATTCATTCTTCCCGAGGAGGCGGCAACGTTCTCCGGCGGAGGCCCCAGCGATGGTCCGTCAGCGTAAACGATTCCGGGTTTATGCCCACGCACCCTATAGAGTCGAGTGCCGGCCTTCAGTTGTGTGACCAGCTTGCATCGCCGAATCGCTTTGCCGAGTTCTTCCAACATCTGGACAGGTCGAACGAGGAACGGCTCTCCGTAGTCCTCCGTATCCTCCCGGAAGAACATAAAACGGGTCTCATGCTTAACTGCCTTGGAGAAGGCCTCCCATCCCGCACTGAGGGCCGCGCCGGGAGACATGATCTGCCAGCCCCGCTTGCAGTATTTGTTGTCTTCATCCTGTAAATGCGTTTGAACCCACTCCACAGTCGCCGCAGGAGCCAATCCTTCCAGCTCCTCAAAAATCAACTCCTCCATGTCCCATGTGGGCACTAGGTACTCGCCAGCGTCGCTATCGTAGGGGCTGCCGTCGTAGGCATTTTCGTAATGCTCCTCGAGTCGGTCACAGATGAACTTGAGCACGTCTTCGGCAGGGGCGGCGATCGCTTTTCTGGAGGCCCGTCTGCAAACGGAGCATCGCTTTGCCGAAACGTGTCCACGAATGAAACGCTGGATTCCTCGGTCGTGGAAGCACTGGACGCACACGCTTTCTTCGAAATCGTCCTCATCCTCGGGTTCGATTGGTTTCGACTGCCTCTTCGCCACTTAAGTCTCCATGACTCCTACGATAGGGCCTCGCGTGTAGGAGTGCGAGTCCTCGACAACCCACTGTCATGAGGGAGGAGTTGCACTCCTCCCTGGCTCCAGCCGCTGCGCGTCTTCCACCACCCACCTCAGCGGGCCTGTTCCTGCCCGCAACGCCGACCCACAGATCGTGCGCGCTTATGGGCGCGAATAAGGAAACCAGACCTTGCTAAGGGGCTCTGCCCCGATCGCGCGGCGCAAGGGGCTTCCCCAATCTTCCGCGCTTCGCTTGTGCAGACCTCCGCTGCGCTCCGCCCTTTCCGCTCCATTGCATTGCGCTCCAAGGGTGGGGAGACCCCTCCCCCTGCACCTTGCTACCCCCGCCTTCGCCAGGTGGCGTTCGGCATGTACATGCCGCGT